>CALGXY010000090.1:0-7273 GCA_937935155.1 uncultured Atopobium sp. | reverse complement strand
TGTCCTCCTTGATGCCCATCGCCTTAGCGACCTTCATCATCGCCCTGTCCTCCTCGGCGAGCTGATATCCCTTTAGGTAGGTAAGCGCGGCCATCTCCTCAAAGAGCTGCTGACGGTACTCCCTTGATCCAGCAGTGGCAAAGGAGTCGATGGAGGCATCGGGATCATCGTTAATCTCATGCTCCATATAGGTGAGGGTGGACTCGTTGATTCCGAGCGCACATGCCGTGCCTTCAACGAGCGCCTTCTCGTCCCCGGTGTAGTCGGCATCGACTAGTGAGATGTAGTAGAGGCCCTTAACGAATCCGAGGCGCTCCTCCTGGCTGCCGACCTTCTTGCGAAGCTGGATGACAGCCTCGAGGGTTTGGTCGTCCGCATCAGCGACCATCATGTTTATCGGGTTCTTCTTGACTTCTTTGATACCCACATTTCCTCCCTATCGTCTCTGCTGAACGTTGGTTGGTTTTCATTATTCTACATATCTGGAACCGGCTAAAGACAAAACGCCCAACAGTTCCTAATTGCAGCCCTACTGGGACAAATTGTCCCAGTAGCTAAAACTCCTCTTCGCAATCGTTACAATGCCATTCCGGATCGTTACCCGTGATGCAACAGCCTCCGATATGTACGCGGCCTTCTCCTTCTCTTCTTCGGTGAACATACAGACTCCTAACCGGACCGATTCGGTCCAACTATTCGTCCGCACCCCCCCCGCTAACTGGTGAGCTAAGTTTTACCAGGTCAAGAGCTATACACTCTTCACATCCAATAAAACCTAATACTTAAATATTTTCTGAAAAACCGCAGCTAAAACGCTATTTATTCTGCAACAAAAGTGGTAGGGGCGGCGGGACTCGAACCCGCAAGACCGAAGTCGAGGGATTTTAAGTCCCCTGCGTCTGCCAATTCCGCCACGCCCCCGGATATGTCTAGCTATTATGCCACTACTTTTTATCCAGCGGGCGCAAAATTGGCTTCCAAATCACAGGCGACTGCTTTCCCTGGTAAACGGCAGAAGCAGTTATCACCAGGCCAAAGAGCAGATCACTCTCGCTTACTACCAGGTGTTTAAAGCCCGAATTCTTCATCAATTCTGCAAGCAAAATAGTTCCCGCAAGCATGACGGGTGCGCGCTTTGCCTGAAGTCCCGTTATGTCTTCTCGCTCCTTTAGCGTTTTGCTGGCGAGAAGCCCCTCTATCTGCGACACCTCATCAAGCGAGATGTGGTTGAGGTGCACCTTTGACGGGTCGTACGGATCAAGGCGGTCCCTGATGGCGATGAGGCTGGTTGCGGTTCCGCCGACGCCAACCAAGAGCTCAGGCGCTGCACACCGCTGCTGAGCTCGTACAATAGCCTCAGACATCATCTGAGCCGCCATTTTGTGAGCTCCATCAATGTCCTCAGCTGATGGGTAATCCGAAGACAGATTAAATCGCTCAGTCAGACGTCTGCAACCAAGGTCAACGGATTCGACAAAGTTGATGTCAAGCTGCTGCCCTCCAAGCTGCTGTCCTGCGCCTTGGGCCGCAGGCTGGCCTGCCAGCGTGCCAACAACCAGCTCAGTTGAGCCGCCGCCGCTGTCGGCAACAAGAATGCGATGATTCTCAAAATCGTGAGAGACACCCAGAAATGTGAGCGCGCCTTCAATTTCACCTGGAATAATCATGGGCTCAAGTCCCAGCGAAGCTAGACCCATTCCCAGGTTAGGAGCATTTTCTGCATCGCGAGCGGCGCTTGTGAGCGTGCAAACAACCGCCTCAGCGCCCTCTTTTCTCGCATGATCAACATAAGAAGAAACGCAACCAACGCAACGGTGGATTGCCTCAGGTAGCAGGCGCTTTGTCGTATCAACACCCTCGCCCAAATTGACAATCTCGGTGTATTTGGCCATGCGAATGACACGACCGTCCTCAACCTGCGCAAGTGCAAGTCGAGCGGTTACGGTTCCAATATCAATAGCAGCTAGAAGCATTAGCGCGAGTTCCCACTATCGGACTTTGAATTGTCGGCGCCGGACCCCTCAGAAGATCCACCTTCTCCAGAGTTCTTCTGCTCGTGAGACTCTTCAGGAGCTGGTGCAGATGTAGAATCGTCAGAGTTTGCGCTCTTAGGAGCCTCAGTATTGCCGGAATCGCCTGGTGTAAATCCAAAAACAAAATCCCCAACCTTGATGTACCACGGATAGTCAGGATGCTGAACGGTATTCTCATCCTTCTTTTTATCAAGGCCCTCTACGCGCGCAGATTCCTCGTTGCCAGAAACCAAGCCCTGCTTATGAGCCTCATCTATGATGCCCTCTTTTGTCTGCAGACCCTGAACCTCGGACTCGAGTCGTTTTTGATCTTCCTCGAGCTTCTGCTGATTGAGCAGCAACTCGTCATGCTCGCGAACAGCGTGGTAGTAGCCACGAATTGGCGGATACAAGCCCACAAGCAAAAAGATTACAACGCCGAGAAAAATGACAAGCTTGGTGTGGTTACGCGCGAAGTCAAGTGCGTTGTCTTTAAGCTCTACCAGAGAAGCTACGCTGAACTGCGGTTTATTAGTTCTTTCAGCCTTCTGCCTGCGCTCGGACTTCTGGTCACGCTCGGGCTTCTGAGTCCTATCAATCCTATTAACTTGAACAGTTCTTTTACACTTGGTGTCCTTGGAACTCTTCTGGGAAGAAGCGTCCTTTTGAGTCACCGCAGGCTTTTTAACCTCAACAGCTTTTGAGTCAGATTGAGATTTCTCAGTTACCTGGGGTTTCTCGGATTTTTTAGTTGAAAATATTTTGAGAGCACCAGCGGCATGCTCCACGGTAGTCTCTTTAAGAGGCTCAACGGAACGCTTGGTGGGCGTTGTTTTTCTTTTTGTACCACTCTTTTTAGTGGTGTCTTGACTCATCACGGATCTCATTTCTGGTTTGTTTGGTGATGCGTCGCAACAAATTGCAACATCTTTATTATGGCAGAGGCAGTGCCGATAGCCCTGCCTCAGTTTGGAATTTCATCGTTTTACCGAATAGAAGTCGTCGCTCCACGGCGAGTCGTAAGCTTTGCGGTACGCCGCACGTCTTCACTGCAATCTGTGCAGCTTGCTTACGCATCAAGATGACGTTTTGCCTCTTGCCACAAATCTTCTTGTAGCTCGGGTTTCTCGTCAAGCGAGAAGCCTCTCTCAGCAGCAGCTTTCTCCATGTACGACCAGCGAGCGCGGAACTTTCTGCAGGCGCTCATCAGCGCTTCTTCCGCATCAACGCCTTCCCAGCGAGCAACGTTTATCAGCGCAAACAAGATGTCACCAAACTCGTCCGTTTTCTGCTGCGTACCTGAGCCTTCAGCGTCAAACTCCGCGCGCTCCTCGGCAACCTTGTCCCACACGTCACTAACTGACGCCCACTCAAAACCCATCTTTGCAGCGCGCTTTGAGATCTTCTGAGCCTGCATGAGCGCAGGTAGAGACTGTGGAACCGAGTCGAGAAGACCCTCGGTGTGCACGGTATCTTCTGCACTGGCGCGCTCCTCAGCCTTGACGCTCTCCCACACGTCCAAGACGGCCGCTGCCGACGACGTAGAACCCGCTTCTGGCCCAAACACGTGCGGATGCCTGCGTACCAGCTTCTGATTGAGCGCTCTACATACGTCGTCGATGTCGAAGCCCGCCGCGTGGCCGCACACCCCACTGCCCGCACTGGTACCGCTGTCCGCCTCAATCTGCGAGTGAAGAACTACCTGTTCAAGCACGTCGCCAAGCTCCTCCTCAAGGTGCTCGGGAGAGTCCTCAGCAATAGCCTCAACCGCCTCGTAGGCTTCCTCAATCATGTTCTTTGAGATGGACTGGTGCGTCTGCTCCTTGTCCCAAGGACAACCATCCTCCTGACGAAGCCGCCAGATGGTTCTAACCAGACGGTCAAACTCTGGATGCGTCTGAGGTGCACCCGGACGAGCCTTTGTTTCTTCGTCAACTGCGGCTGTTAGCTGGGCGATCTTCTCGTCAGATGTCATAGAACTTATTGCTCCTCGGGATACAGGAAATTCCAGTCGTTGCGCAGGCCGGTCATGAGCTCCATAACGTCCTTTGAGACCTCAAGCTGCGCCTGAGCAGAAGCGTCTCCTGCAACAGCGGACTCCAGATCTGCCAGCACGTACGCCAGCGCATTAGCCCTGCGACCCACCTGGACTTGCTCCTGTTTGCCGTCGTCAGTCCACGTAATTGTGGCAACGTCTGCGCGTGGGTACTCCATAATCTCAATGAAGGCTTTATCGGCGGAAATCATAGCTCGTTTTGGCTGCTTGGAGTGAAGTGTCAACGCCAAGACAACCATCTGACCTTCGGCGTTTCTGAGCAAAATGCCGTCCGTCTGATCAACGCCGGTAGGAGCCGGATTCATCATAGAGAGCACATCGTGAGGCTGGCTCTTCAAGAAAAGACGAGCTAGCGTCAGCGAATACACGCCAATGTCCAGAAGGGCGCCGCCCGCAAGCTTGGGATTGAAGAAGCGATTCTCCATGTCAAACTCTTTGTAGCTGCCAAAATTCTCCTGAATCAGGTTGACTGGACCAAACTCGCCCGCGTCCACACGGCTGACCAGCTCTTTGTAGAGCGGCATATGCAAAATAGTGCAGGCATCCATGAGCTGAACACCGTTCTGACGAGCAAGTTCTTCGGCCTCAAGCAGCTCAGCGGAGTTGAGCGTAATGGACTTCTCGCACAGCACATGCTTGCCCGCCTGAAGTGCTTTGCGCAGGTAGATGATGTGCGTATTGTGAGGCGTGGTCAGGTACACCGCGTCAATCTCGTCGCTGGCGAGAAGAGCGTCGATGCTGTCATACACACGTTTAACGTGGTGTTTTTGTGCAAACGCAACGGCCTTCTCCTGTGTCCTGTTGGCTACACCGTCAATGGTTCTACCAACCGAAGCCAGCACCTCTGCCATCTGATTTGCAATGATTCCGCAACCAATAACACCCCACCTGAGGTGTGGTGCGGTAAAGATCGTGTCAACTGCGCACGCGGCGCTCTGTGCGGCGCTTGCGACATTCTGTGAAGTCTGACCTGCTGTTTGGCTCATATTTACTCCTCAATCTCGTCGTCGCCACCAAGCTCTTCAAGAACTCCTAAGGCGGCGGGCATCAGCTGTTCTTCATTGCGGTGGAACGGATACGCCAGTTTATGCGTCTTTGGATACACAATAGCACCGCGACCCTTCAACTTGAGGGCTTGTTCGCGAGGAATTTCTACGCCCAGATATACCAGACGACCATTTGTCAGGCTTACTGACGTTGCGCCCAAACGCTGCGCACGAATGCGCACGCGGGCACGATCAAACAAGTTCTTACCTGCAAGCGGCAGGGCGCCAAAGCTATTCTCGGTATCTTGCTGCAGGGCATCCACATCGGAAAGCTCTGTAGCTGCGGCAAGACGACGGTACACCAGAACGCGTCGATCAACCTCTGGCAGATAGTCCTCATCAAGATAGAAATCTGCAGGTAGATTGATGGTAACTTCAGCCTGCTCCAACTCAGCGGACTCACCGCGAGCCTCAGCAACTGCCTCGCCCAGCATCTGTGTAAAGAGGTCAAAGCCAACGCTGGAAAGGTTTCCGTGCTGCTCAGCGCCCATAAGGGAGCCGGCGCCTCTAATCTCCAAGTCACGCATGGCAATACGCATGCCACTACCCAAATCCTGGAACTCGTTGATTGCCGTCAAGCGCTCGGTTGCCTCTTCCGTCAGCGGCAACTCTGCCGGGAACATAAAGTACGCGTACGCCTGCTGCCTACCGCGACCAACACGGCCCTTAAGCTGGTACAACTGAGCCAGTCCCAAGCGCTGTGAGTCCTCGATAATCAGCGTATTAGTGTGCGAGTTGTCAATGCCGGACTCAATGATGGTGGTGGCCACCAAAACGTCAATCTCATGCTCCTGGAAGGCAAGCATGACGTTTTCTACCTCGCGAGCACTCATCTGGCCGTGAGCCACACCCACACGAGCCTCCGGCGCAGCTTCCTCCACGCGAGCCACCGCTTCATCAATAGTGGTCACGCGATTGGACACGTAGTACACCTGTCCTTCTCGCTCCAGCTCACTTCTAATAGCTGCGGAAACAAGATCCGGGTTGTACTCGCCTACCATTACCTGAACAGGCTTTCTGCCAGGTGGCGGTGTCAGAATCAGGCTCATGTCACGAACGCCGCTCATGGCCATCTGCATGGTGCGCGGAATGGGCGTTGCCGAGAGCGTCAGCACGTCTACCTGCTCACGCATGTTTTTGAGCTGCTCTTTGTGCTGCACGCCAAAGCGCTGCTCTTCGTCGATGATAACCAAGCCTAAGTCGTGTGGATTGACGTCAGCTGAGAGCAACCTATGAGTTCCTACCAGCACATCTACGGTTCCGTCCGCAAATCCCTCAAGCGCTTTTCTCTGCTGAGCAGGAGTCACAAAACGCGAAAGCACGCTTACCTTCAAATCAAACGGAGCAAATCGCGAGAAAAACGTCTCGTAGTGCTGCTGAGCCAAGATGGTAGTTGGGCACAAAATCATAACCTGACGAGCATCCTGGCACGCCTTAAATGCAGCTCTCAGCGCCACCTCTGTCTTGCCAAAGCCCACGTCACCGCAAAGCAGACGGTCCATTGGCTTGCGTGCTTCCATGTCCAACTTAATGTCTGCAACAGCGCTTTCTTGGTCTGGCGTTAGCTGATACGGGAAGCTAGACTCCATCTCCTCCTGAGCGGGAGTGTCCAGCGAAAACGCATAACCCGGCACTGAAGCGCGACGTGTATAGAGATCTACCAGGTCAAACGCCAGTTTCTTGGCGGACTTTCTTGCCTTGTTAGTGGCGCGCGACCAATCCGCCGTATTAAGCCTGGTCAGGCGTGGATTATTGCCGTCAGGTCCCACATAGCGCGTAATGCGGTCAACCTGCTCCAGGGGCACATAGAGTTTATCGTCATTAGCATACTCAAGCAGGAAGTAATCACGCTCTCTACCTGCAACTTCTTGACGCACAATAGCTGTAAAGTGCGCAATACCGTGCGTTGCGTGGACAACGTAATCGCCCGGCTTAAACGGGAACGTCACCGTTGTGGGGTCAATACGTTTGGAGCGCTTCTTGTTGCGCGCGCTTCTGGCCGTCAAGTCCGAGACAGAAAGCACTGCTAGATTAGCTGTTGGAATGATGATTCCTGCAGGAACGGGTGCGTCGGTAAACGTGACGCGACCGCGCTTGAGTGGCGCGTAGGCTCCGTTTTGGTCCGGCTCGTTTTCAAGCGCTGTACCCAGCGACTCCTC
>CALGXY010000089.1:0-12227 GCA_937935155.1 uncultured Atopobium sp. | reverse complement strand
CGAGAAGTGCCACAAGCTGAGAAGCTAAATCTGCAGGAACAAGCTGAACTTTCTTCACATACGCATCAACGTTAAGTTGAGCAGGATTTTTTACCTCATACACATCTGGCAGAACTGTTTGCTGTAGTTCTAAAGAGCTGCTCTGCAATTGCTGCTCTGATACGTTTCTTTGTAAGACATACACAGGAGCGGGGTTCTTTAAATTAAGTATGAGCTTTTGAGCGGCAGACTCTCCCAGCGATTCAATAATCTCTAAACAAATCCACTCAGGAATGCCTGACGCCCACGAAAGCTCTGAAGGAGATTTGGGATTCTTTGTACGCGTAAGCTGAGCTTCATCTTCAGAAATTTTTCTGAGCACAGCGTTTGCAAGGCCGGAAGATCGCTTTGAGATAGACTTTATCAGTTCAACACCTTGGCTGATGGCGGCGTCGCGTCTTGTCTCTAAATATAAAACCTCAAATACAGCAATACGGAGAGCATCCTGTACCTTTGGTTCTAGGTGAATACCTGACTTAAGATGATTCTTTAGAGCCTCATCAAGCTTACCTTTGGTAAGCGTTGCTCCCAGAGCAAGACGAGTAGCAAAAGCTTTGTCTTGTACAGAAAGCTCCGAGAAGTCTTTTGACTCCCTCAAGTAATCACGAATACGTAGATTATTGCGTCTACACTCAAAAAATGCCTGATAGGCCACTCTTCGAGCAGGTGTTAAGGTGGCCATTATTGAAGCATCTGCCAGGTCATCTGGGACTTCTGAAGTCCAGCGGCAAATGATTTTGCATCCATAGAGCGCTTGCCATCTGGACGCACCTCAAGAAGCTCAAGAGTTCCTTCAGCACAGCCAAGGAACAACCTATGATCTTGAAGAGCAACCTGACCTTGGGCAACAGAGGCTTCACTTGGTGCTAGCTGAGCGGAGAGAATACGCAAAGACCTGCCTCCAACCGAAGCGCGCGCAGGAGCGGTATCAGACGAAGCCTGAACCCTCAACGCATTTACCTGAGCTGAATCTTCTGGAGCAAGCTTCATTTCTTGCTTGGTAACTTTAGGAGCAAACGTTACTTCTCGCTCATCTTGTGCATGCCACTCAAGAGAGCCTTCCTTGAGCTCAGAAAGAGCCTCAGACAGTGCGTCAGCACCCAAATGTGCTAGAGCGTCAGTGAGCTGTTCAGTATTTTTGGAGCCAACCTCACACGATGCTTGCTTGCACCAGTCTCCCGCATCAAGCTCATGTGCAATCTTCATGATAGAAACGCCAGCAACCGTGTCACCCGCAAGGATGGCACGCTGTATTGGAGCGGCTCCTCGCCAGCGAGGCAGCAGCGATGCGTGAACGTTCAGAGCGCCATAAGGTGCAAGAGAGATAACTTCATCTGGCAAAATGCAGCCAAAAGCAACCACACAGAGCGCTTCTGGTTGTACCTCTTGCATCGAAAAAATTACTTCTGGAGTCATGCGGTTTGCCTCAAGAACGGGCAATCCAAGCTCTTGTGCGCATTCTTTTACGGGAGACGGCTCAAGCGTTTTACCACGACCGCGAACGGCATCTGGCCTTGTAATGACTAGAGCAACCTGGTGGTCATGGGCAAGTTTTTTGAGCGATGGAACAGCAAAATCTGGAGTTCCCATAAAGACTACGCGCATGTCAACTCCTAATAGTCTGTTTGACCAGGACGGGCACCAGAAGCCAGTGCCTCTTTGTACTCCTGTAGTGTCTCCATACGAGCACCTGGTCCCAGGTGATCTGGCATGGTGACGCCGTTGATGTGGTCAATCTCATGCTGCAAACATACGGCGAGAAGATCTCCTTCTGCCTCATAGCGCATCAGATCGCCCTCGAGGTTATATGCGTGAACGACAACGTGGCTTGGGCGCGTAACCGGAACAGTAATGCCAGGGAACGAAAGACAGCCCTCCTCGTACACACGAGGCTCGCCATCTGCAACTTTAATCTCTGGATTAATGAGCACAAAAGGGTTCTCTTGGCCGTTAGGATAGTCAACATCGATGACTACCATGCGCTTCATATAGCCCACCTGAGGTCCAGCAAGACCAACGCCGTCGGTAGCATACATAACTTTGAGCATGTGCTCGGCCATCTTGCGGACATCGTCGTTAATATCGTCAATCTCTTCGCACTCTTGGCTCAGACGAGGGTCTGGCCAAAGTACCATATCGTCAGCTTCGGAACTCATTCCTATCCTTACATCATGTCGTAAGCGTCAACATCTAATGTCATGTTGATACCCACTCTTTTATCAAGTGAAGCAGCACACTCAGAAAGAATTTCTCCCACCTGAGCGTCCACGGGAGATTTTACTAAAATATGTCTGCGATACTTATCTTTTACCTTGGCTTTTACACAATCAGCAGGACCCAAAATCTCCCATCCTGTTTGCGCGTCTAACTTTGTATGCAGCGCCTCTGCCATCTGGTCCGCTACGCGACGAACTTCTTTTTCTGAAGCGCCCCAAAAAAGCACATTAGACAAGCGCGAGAAGGGCGGATAAGCCCCCTCTCTTCTCTCTTTAAGTTCTGCATCAAGAAACGGGCGTCTGTCATGTGTAACTACAGAAGCAATAGCCGGATGTGTTGACCAGTACGACTGAATGATGACCTTACCTGGCTTTTCTCCCCTGCCCGCACGACCAGCAACCTGCTCTAGCAAGTCGAATGTTCTCTCAGCTGCTCTAAAATCTGGCAGCTTAAGCATGGTATCGGCGTTGATAACACCAACCAAGGTGACATCAGGAAAATCCAGACCCTTTGCAATCATCTGCGTACCAATGAGCACAGCTCCAGGAGTTGCATCAAAAAGCTCAAGAAGACGCTGATGTTCGCCCTTTTTAGCCGTGGTATCGGCATCCATACGAATAATTGGGGCATCGCTGCCAAGCAGAAGCTTGAGCTCATCTTCTACACGCTGTGTTCCCACACCATATGCACCCATATAACGGCTGCCGCAGTTTGGACATTTGCTGGAAGGGTTAGGATACGCATGCTGAGACCACTGTCTGCCGCAACTGTGGCAAACCAGAGAATGCGTGCGCTCATGGTACGTGAGAGACGTCGAGCAATGCGGACATTCGGGCACACAGCCACACTCACGACACATCAAAAAGTTTGCAAATCCTCGACGATTAAGAAGTAGAACACTTTTCTCGCCACGCTCTGTTGTTTCTTGTAGCGCAAGAGCAAGAGCTGACGAGAAGACCGATCTACCTCCGTTTTTGAACTGGGAAGCCATATCAACTACCTGGACCTGCGGAAGAACCGCCACGCCAGGTCTCTCGGTCATGGCAACACGCGTCCAGTTGGAGCCGTTCCAGCTTCCCTGAGCTGTTCGGTATAAGCTCTCGAGCGAAGGCGTTGCAGAACCAAGCACCAGCGCAGCACCGCGGAGACGCGCCATTTGAGCAGCAACTTCTCTTGCGTGATAGCGTGGGAGCGAATCTTGCTTGTATGAAGCCTCGTGTTCCTCGTCAATGATGTACAGTCCAGGGTTTTGGATGGGCGCAAACAGAGCAGATCGTGCACCTACTACCACGCGGGCTTTACCCTGTCTGATTAAATCCCACTGATCAAAGCGCTCGCCAAGCGAAAGCTTTGAGTGAAGAACGGCTACCTGCTCGCCAAAACGCGAACGGAATCGGCCAACTGTTTGCGCGGTAAGAGAAATCTCAGGTACAAGCACCACGGCACCCTTGCCGGCTGCTAAGGTCTTCTCAATAGCAGAGAGATACACCTCGGTTTTACCTGAGCCTGTTACACCATCAATGAGCACAACATCGCCCTGAGCAACAGTTTGCGCAGTCTCGATTGCTGCAAGAGCAGACTCTTGCCCCTCAGTAAGTTGCTGAGGACGAGGTGCTACACCACTTGAAAGCGTGGTTCCCAGACCCTCCTGGCTTCCACGAATTTGTCGCTGTGTGCGCACCTCAACGATGCCTTTTTTCTGCAGTGCAGTTACTGCACTACGAGCTCCTGGAATGGTAGCCGAGAGCTCGGATAACTTCATAGCACCTTGTGCGAGAGCCTCAAGCACCGAACGTTGCTTGCTTGCATTTGTTGCAGGCGTAAAATCTGCCACCTTTTCTGTCAGCTCAACCCATCGCTCATCAACAGGACCGGACTTCTCGCAAACAAGTTGCCAAGGAGAATCCGAGTCTTTCCTGGTGACTTTAACTTTTTGTCCAGGCGCTAAGAACGGATGCAATGCATCTGCGTAACTACAGGCATATTCTTTGCTCATCCATTCTGCTACCTGTGCAGACTGCTCATCAAATGCTGAATCTGCTAGAACTTGTGTTATTGGAAGGACGCGAGAAACATCTAAACCTAAAGACACACGGTCTGAGACACCTACAATGTAGCCAACAACCTGCCTGTGAGAAAACGGCACCAAGACCGTTGTTCCTACAACCGCAGTCTCTTCCAAAGCTTCTGGAATGGCGTAGTCAAACGTGCCAGAAAGAGCACGAGTTGGTATGTCTAAAACAACATGTGCAAAAGGCACGTTCTTGCCTCCTTAAAGCCGTGGTTGATGGTTTACATCAAACGTGTAACGAGCAACGTGTGGCTGACCAGCTTCTTCAACCTCAACACAAACAAATGCGCACTCAACCTTAGTAAATCCGTGCTGCATCAAGACGTAGGCATAGAAGTTTGCCTGCATCTGATGATGCTCATAAATCTGAGTTGCACTAAGGCCCTTATCGCCTGTTTTATAGTCAACTACCAGCGCATCTTTGCTTCCCTTATTATAAGCGAGAAGATCGATGGCTCCTTCTACATAGTTCCCATATTCAGAATCAACCTGCAGCGTAAAAGGAGACTCCGCAATAACCACATCATGAGCTAAAGCTTCTTGCCTGATTGCAGAATTGCTCCACAGTTCAAGTGCTTGTTTGACTCGTGATATCGCGCGCTGAGGAACGCTATTCTTTAAGCACAATTTATCAATAGTTTGTTCATCAACCTTAGACTGAGTCTCAACCATAATCTGAGCAAGCTCGTGGAAGGCTGAACCGAGGCTTGTTGGATCTACTCCATCGTCAGCTAATGTGTCAGACAACATAACGGAAGTCTCAGCCACTGGTTGAAGGTCATTTGCATCATATTCCAGGCTTTGTGCCTGGTGCTCTTCCTCAAGTGCCTTGTTATTCTCACCCTTAAAGTTCTCTGCCATTTGTTGGTGAGCGGAAGAATAACTAAAGAAACCTTCTCGCTGGTCATACGTAGCTTCTGGAGTGACGCTCAGCTGAACCTTCTCATAGAGGTCAAACGTTTCTTCAGCTTGAGGGTTTTTCTCTTCACTTGGGTTGCCATCAGAAGGTTTAGGCTTACCATCAAAAGGTTCAACCAACTCTAAACCTTCAACCTGAATTGGCTCATCCTTCTTGCCAGAACCCTGAACCACACGCATACAACCAGCAAGATCTCCGCCATATTCAAACGGATGCTCACCAGCAGAAAGTGGCGGCTCTTCAAACAAGGCATTTGTAATTTTGCGCGTATAACGAGGACTAATTCCCTCTTTAGTAAGGTCGATGGTTGAAGTAAGAATGACTGCTTCTCGAGCTCGGGTCAGAGCAACATAAAGACGGCGATTCTGCTCCTGCTCTTCAAACTCATTCTCTTGAGTTTCCAGGAACATTCTCCACTCAAGAAGACTCTTGCACTCATCAATACTTGTAGGAACCTCATGACAGCCGTCATACAATTCATGAAGCTTTTTAGTACTGCTTGAGAATACAATCTGATATGAATTGTCTTTTCTAATATGTAAAAATGGTTCACTGCCAGCGCCTGCCTTAGGACCAGAAACAGCTCCCACAACAGCAACAACAGGAAATTCCAATCCCTTAGAAGCATGAATAGTCATAAAAGTTACGGCGTTTTGAGTGCTGCAGTGAAGCACCTTTGGCGACTCATTAGCCGTGTTACACCATTGACTAAACGCTTTTGCGACTGAAGCTACGCCAATGCTCAGCTCCTTTTGCAGGCTATCAATTTGTTCAAGAGCTGCAAAGATATTTGCAATCTTTGACTGTCCCTCATTTCCCATCTTTTGAAGGCGAGAAATCCATCCGGCATCAAGAACTACCTTTTTAATGACGTCTGAAACTCTCTTGTTTGAAAGAGAGCTACGAGCGTTACTCAACACCTCTAAAGCATTTTTGAGCTTTGGACTTATCTCAAAAGGTGGATTACATACGTCATTTACCACTGACTCTGCAATATCTCTATTGGTAATCCTCTGACCATTTTCTCCAAAATTAGTGCCCAAGAGAAGCAGGTCAGACGCATCAAGGCTAAAAATCTCACTCGAGAGTACAGGAAACAGTCCCTCGTATGAATCGTACATATTTGCGAGTGCCTGTAAAAGACTACCAATCAGCTGAACCTCAGGCTGCTCACCAAACGTTGAAGCTCCAGAAACCACGCTTTCAATTCCAAAGGTACGAAGTGCCTCAATATAGGGCTGTGCCTTTTTAACTGATTTCATCAAAATTGCAACATCTTTTGCTTGGATCTTCTCATCCTGCATAAGCGTGTTGATTCTGTCTGCAAGCTGATACGCAACAAGCTGGTTTCTTGTGACCTCATCGCCTGGCTTAGAATTTCCTGACTTTTCAAATTTTGTGACTTCAAAATATACGCGAGGCGAATGAGCAATGAACGGAGTTGCAGGCTCTTCTCGCCCAGCAGACAGATCCATAAAGTTAGGTATCATGCCGTCAGCGCTGCAAACCTTTGCAACAAATCGCAAAATTTCGTTGTGACTGCGGAAATTATCTACAAGACGGGGTTGCAAATCTTCTGAAACCTCTGCTTGACGTCTAAAGAACACATCAACATCAGCACCGCGGAATCGATAGATTGACTGCTGCGCATCACCAACTGTGGTGAGATATTGAGCATCTTTACCTGAGAGACTCTTAATCATCTGCACCTGTTGCTGGTCCGTATCTTGGAACTCGTCAACCATTACAAGCTTGAATTTATCCGTGTAAACAGCTGCAATCTCTGGATGCTCTTCGAATACCTTTGCCGTTAGATGTAAAAGGTCATCGTTATCAAGGCCGCCAGCAGCAAGTTTCTTCTGTTTAAAAAGCTTGTAGACCTGCTCAGTAACATCTTTCAGACACTGACCCTCAGACATGTCCTGAATAAGTCCAAATAAAGAGCTACAAACTTTAAGCTGGTACGCAGCTTCATCTTTTACATTTTTTATTTCTTTTGTGGAACGGACGGCCTTAACGGCTTTTCCCAGAGTCTCCCAAAACGCCTGGTCAAAATCAGTGAGCGAGAGAACCAAGTGTTGCTGCAATTTGTTGGAGAGCTCAGATTGAACACTCTGTAGCTGATCTGCTTCATCTGGTTTCTTTTCGGCAATTGCAGCCTTTAGCTCCTCAAGCGCACCGTAGAGACTCTCAAGTTCTGCTTTCAGAACTTCCAGGTCAGAACTATCCCCTACAAACGAAATAGCATCCATTCCTACAGGAGATGACTGAGCATATGAAATCAGCGTTTCAATACGAGACTTCAGTGCATCCCTGTTCCCTGCATAGGTTGAGAGAAACTCAGCATAGCTTTCATCTTGAGAAAGCTCTCTGAGTACTTCTTCAATAGATATATTGACCAGCTGATTTCTGGTCATGTCGTCAATGATTTCAAACTCAGGATCAAGACCCAAATCTAGTGCATGAATCTTTAAGATTCTGCTGCACATACCGTGGATAGTACTAATCCACGCATTATCAACCTGCAACGCAGCGCTATGCAGACCTTCTTTTTCTAGAGCTTCCCTAACGCGCTCCTTAATTTCTGTAGCTGCAGCATTGGTAAACGTAATAATCAATGCCTGGTCAAGACTACTCAGGTACGGCTTTCCGTCAGCTCCCGAGCCTTCTTTTAAAGCCCACACAATTCTCTGTGTAAGCGTAAAAGTTTTTCCTGAACCAGCACCTGCTGCAACAAAAAGAGGCTTATCAAGCGTCTTGATGGTCTTCTCTTGACCGGGCGTATAACGTGTATCAGCCATAGTAGCTTACCTCCTCTTGTCGCACAGTTTTACTGGACAATACTTACATGCATCCTTATCGCAAGGATTGGCTCGGACATCTCCAGAAAGCATGGCTTGAACCTTCTGAGCAATTAAACTCTCCCAAGCGTCCAAGTAGTCTGCAAACTCTGCTGAGTTTTGAGACACAACCATAACTGCCTGGTCCCTGAGCTTTTTATCTTCCGGATGTATGTTCCAAATATGTTCTGTTGCCGCTTCTGTTGCCATGCCTGCAAGAGCAAATGAAGGCTTATCTTTTTGCTCTTTGGTGCCCAGATAAATTGCAGCAACTGGCTCAAGCTTATACTTGGTGAGCTGTTTTCTCATAATCTGAGCATATATTGCAGACTGTACATGCCTTGGCAGAATCTCTTTTGAGAGCTCACTGTCCAGACTTAACTTTGCTGAATAAGCTTTCAGATCATTTGTGCCCTTATGTTTATAGTCAATAATAAGTGCCTGACCATGAGCGTTTACATCTACGCGGTCAATCGAGCCTGTAAATTGAGCTCCTGCATACTCAACAACGTTTTCTTCTCTACCAAAACGAAGCTCAAAGAACCTAGGCTGATAGCCAATAAAGTGCGAAACTTCAAACTCGAGAAGATCCTTGAGATTTTCTCGTATATTCTCAACCTGTTTTCTTTCTTGAATGCTATGCGGAATAAGCTCATTTGAAGATGCTCGGTTAATGTTGTTGAACTGCTCATCCCACACCTGAGAAAAACAGGTATCTAGCACCTGCTTTGCGTGGTCTAAGTTGTCAGATGTAATTCTAGAGCCAGCAATGTCTTGTAAAAGCACGGATTCAACCGCTGAATCAACATCAGCCACATCGCAACCAAGTGCTTCTGCTAAAAGTGTTGCGTGTGTTAGCTCTAGCACACGATGGATAAAGGTACCCATCTGCATTGGAGCAAACTCAGTGTCTACCTGAGAAATTTTGATTCGACGTTGCGTGAACCATTTGTAGGGACACTCAAGATACGTCTCAATCTGAGAAGCGGAAAGAAGTGGTAGCCCTTCTCGCGAGACCTCTATAAGACCCTGTAATTCCTGCTCAAGAGTCTCCCTAGTCAAATGACGTGGGAGTACGACAATATTTTTGAGTTTAGGGTCAATTTCACCAGATTCGATTGTTGGGAGTTCTGCAACACGTTCTGGATTAGTAGCTTGAGGCAACAGGTTTACCAGCACCTCTTCTTCTCCGCATGCAACCCCTGTCTTCTTTGCATAGTCTTTGGGATAGCATGCTTTAACCTCACTGAGAGCTACTGCATTAAAGACATCTTTTTGCTCAACCTTCTCAAACGCAACACTGGTAGAAGCAGTTGTAAGCGCCGTATAAAAATCTCTTTGATACCGTGCAAACTCTGACACCTTAGGCATTTGGCTTGCATGGCGAACAAACTCTTGAAGTGCACCGTCTGATGCTTTAACGCCAAAATTCAACGTATCCATACCCTGGAAAATGACGGCATCAAAAGAATGTGGCTCAAAAGAATGAGCTTGGCTCACAGGAGCTATCAGCACCTGAATATCAGACTGAATACCATTAGAAACAGGCATCATGACCGTCTGGTCTTTGCAAAGCTCAATAAAAGATTTGAGTGTCTGAGGAGTGAGCTTTAATCCTGCCTCATGCAGCTCCTGTGCAGAAGAAACAATCTTGTTCATCACCTTAAGCGACTCTTGGTTTTGAAGAGATATTTCTTCAAATGGAACAACCTCTGCCTGCTCATCAGATGTTTCTGTAGCTAGGTATTCAATAATACGCTGAGCAGCAGATCCAATTCTGCCAAGCTCAAGGCTCTTGATGGTCTCTGCGCACAAACGCGAGCACATAGCCGCCTTAGAAAGCGTCTCAAGCACTCTGGTGGCATACAGCGTTCTGTTACCACGCCAACTCTTATCCAGCATCCACGCGCGCTCAACACCTATGCCTGAAATAGGAGAAATCAAATAGTCCGTAAGAGTACGTGGAGGCCACCACGACATATCCCCCATCTGATGGTCAGATGCCTGATAGTCAATGTTTTTCTCGAGCTCTGCACGTTCATTGAGCGTGACGTACGCATCAATCAAGCTGGCAAACGCACGTCCTGCAAGCGAGTCCTGAATGCGCACCGAACGCTTGTAGTGAGCAGCAATCCCCTTAGCCGCAAGCTTCTGCGAAAGCGCGTCCCAAACCTTTTGCGGATTTGAGGTGTATACCACAAAGCTCTTGCTGCCAGACTCTACACACTGAGAGATATACCTGCTAATAGACTCGGCCTCGGCAAGCTGACCTAGCGGCGACAGAAACGTTACCGCACCGCTTGGCGTAACCTCATTGCCCTCCGTGGCCCTAAACACCCTGGCGAGAAGATCGTTGAGCTCCTGACTTTTTGCGGCTGGCGCAAGCTCCGCATCCACACGACAATCGCATCCCGGGCCGCCCAGCAACTCCAGCTGTTGCTCTGCTGCATAACCTGCAGGTCCTTCGGGCACGTAGAGAGAAAACGACACCTCACGCTTCTGCGACAGCTTGCGCACAAACTTAAGACGCGCCTCCGAAAGATCTTCAACTCGCGAGAAAACCAGTGCAGGTCCTTGCGCTGGAATGGACTGCAGCAGGTAATCCAGACACTGACACACCTCAACGTACGACTTTTCTTCAAGCAGCGCCTTGTAGCGCTCTAGTACCTTACAGGCACTCATCTGACCAGCAGAAAGTTGACCAGAGGTCATAATCTGATCAAGCTCTGTAAGATACTCTGGAGCAAGCTTAGAGAGAAGCTCCACCGTACCCTTGCCAGCATTCAACGAACCCAGTTCATCAGCAGACATTCCATCTAAAACCTGCTGGAAAAATACCTTGCGAAGCGTAGTTGAAAGCAGACGATCAGAGCTTCCGTACAACTTCCATTGATCGCGCACCCACTCATCAAAAGTTGAAACGTTCACGCCAACAGAGAGCTCTTGGATGGCACCAAGCTGCCTCTTAACTAACAACACAGCATCGGAAGAAGGCACTATAAGCTGAGCAGACCCCCACCTCTCAAGTGAAGCCCTTAGCTGCTCTTGAATAGAGATTGATAAGAAAGCACCTGTTTGTTGTTTGTACAGAAGCAAGCCCATACGTCACCTCTCCGATTTTTCTTACTTCTAAAGTTACCACGCACACCGGACATAAATTAGAATCAAACTAAACAACAACTAAAAATCCCGTATCAAAAGGATTTTCATGATTATTTTGCTTCCTCCATCATCAGGAAAAACCGCCCCCACCTCGGGACCTTCTCTTGATCTCTCATCACTTTTGTTTGGCTCCGAGCTTACCAGCTGTCGAGAAGAACTCATCAAGGACTTACACCAGGTTTGTTCTCACGCAAACGCAGCTCAGGTGCTTAAAATTGGTCCTAATACCGTCGGTGACATTGCCGACAACCTGGACGTCTATGAAGCTCCAACTACAACTGCGCTCAATCTCTATACTGGCGTACTATTTGAGGCTGCAAAATTCAACCAGACACTTGAAAACGTCACGGTAGAAAACACGCAGAAAAAGGTCACATTACCAGCAGATATCCTCAACTCAGAAATCATGATTTTCTCTGGTCTCTGGGGCGTTGTGAGACCACACGATCTTCTCCCCAACTATAGACTTTCTGCCTCAATCAAGCTGCCCACTGTTGGTACCGTTGCAACTTACTGGAAAAAGCAGCTTAATCCCCTGTTAAACGCTACTCTACAAAATCAGATAGTTGTGGATTGTCGCTCGGGTGAATACAGAAAGATGTGGACTCCATCGGCAAAGCATCCTTGTGAGCTGCTGCAAGTTGTTGTTCAGCGAGAAGACCCTGGTACGGGAAAGCGCAGTGTTATCTCGCATAACGCAAAACATATGCGTGGTGTACTTGCAGGCACCCTTTTTGAGCAGCGAGCAAACGGAAAGCTCTCTGAAGAGGTCAGCGTGTCTCAAATTGTGGAAATTGCAAGCAATCTACCAGGCGTCATTGACGTTGACGTAAGTACGGCAAACGCTTCTGGAGAAGCAACACTCACGCTAGTCACTGGTCGCTAGTCAAAACTAAGCCAAAATTTTCAAAATAGACCTGCATAATTGAACTGCCTCCCATTTCTTGGACACGAGAAATAGGAGGCAGTTCAAAACACA
>CALGXY010000088.1:0-42970 GCA_937935155.1 uncultured Atopobium sp. | reverse complement strand
TAAACCACATGCTCCACCGCTTGTGCGGGTCCCCGTCAATTCCTTTGAGTTTCATTCTTGCGAACGTACTCCCCAGGTGGAATACTTATTGCGTTAGCGACGGCACCGAGATGCTTTGCACCCCGACACCTAGTATTCATCGTTTACAGCGTGGACTACCAGGGTATCTAATCCTGTTTGATCCCCACGCTTTCGAGCCTCAACGTCAGTTATTGTCCAGTAAGCCGCCTTCGCCTCCGGTGTTCTTCCTGATATCTACGCATTTCACCGCTACACCAGGAATTCCACTTACCTCTCCAACACTCTAGAACAACAGTTTCCAAAGCAGTCCCCAGGTTGAGCCCGGGGTTTTCACTTCAGACTTGCCATTCCGTCTACGCTCCCTTTACACCCAGTAAATCCGGATAACGCTTGCCCCCTACGTATTACCGCGGCTGCTGGCACGTAGTTAGCCGGGGCTTCTTCTGCAGGTACCGTCACTTTCGCCTCGTCCCTGCTGAAAGCGGTTTACAACCCGAAGGCCTTCATCCCGCACGCGGCGTCGCTGCATCAGGCTTTCGCCCATTGTGCAAGATTCCCCACTGCTGCCTCCCGTAGGAGTCTGGGCCGTGTCTCAGTCCCAATCTGGCTGGTCGGTCTCTCAACCCAGCTACCCATCATTGCCTTGGTAGGCCGTTACCCCACCAACAAGCTAACAGGCCGCGGGCCCATCCCTCTCCGCCGGAGCTTTCTCGAGTCTTCCATGCGGAAGTCTCGAAGTATTCGGTATTATCCACGGTTTCCCGTGGCTATCCCAATGAGAGGGGCAGGTTGCCCACGTGTTACTCAGCCGTTCGCCACTTTATACACACCCGAAGGTGCTTTAATCGTTCGACTTGCATGTGTTAGGCGCGCCGCCAGCGTTCATCCTGAGCCAGGATCGAACTCTCCATTCAAAATTAAACTGACTAAAAGTCAGTACAATTTAAAGTTGAGTTGAATCCACGTCTCTAAAATCCCGCTGATCTCGGATTCGCTGAAATTATGAATTGACTATTGAACAAAATGTTCAAATTCGAATTTCGCTTGTCTGTCTTTGCTGATCTTTCGATCGCAGTATCCGGTTTTCAAGGTTCGCTGCGCTGCGATTTCACATTGCGTGGTGCGCGGCGCGGGGAATAACTATACGCACTTACGACTCGTTTGTGAAGATGATTTTGTATCTTCTTAATTCCTCCACAATTTCTACACAATTAGTAGTCTTTAGTGAACTAATGAGTATATTGGGCACTAAATTCCTCTTGTCATCTAGTAGTAACACTTTATTTTTCAACTATATATAGTGTTGTCATTTTGCGTTAGCTTTTTACGCATTTTTGGCATTATCTTGGTGCGAGTTTTACGCGTTTTTGACGTTGTCTTTTTACGCTGCCTTTTACGCGTTTTTACACTGCCTTTTGCGGTGTCTTTTACGCTGCCATTCAAACGGTCTTCTCGACACGCTTTGTTTGGCTATATTTCGTCTTTTACAATCTGGCAAGCTGCATCAAGAAGTTGATCGCGAAGTGTCTCGTTAGCGGCCTCAGAATACACGCGTACCAGCGCATCCATACGAGAAGGACGAATGAGCACCCAAGAATCGTCTTTAAACTGAAGCTTAAGGCCATCGGCATGGCTTACCGAAACAGGCACTTTACCTGCAACGTTTTCTGGATTGAGGCCTGGAAGGATGTTTCTGAACGCCTGGGTAGCTGCAGCATCAAGACGCACTCCTCGCCTGCTATAACACATGCGACCCAGTTCAGCCTCGTCCTCAGAGACAAGCTGTGCAAGCGATTTATGGGTATACGCTAGCATTTCGACAACAAGCAGGGCTACAAGCAGACCGTCTCGCTCCAACAGGTGGCTTGGAATGCAAATACCGCCGTACTCCTCTGCGGCGAGAAGAACGTCTCCTTGCTCAATCTCTGAATAAAGTCGAGCAAATCCAACGGGCACGCTTGCGGATTCTAGCCCAAGATGAGCTGCTTGCCTGGATACCGTTGCCGAACAGGTCAGTGTAGAAACAACGCGGCCGTTTTGCTTTCTATTTTGTACAAGATGGCGAGTGATAAGCGGAATAAGCTCGTGTGGGCTAAGGAGTCGGCCGGTTTCATCTACGGCAGCAGCACGGTCTCCGTCACAATCAAGCAAAAGGCCCAGCTGTGCATGGCGGCTTACCACCATTGAAGAGCACTCATCAGCCCAAGGATCCGCTGGTTGTGGGTGAATGCCACCAAAATCCCTGACAGGACCTTGGTGCATCTGATGTACAACACATCCAGCTGCGGAAAGTACGTCAGCAAGCAGGTCTGTTGCTGCACCATACATAGGATCAACTACCACGCTCGGGCGTAGCTCTTTAATAACAGGCACATTAATCTGATTAAGCAGCGCACTTTTATAAGGCGTCACAATATCTGTTGTGGTAAAAGTTCCACGCTGATCTGTTGGCTCAAGCGGCGTTGCGGATTCCACGCGCTGGAGAAAATCGCGAGAAACAGGGCCTCCATTAGCAGCGCGAATAATCATGCCGCAATATTCGCAGGAAAGCTCAGTTGCAGAAATAATGAGGCCACCAGCTACATCTTTATGATGTGCACAGGCCCAGCAAACAGATGGAGTTGGGCAAAAAGTCTCGGACACACGCACGTCTAAACCAAAGGAAGCCAATGTTGCAGCGGCTTCAAGAGCAGACGAATCTGCTTCAAAGCGGGTGTCAAAGCCGACAAACACAATACCGCCAGGCAGCTCCTCTGACCAGACGGTACCAAGGGCCTCTGCAAGTCTAACTACATTATCCCTGGTAAAGCCTTTATCATAGCGGGCTTGCCAGCCATCGCTGCCAAAACGGAGTATGTCGGGTCTTTTATCCAATGCGGTTGGCATAGCTGCCGAGCGCCTCTTTAAATGCTGCTGCAGAACTCTGATCAGAGAGTGCCATACGAGCATTAGTTGCTGCCCAAGCTGCAGGAGTACCGGTATCGCAGCCCTCTTCCGCGTCGATTACCAGCGCATACATCTCTTCCTCAGCAAGCAGGCGCTCCATTGCATCTGTCAGCTGAATCTCGTTGCCGGCGCCAGGACCCTGAGTTGCCAGGAGCTCCATAATCTTTGGAGAAAGCAGGTAACGACCAACAATAAACAGGTGAGAAGGTGCGTCTTCTGGACGGGGCTTCTCGACAAGACCTGTTACCTTCCAAATAGCGCCCTCGCCCTCAGAGTTATCTGAAGGAGAAGAGATGCACTCACCTGCGATAATACCGTAGCGATTCACCTGATCTGCAGGAACTGGAGCAACTGCAATGACGGATGCGCCATTGTGCTGCTTGGAAATCTCTGCCATGCGGATGCACATCTGACGGTCTGGAACAAAGTAATCGCCGAGAAGTACAAAGAATGGCTGGTCACCTACACCGTCTGCAGCACAAAGCACGGCATGGCCAAGGCCACGAGGATTGTCCTGATAGGTAAAGGAAACAGGAAGCGCAGAAGCTGCATGGACCTTCTCGGCAAGGTCTTGCTTTCCACGAGAAGAAAGATCTGCTTCAAACTTCTGGTCTGCAGCAAAGTAGGTTTCAATCTGTGGCTTCTCGCGAGAATTGATGATGATTACCTCATCGACCTCTTCTGGCTCAAGAGCCTCTTCTACTACGTACTGAATGACGGGCTTATCCAAAACAGGCAACAGCTCTTTAGGGGTTACCTTTGTTGCAGGTAGAAAACGCGTACCTAGACCTGCTGCTGGGATAATTGCCTTCATGTGTTTACCTTTCACCTATGAGCCCTGTTGGCTCTGCACACCTAACGTGCGCTTGTAAGAATGCGGTTTTGCCGCCGATAAACTCAAATGACAGGCGCTTTTATACGTATCTAGTTTGCATAAGCGCCAGGTTACGTTACTTGCTTGGAATCTCAATTCCACGCTTCTCGAGGAAGGTGATGAGCTTGGCCAGCGTGTCTACAGACAGCGAGTGCTCCATAAGACAAGCCTCTGCATCTGCGGTCTCTGTGTCTACGCCCAAATCCTCCTCAAGGAAGGTGCGGAGTGCACGGTGAGCACGCCATGTGGTACGGGCGTTTGCCTCGCCTTCTTTGGTCAGCGTGACACGACCATAACGGCTCTGCTCAACCATGTCCTGCTCTTTAAGCTGGGATAGTGCCTTGTTGACGCTTGCCTTGGAAACATCAAGGCTCTCGGCAATATCAACAGAGCGGACGCTCTTATCGTCATCTGGCTGCTCAAGTGCAATGCGATAAATTGCCTCGAGATAGTCCTCGCCGGCTTTTGTCAGTGTGTGGTCGTTTTGTACGTTATCGTTGGCCATAACTCTCCTCCGACGACTGCTTGGCAGTCTTTTTCATGCAAAATCAGTTGCGCTATGCAACGAAAATAGTTCTAACACTTGAATGATACCCAAAAACGCCGCTTAGGTTTACTGGCGAGAAGAGCTGTTTGAAGATTCTGAGGACTCTTCTGAGCTTTTCTCGGCAGCCTCAGCATTTGCCTCGGCATCTGTTTGTCCGTTTAAGCTAGACGGATCGTCTCCTGCATCAATTACTTTCATCATCTTTGCAAGTGCATCTTCATCTGCAATGACATACGACTGACCGTCAATTTCTGTTCCCTCGGATGGTACGTATGCCGTATAGATATCCTTGTCAGTGTTCATGCCAATCATCTGAGTGCCCAAAGAAATAATATCTGAGACAGATAGATCGGTAATAACCATGCTTGCCGTTGAATTGACAATATTTGCAATGGCTACAGGGTCTCCTGTATTCAGAATCTGAGCAATCATAGCCTTGATGAAGGTTCTCTGATGGCGCATACGGGTGTAATCGCTGTCTGCAAAAGCGTAGCGAACACGAGTAAAGAAGAGTGCCTGAGCACCGTTCAGTTTCTGTACACCAGGGTAAAGCTCAACGACGTCGCTGAAGTTCTCCGTATCGCGCATGTACTGCTCAACGTTTACGGTTACGCCACCAAGAGCATCTGTAATGCCTGCGAGACCATCAAAGTTGACCTCTGCATAGTGGGCAATATGTACGCCGCACAGTTCATTTACAGCTTGTACCATGCCATTTGCGCCGTCATAGTAGTGGACAGCGTTAATCTTCATGTAAGAACCCTTCCACAAGACACGGGTATCTCGTGGAATAGAAAGCATGGTCACACGCTTATGGATAGGGTCAACGCGCGCCAAAATAATGGAATCCGCACGATATTCAGTCTCGCCAGGTCGACCGTCGGTTCCTAGAAGCAGCATATAATAGGGGTCGCTTGGTGCAGAAGGCTCCTGAAGCGTCTGACGAAGCTCAGCAGTAATGACCTGTGAGTTATTGAGCTGTGCCTGAACGCTTGCATACCAGATACCTGCGCCCACCACAGCGGCAACAAAAACAGCAGCAAGAACGCCCAGAAGCGACCTGACTACCATCTGCTTTCTGAAGACACGCTTACGACGCTTGTGGTAGCCCTCTGCCTGCGTGCGACTAAAAGGAGAGTTACTAACCGCAGCGTTCTGCGACGTATTGGCTGCAGCGCTTGGTGCAGTACCTTGGGTACTTCCCGTAGCGGTATTTTGTGCAGCGTCAGCCGAAGCGCCCTGTGAGGCCCCGTTGTCGAGCGGTTTTACATGCTTTGGTTTAGTTGACACAAACTATCCTTCGATAAAGTCGTCGTCTGGAATGGTAGTGCGCTGAGCATCTGCTCCCAGCGTGACGAGTTTCTCGACAAATCCTTCGTAACCGCGGTCAATGTGATGGATGGCAGAAACGATTGTTTCTCCCTCGGCCACAAGACCAGCCATAACAAGCGCGGCGCCACCACGAAGATCTGGTGACTTGACCTGCGCCCCCTCAAAGCCGGAGACGCCGCGAACAATAGCGTGATGGCCCTCGATGGTGATGTCAGCTCCCATACGAGAAAGCTCGGACGCCAACATAAAGCGGTTCTCAAAGACGTTTTCTGTGATGATGCAGGTACCCTTAGCCAGAGCAAGCAGCGTCATAGTCTGTGCCTGCATGTCTGTTGGAAAACCGGGGAATGGCAGCGTCTGGATATCGATAGCCTTAAGATCTTGCTGGCGAGAAGCCCTTGCCCACCTATCTCCAGTCTCGATGGTAATGCCCATCTGCTCGTACTTTTTAAGTACCAGACCAAGGTGATTTGGCTCAAAACCGTGAACAGTAATAGGCTCACCAGTAAGCGCACCAATTGCCAGGAAGGTACCAGCCTCAATGCGGTCGCCAACGACTTCATGCTCAACAGGATGCAGCTCTGTGACGCCGTGAATCTCAATAACAGGAGATCCGGCACCCTGAATGTTAGCGCCCATTTTGTTGAGCATAGTAGCAAGGTCAACAATTTCTGGCTCACGAGCTGCGTTATCAATGACCGTTACACCCTTGGCAAAAACTGATGCCATCATCAGGTTCTCTGTTGCACCAACGGAAGCAAAGGCCAGAGAAACGGTCTCGCCGGTTATGCCGTGAGGAGCGCTTGCGTGAATATTGCCGTGCTCAACCTTAAATTCAACACCCAAAGCCTCGAGGCCCAGGATGTGCATGTCAATTTTACGAGCACCGATATTACAACCGCCTGGCATTGCCACAACAGCCTTGCCAAAACGAGAAATAAGGGGACCCAAAACAGCAGTTGATGCACGCATCTGTGCAACAAGACTGTAAGGAGTCTCCCAGCTTGTAATATCTGTGGTATCAATTTTGAGCTCGTGAAGACCAACGACTTCAATGCGAGCGCCTAACGTCTTGAGCACCTTGCCCATGACGTGAACGTCTGCAATATTAGGAACGTTAGTGAGTGTAGTAACACCAGGAGCCATGATGGTTGCAGCCATCAATTTAAGGGCAGAGTTTTTTGCACCCTCTACAGTGACCTCTCCTGTGACAGAACGGCCACCTACTACTTTTATGACGTCCATAAACCTCCGAAAACGACAGTGAGAGAATTTTACTCCTCAACCACTTGCTTCAGAAGTAGATTACACCAGTCTATCTTTTTTTCGTAGTAGGCACGACGATTATCGTCTTCTGGAAGAGAAAGCATCTGGTCAATGACGTCATCTCTTGTCTCGCGCACAACATCTGCATCAATGTCATCAACGCGACGAGCATGATCTGCCAAGATAATGACTCCTGTTGGATCGATTTCTGCGTATCCACCAGAAATCACTATCTTGGTCATAGATTCTTCATTCTCTGGATGAGGCATGTGCAGTCTTACAACACCATCACCAAGCGCAATGATTTCTGGTGCGTGGCCTGGCCACACACCATACTCTCCATCTGCTGAAGCAAGAATCAGACTTTCAACGGTTCCTTCGTAAAGGAGCTTATCTGGTCTGACAAACTGACAAGTCAACTCAGCCATGAGAAATCCTAGTTCTGTGAGCTATCCGAAGCGGACATCTTTGCAGCGCGCTCGCGAACATCTTCGATGGTGCCTGCAAAACGGAATGCCTGCTCAGGAAGGTCATCGCACTTACCGTCAATAATCTCTGCAAACGAGCGGACAGTCTCCTCAACGGTGCAGTACACGCCAGGGTTACCGGTGAACTTCTCGGCAACGTGGAATGACTGAGAGAGGAACTGCTGAATCTTACGGGCGCGAGCAACGGTGCGCTGCTGCTCCTCAGAAAGCTCGTCCATACCCAGAATTGCAATGATGTCCTGAAGGTCGGAGTACTCCTGCAGGGTCTCCTGAACTGCCATAGCAACGCGGTAGTGCTCTGAACCAACAATGGATGGATCAAGAGCAGAACTGGAGCTAGCCAGAGGATCAACTGCTGGGTAAATACCAAGCTCGGTAATAGCACGAGAAAGAACGGTAGTTGCATCCAAGTGCGTAAAGGTTGTAGCAGGAGCAGGGTCAGTAAGGTCGTCTGCAGGGACGTAAACTGCCTGTACGGAAGTAATAGAACCTTCCTTGGTGGAAGTAATACGCTCCTGAAGCTCGCCCATCTCTGTAGCCAGGGTTGGCTGGTAACCAACTGCGGAAGGCATACGACCGAGAAGTGCGGAAACCTCAGAACCTGCCTGAGAGAAGCGGAAGATGTTGTCGATGAACAACAGAACATCCTGGCCCTGATCACGGAAGTACTCTGCAGTAGTAAGGCCTGCAAGAGCAACACGCATACGAGCTCCTGGTGGCTCGTTCATCTGACCGTAGACTAGGCAGGTCTTGTTAATAACGCCGGACTCAGTCATCTCGAGGAAGAGGTCGGTACCCTCACGAGTACGCTCTCCAACGCCGGTGAATACGGAAGTACCACCATGCTGCTGAGCCAGGTTGTTAATAAGCTCCTGAATCAGAACGGTCTTACCAACGCCAGCGCCACCAAAGAGGCCAGTCTTTCCGCCTCGAACATAAGGCTCGAGAAGATCGATTGCCTTGATGCCCGTCTCAAAAATCTCTGTCTCTGTAGTGAGATCTTCGAAGAGAGGTGCTGGGTGGTGAATAGGATAGAAATCGACGTCCTCAGGCATTTCTCCACCATCAACTGGCTGACCCATAACGTTCCAGACGCGGCCCAGCGTAGATTTGCCTACTGGCATCATCATTGGCTTGCCGGTGTCCTTAACGCGAAGGTTACGCTGAAGACCATCGGTTGACGACATAGCGACGGTACGAACAACACCACCGTGAAGCTGAGACTCAACCTCAAGAACGGTGCTGACGTGACCAACAGGCGTGTCATCCTCTACCGTCAGTGCGGTATAGATGCTTGGAACAGGTCCGTCGAACTTAACGTCGACAACTGGTCCAACTACGCGAACGATTACGCCATCGTCAACGCGCTGATTGCGCTTGTTGAGAATAGCTTCCTCAAAGGAAGAAGTCTCTACTTGCATATCTGACATTACATATCCTCCAATGCTGCAGCACCACCGATAATCTCATTGAGCTCAGTGGTGATTGCGCCCTGGCGTTCGCGATTGTACGTACGGCTAAGAGCGCCTAAGACGTTCTCAGCATTATCAGTTGCAGACTGCATTGCACGACGGCGTGCACCATGCTCGGCTGCAGCAGAATCAAGAAGTGCGTGGAAGATGACCGTCTTGATATAAGCGGGCATCAACGAATCAAGTACCTGAGAAGCAGATGGCGAGAATTGATATTCACTCTTGTTATACGTCTTCACCTGTGAGAGGGCTTCTTCGGTACGTGGTTTATTAGGAATCGTGAGTTTATCGCGCGAAATAGGAAGAAGTTGCTCTGTAACCTGCTCTTGGTCAACACGGTTCTTTGCATGCCAGTACTTGATTACGACACGATCAATCTTACCCTTGATATAGCTATCCATGATGTAGGAAGCAATACGATCAGCCTGGTCTGCTGTAGGCTCAGAGGAAATGCCTACATAAGACATGGTGGGCTTGATATTTCTATACGTAAAGTACTCAGTTGGCTTGCGTCCGCAAGTAATTATCTCGGACGACACACCCTTAGCCTTAAGACGTGCCATCTCATGCTCAACCTCGCGCTGAGGCAGAATGTTAAATCCACCTGCAAGTCCGCGGTCAGATGCGATGACTAAGAACAGCACGTTCTTCTCGACTTTGTGTGTGGCAAGAAGAGGCTGTTTCTTTGGATTAAAGCTAGCGCTTGCTACATTTGCAAGCATAAGGGTAATAGCTTCCTTATATGGCGAAGCAGCCTCGGCCCTATCAAGTGCCTTGCGGACACGCGCTGTCGAAATCATCGACATCGTACGCGTAATCTGCATGGTGCTCCTGATGGAGCTCATACGCCTCGATATTTCGTGAAGGTTCGCCATTGATAATTACTCCTGCAATGAACCCTGGGTTACTGCGTCAAAAGAGCCTGGTGTGTCTGAATTAGCTTCTGCCTCATCCACAACCTTGTTTGGATGCTTTTCCATAAACTTAGCCTTGAAGTGCTTAATGTGATCACTCAAGCGTTCTGCCTGCTCATCAGAAATCTTTCCGTTGCGCAGAGAGTTGCGAAGCTGTGGGTGATACTCACTCATGTACTGAGCAAGGCCATCACGGAAGAGAGCAACGTTCTCAAGATCAACGTCATCAATGAAGTTCTCTTTTGCAGCGTAAATTGCGCAAATCTGGTCTACTACGTCCAGAGCTGAATAACGTGGCTGCTTGAGAAGCTCCATCATATGAGCACCGTGATTGAGCTGGTACTGCGTAGTTGCATCCAGGTCGGATCCGAACTGCGAGAATGCCTGCTTCTCACGATAACTTGCAAGGTCCAGACGAAGTGTACCTGCAACCTGCTTCATTGCCTTGACCTGAGCGTCGCCACCAACGCGGGATACGGAAATACCTACGTCGACTGCTGGACGCTGGCCCTGGAAGAAGAGGTTAGACTGCAGATAAATCTGGCCGTCTGTAATGGAAATGACGTTTGTAGGAATGTATGCAGAAACGTCGCCTTCCTGCGTCTCAATAATTGGAAGTGCGGTAAGAGAACCTGCTCCGTTTTCATCGGAGAGCTTACATGCACGCTCCAGCAAGCGTGAGTGCAGGTAGAAAATATCACCAGGATATGCCTCACGTCCTGGTGGACGATGAAGCGTCAGTGACATCTGACGGTATGCAACTGCCTGCTTAGAGAGGTCATCGTAAACAACAAGAACGTGTCCGCCTGGATGATCTTTGTCAGCAGGCTTGCCGTCCTTATCGTTATACATAAAGAACTCACCAATAGCAGCGCCTGCCATAGGGGCAATGTACTGCATTGGAGCAGAATCAGCTGCGGTAGCTGCAACAATGACGGTCTTGTCAAGAACACCATGGCGGGAAAGAGACTCGCGGATGTTTGCAACTGTAGACGCCTTCTGACCGATGGCGACATAGATACAAACCATATCGGTGTTCTTCTGGTTTACGATTGCGTCAATTGCGATAGCGGTCTTACCGGTCTTACGGTCACCAATGATCAACTCACGCTGACCACGGCCGACAGGAACCATAGCGTCAATTGCCAGAAGTCCAGTCTGAACTGGCTCGCAAACAGGCTGACGCTGCATGATGCCAGGAGCCTTGAACTCAATAGGGCGACGATGTGTAGCGTGGATAGCGCCAAGTCCATCAATAGGCTGGCCCAGTGGGTTAACAACACGACCAAGCATGTCGTATCCAGCAGGGATGTCCATAACACGGCCAGTAGTGCGACACTCGTCGCCTTCCTTGATTTCAGAAACTTCGCCGAACAAAACAGCACCGACAGAAGTCTCATCAAGGTTCTGAGCAAGACCGAATACGCTGTGGCCAGTAACGGAGCTGGTAAACTCCAGCAACTCGCCTGCCATAGCGCTGCGTAGACCAGCAACACGAGCAATACCGTCTGCTACCTCAATAACAGCAGATACCTCTTGCTGGGATACAGTTGAATTGACCTTAGAAAGGCGCTCTCTAAGCTGTGCCATGACGGCATCTGAGCTAAGCGTTCCTTCCTGTATAGTGGTCTTATCAGTCATTACAATTCACTTTCAACGTGATCTGAAGAGAGCCTACTCTTAATGTGAGTGAGCTGTGTCTTTACCGATGCATCATAACGATGATCACGTGCCTCAACTACAATGCCGCCCAAAATCTTGGGATTAACACGCTCAATAAGATACACCTGAGTATTGAAGTTCTTCTCGAGCTTCTCGGTGACCTTTGCACGTAACTCATCATCAAGAGGCATTGTAGTAGTTACCGTTACTGTAAGTGTCTTGTCTTCTTCTTCAAGAAGCTCCTGGAACGTAGCGGCAACATCATTGATAAGGTTGACATCCTCACTCGCCTGCATAGCACCAAGAGTCTCAAGAACTTCTGGAGAGAACTTCTTTGCGTGCTGCACCTGTACAAGGTCTGCCGTTGCACGACCCTCTGCGCGGCCAGCCTCCAGGAGCGCCCTGGTATAGCCCTCTACTTTTCTGTCTTGATCGTCTTTATTAGTGCTCATCTGGAGTACCTACTTCCGCAAGGTACTTTTCGGCAAGAGCACGCTGCTGCTCTACTGAAAGCTCGTTGCCAATAATCTTTCCGGCAATATCGACGGCAAGATCAACAACGGAATCAGAAAGCTCAGCCATGGCGTGACGACGCTCAGACTCTACAACGCCCTTACCCTTAGTAATAATCTCGACAGCTTCTGCCTTTGCCTGCTCGATAATACGAGCACGCTCTTCTTCGCCCTCACGCTTAGCAGCAGAAACAATCTCGTCTGCTTGCTGCTTAGCTGCGTCGATACCAGCTGCTGCGATTTCACGATCCTTGTTGGCTTCCTCGCGAGCCTTTGCTGCAGCGTCCAGATCGCCTTGGATCTTCTCTTGACGCTTGTCAAGCATACGTAGAACGGAAGGCCATACAAACTTTGCTACAACAGCAAAGATGATCAGAAACGCAATCAGAGCAGGAACAAACTCAGCGGGCTTTGGAAGAAGAATATCGGCACCACTTGCACCCTCTTCAGCAAGTGCGACTGAGGGAGCCATTGCCACAAGTAGAGCAGCAGTTGCGCCTACTGTGCTGGCTTTTTTAACTCCCTTACAAATCGTATTCATGCATTCCTCCAACGTAGCGTTTTCGCTGTTACAAACAGTAATTTACTTAACCATCAAGGTAACAACGAAGCCAATCAGGGTAAGTGCCTCGATGAATGCGCAGCCAAGAATAAAGACTGTGAAGAGACGACCCTGAACCTCTGGCTGACGAGCCATGTTGTTAGCGGCACTCGTTGCTACGACGCTAATACAAATTGCTGCTCCCATAACGCAAAGAGCATATCCGAAAATACCCACGATTCCTCCTTTTTCGCTCGCCCCTCTCAAGGCGACCAATATACATACCTATCATCAACTGAGCGTGGGCTCAGATGACTTCATCTTTTGTGCCGTTTGGCACCAGTGTGGCAATGCCACCAACTAAGCGTTTTGCTTAGTGTTCAGACTCTACCAGCTGGATGTAGACAGTAGAGAGTAGGGTAAAAACGTATGCCTGAATGAAGGCAACAATAGTTTCTACTAAATAAATGATAATCAACAGCAAAACCCAGAAAATCGAAAATCCTGCCTGAGCAGCTGTTGATGCAGAGAAGTTCTCAATTGCTGGCATAAAGTACATAGATGCAAGAATTGCAAACGTACCCATAACGATGTGACCTGCATACATGTTGCAGAACAGACGGACAGCCAGAGTAACCAGACGAAGGAATGTTGAGAAGACCTCAATAACCCAGATAACTGCTGCGATAACAGGATTAACGCCCTTTGGTGCAAGACTCAAGATGTAGCCAATAACGCCCATCTTTTTTGCACCGACATACATAAAGTATCCAAGGGAGCAAAGACCAAGAGCGGCAGTAACACCAATAGTACCGGTACCTGGGTGTGCTCCAGGAATAAGACCAATAAGGTCATTGATTAAGATGAACATAAAGATGGTGATCAAGAAGGGGAAGTGTGTACGCCACGTATCTCCAAGAGAAGCCTTGCAGACATCGTCCCTAATGTACTCAATCAAATACTCAACGCCATTAACAAAGCGTCCCTGAGGAACAATGCTCTCTGCCTGCTTCTTCTTAAACCTAAAGCAGACAATCAGAAAAATCACAGCAGCGATTAAGAAATAGAAAATGTAGTTCGTGAAACCAAAGGTGGTGTTACCAACCAATGCATGTGGCAAAAAACTTTCGAGCAGCTCGGCCATCTCTGCTGGCAACTGCGCAAGAACATCCACTCTGTCTCAACCTCCCCATACAATCTGCAACCATTTCAGATTGCCCGTCACTGCTCAGCATACTTGAAACGCAACGTAAGATGCCAAGAATATGCCACTTGGAGTGTATTATCTACCACTCGGCGTGCATATTTGCGACGAACGGCGATACTAGCACTAAATGAATGCATAGTCACGATTACAAAATCAAATAATTGACTTATGCTCAAACTCTCACATTACTGACACATTTCGTGTTAGCTGCCGTTATTGATTCATTCAACTATAACACTTCTAAGCTGCTGTTATGTTGCTTTTTTCTTGATAGATATAGTTATGACCAGATAAAAATAGTTGTATCAATATCCCCTGTTATTTGCAAAGTTTTTGATATGTGCCAACTGTTATTTCTTCTCGTAAAGTGATGATTTGAAAAGAAAAATGATCCAGTACACACGTTATGTGAGTGCTGGATCAAGTACTAACGTACGTATTCGCAACTATATTAAATTGCGAGAAGGGCGATGAGTTCCTTACTTGGTACCGTAAATACGGTCACCTGCGTCGCCAAGGCCTGGAAGAATGTAAGCATTTGGGCTCAGCTGACGATCAACGGTGCAGGTGTAAAGGCGTACCTCTGGGTCAAAGTCCAGAGTTGCCTTGACGCCCTCAGGGCAAGAAACAATGGTCAGGCAACGAATGTCCTTGACACCTGCTTCACGCAGGAACTGAATAGCAGCAGTGAGAGAGCCGCCGGTTGCCAGCATTGGATCAACAACCAGGCAGGTGCGGTTCTCGATGTCTGCAGGGAACTTGCAGTAATACTGGTGAGGAAGATGGGTCTCTGGATCGCGATACATACCAACATGACCGACGCGAGCAGAAGGAACCAGCTCAAGAATGCCGTCAACCATACCAAGGCCAGCGCGAAGAATTGGAATAATAGCAACCTTCTTACCAGCAATGCGCTTAGCAGTCATGGTCTCAAGAGGAGTCTCTACCTCGACGTCCTCAAGTGGGAAGTCACGCATTGCCTCGTAGCTCTCAAGAATTGCAAGCTCGTTGACAAGCTCACGGAACTGCTTGGTGGTGGTTGTCTTGTCGCGAAGAATGTGAAGCTTGTGCTGAACTAGTGGGTGGTCAACAACCGTAAGTCTGGACTCATCATAATCTGCCATAATGCTCCCTCCAAGAGCTTGACCTGCGTTTTATTTGAATGCGAGCAACTTTAACCTAGCCTCTACATTCCCTGCAGGTTTGCGTATGTATTACTTATGCAGCACTGTTTACGTGCCGCTTACTTACTCAGCATCAACACCCTTAAAGTTAGGATCATCTTCACGCATGATCTTCTCGACACGTCCCGTATGACGGCCGCCTGCAAACTCGGTGCTTAGGAAGGTATCCACAATAGCCTCGTTAACAGCAAGATCAGTGAATCGACCAGAAAGGCCAATGACGTTTGCGTTATTGTGCTCGCGAGCAAGCTCTGCAAACTGAACGGTCTGAACAGGAGTAGCGCGAATACCAGGGACTTTATCAGCAGTCATAGCAATGCCAATACCAGTTCCGCAAATCAGAACGCCGCGATCTGCTTTGCCTGCTGCAACTGCGCGAGCAACCTTATCTGCAAAATCAGGGTAATCAACACGGTCATCGTTTGCGGGACCAAAGTCCAAAACCTCATGACCAAGCGACTTGATGTGCTCAATGATAGGATCTTTCTGGATAAAGCCAGCGTGATCGGAACCAACTGCAATACGCATACGTATCCTCCTCAGAAAATTCACTCCTATAGAGAGTACCGCATGCAGGCAAAAGCTGCAGCCAAAACACATAAAAGGGATAGGATTTTTTATCTATTTTGCAAATCCCGCAGTGGCGAGAATATCCTCGGTTGTGATGGCGCCTTCGCGCAAAATACGCGGTTCATCACCCGTGCAGTCGACAATAGTCGACGCAATAGCAAGGGGCGCCGGACCTCCATCAAGCGTCAAGTCTGCCTGCTCAATAAGGCCTGCTTCAAGGCCACATCCATCAACTGCAGAAGGAGCTCCGTGCGTATTTGCGCTGGTAGTTGCCAGAGGAGATCCAAGCTGCTCAGCAATCTGACACACAAGCGGCGAGTTGGGCATACGGAGTGCAATGGTTCTGTTGTCTGGCAAAACGTACTCATCAGGAACGTTCTCTGATGCGGTAACCACCAGCGTAAGAGCTCCTGGCCAATATGCTTCTACCAGCTTATTTGCCCAGCTGTGCGTAATGTGAGCGTACTTCTGCAAATCAGATTTACTGCCCACAAGCCATGGAAGCGTCTGCGTTGAAGGACGCTGTTTAATCTCAAAAATACGCTTATGACCAGGATTTTGAAGAGTTGCGGCTGCGCCAATGCCATAGACAGAATCGGTAGGCATGATAAGCACGCCGCCACGACGCGCCACCTCAACTGCTAAAGAAACTACAGATGTATCCGGATTCATCTGATCAACTTTGATGTATTCGCCCATAAAAACCCTCGACTCATTGTTGTGTGCTACGCGGCGTTGTGTGCTGCGCGGTGTTATGCGTTACACAGTTTTTCTCGCCAGACGGCTGAAGCGCTACTTTGCTAGGTACGCCACAAGAATGCGCGGCCTATGCGTCAGATCCTCTTTGACCTCAACGGACTCCCACACACCCTGTTCCTCGGCAAGGTGCACCGCCTTGTCCAGATGCCCCTCGTAGAGCTCAACGCAGAACATACCACCAGGTAGAAGCATATGTGGAGCAGCCTCAAGCAATCGCCTATAGACGTCCAGACCGTCTTCTCCCCCGTCAAGCGCCAGCTCAGGCTCAAAACCCTTGACCTCAGTAGGTACCTCCTGCTCAAGCACGCGTGTGGGAATGTAGGGCGGATTAGACACCAACACCGAGAAGGACTGTGAAAGCTCTGCGGGCACACCTTCTACCAAGTCACACTCAATGAGCTCCACGCGCTCTTGGAGGTCTAGGGTATCTCTGTTGCGAGTTGCCAGCGCAATCGCCTGAGGAGAAAGATCTGTAGCGTAGACGCGCGTCTGTGGACGCTCAGTAGCAATAGAGAGCGATATGCAGCCCGTTCCTACGCCAACCTCAAGTACACGCACTTCTCGGTCGGCGTTTGGAGTTGCTGCATCAACGCCTTCGAGCGCAACGTCTACCAGCACTTCTGTCTCTGGTCGTGGAATAAGCACGCCTGGCTCGCACGTAAGCACCAGGTGCCTAAAGGGCATCTCGCCCGTCACGTACTGAAGCGGCTCGCCCTCTGCACGGCGCTTAATTGCCTCGCGCATGCGAGTACGCTCATCGGCGGAAAGTGGCTTGTCAAAGTTGGTGTAGAGCTGAACGCGAGAAAGACCCGTCACTGCGGACAGGAGCCATTCTGCAGAAAGACGTGGATGCTCGTCACCCTTCTTTTCCAGGTGTTGAGTAGTCCACGTCAAAATTTTTTGGATTGTCCAAACTTCATCTGTCATGAAGTTTGCACCTTAAACAGCCTGAGCGAGTTTCTCGGCACGCTCTGCTGCAGCAAGAGCCTCAATAACGGATGACAGCGTATCACCCAGAAGAACTCCATTGTAGGTGCCGTTGAAGCCGACGCGGTGGTCGGTTACACGGTCCTGTGGCTGGTTGTAGGTACGGATCTTCTCGGAACGAGCACCATGACCAATCTGGGAAAGACGCTCTGCGCCCTGCTCAGCCTGCTGACGCTCAAGCTCCATCTCATAAAGACGGGCACGAAGCATCTGCATGCAGACCTCGCGATTCTGAATCTGAGAACGCTGATCCTGAGACTGAACAACGGTATTTGTTGGCAGGTGAGTAATACGAACTGCGGAATACGTGGTGTTAACGCATTGACCGCCAGGGCCGGATGCGCAGTAGGTGTCAATGCGCAGGTCTTCCTGGTTGATCTGAATATCAATCTCGTCAGCCTCTGGGAGAACTGCAACGGTTGCGGTAGAGGTCTGAATGCGGCCCTGAGACTCAGTCTTAGGAACGCGCTGAACACGGTGAACACCGGATTCATACTTCATAACTGAATAGACCTTATCGCCCGTGACCTTGAACTCAATAGTCTTGAAGCCGCCTGCCTCAGAAGGAGAGCTGGACAGGATCTCTGTCTTCCAACCACGAGCCTCAGCAAAGCGCTCATACATTTTGAAGAGGTCGCCTGCAAAGATTGCCGCCTCATCGCCGCCAACACCAGCGCGAATCTCAACGATAGTGTCCTTCTCGTCATTTGGATCGCCTGGAATCAGCATGACCTTGATCTCATCCTCAAGCTGAGGGAGCATCTCTTCATTAGCAGCAATGTCTTCCTGCAGCATCTCTTTTTCTTCTGGATCAGAAGTAGCGTTGAGAAGCTCTTTTGCAGCCTCGATGTCATCAAGGGCAGTGATGTATTTGTTGGCGTGAGCAACCAAATCCGCCTGATTAGAGTGCTCTTTTGCCACGCGAGCATACTCTTTTGGATCAGAGACAACAGCTGGGTCTGCAAGCTTTTGCTCAAGCTCAGCATAGGCCTCAACGATTTTTTCTAGCTTGTCACGCATTCTTGCTCCTAAGATAAGTGCCTCGTGCGCGCTTGGCTCATTGACATGCGGCCAAACTGTTGCAAAGCTGCTTGCGAGGTGAGAATTCAACTAAAGAAGTGTACCACCACTAGGCGGTTTTTAAACCGATACCTCCCTATCTGCACAGGATGAGGGTACACAAGTTACATAATTGTGAGAAAATTACAGCAGGTTTAGACGGTAATGAGGCGCTATGACTTCTAAGAACAAAACTTCACAACCAGATAACACGCCTGCTGCAGAGGACACCTCTTCTGATCAGAAGACCCTTGATGCCCAGGCTGCTGAGGCAGTTGACACCGCTGGCGAGAAGACCGACGAGCTTGAAGAGGTCACCGACCCTATTGCTGCCGATATGGCCGCTGCTGATGAAGACTACATCATGGAAATTGTCAGCCCTATCTTTCCTGGTCTAGACGAAGATGGTGAAGAGGATGAGACTTACTCTGCTTCGGATGAGAACTCTCCTGAAAACGATGCAGATAGCACAACTGACCTGGAGAAAATCGTAAACGATGCAGCTCTGACGCAGGACCTTTCTGCTGTAGAAGCTCGTCTCAAAGAGCTTGAAGAGAGCACTCACGAACACGCAGAGGCTGAAGCTGCTGAAGCTTCTGTCAAAAATGCTGCTAGCGCAGGTGATGCAACCTCTGACGATGACGCAACGTCTATAAAAGATGTTGCTGATACGTTCTCAAGCTATCTTCGCAGCAGGCGTCGTGCACTATTTAGGTTTGTACGCCGCTACAGCCTGCTTTCTGGCGTTCTTGCTCTCTTAAGTCTTGCTCTTTTATCTGCAGTTATCGTGTTCTTTATTCGCGTGAGCAACGTTCCTTCAACTGATACTGTTATTGCTGATGCGCGCACACGCGTTGAGGCACCAGCCTGGACTCCTGGTAAATATGATGCTGATGAGTCCTTACTCCTTACGGGCATTGAAGTTGTTTCTCGCACAAGAAGTACCACGGCAATCTCAAGTGATGCCGCGCAGTTTGGTGCGACGGGCTACGCCAACTCTGTAGTACGCCTTACCTATACAGGCAATGCAATTGCTGCTACAAAGATGACCAAACTTGGATACGCAAATACCCAGGGCTGGAACGCCATTGGTGACGAAGAATCACAATCTGTTACCTACCAGGCAACTTCGGGCGTTTCTACCACAAAAGTCCTTGATGCTATTGGCGATGTGCTAGCAAAACTTGATGAGAAAAATCCTAACGAAGCTATTTCTTATAGCTCGCAGTTCTCTGATGCAACCTTCACCGTTCTTGATGCGGGCTTTGACCGTGAACAGCAAACCTGCTGGGTAAGAATGTCGGGTGTTTCACCAACCTTCTTTGGTTCGCTCACCTGCGAAATTACCGCCTCATTTACCTTTGATGCTTCTACGGGTACCTGGGCATTGGACACAGCCAACCCCTCGGCAGGACTTAAGTACGACTACAGCGGGCTCGTAGGAACGTGGAAGGGTACCTTTGTCAGCTGCGAAGCAAGCAGCGGAAGCCCTTGCTATGCCGGTCGAACCAATCCTTTAACGTTGACCGTATCGGCTGCAGGTTTTTCTCGTGATCAGCTCGTGCTTACGGCAACCGCAGGGGGTGTTGTGCACAACCATGGAGCACTCAACACTTCGTATCGTTGGTATCCCGGTGATACTGAGTTCAAAAACGCTTCTGTCTCTCTTGCAACTTCAGGAACTATCGGAGAACAAATCCAGGTTTCTGGAACGGTCGATGTAACCAATGCAAACCTGGATGATCATTCTGCTTCTAGTACAGCTCTTGCTACGACTCAAAAACCACAGTTGAAGGTCACGTTTGATAGTGCCAACAGAAGCGTTGTGGCTCAGCTTATTTCCACCCACACGGAAAACGGTCAGACAGTCACCTTTACTGATACATACCAGCTCTCCAAAGAGTAAAAAATCCCGTCAGGCCAAGTCGTTCCTGACGGGATTTCTATCATCAAATTACGAGAAGTGCGAAAGCTTGTTACTAAGCCTCGTCTTCGTTTGTATCTGTGACTTCTTTGTTGTTCTTCTCGCCCTTATGCATACGTCCCCGAACAATTCCCACAATTGTAGGGATGATTGAGACCGCAACAATTCCTACAATCAGCAGCTCAAAATGCTCCTGAACTACAGGAATGCCGCCAAAGAAATAGCCGAGAAGTACAAACATCGTGGACCAGGTTACACCACCCAAGATGTTATAGATGCCAAAGTTGCGCCAGTGCATACCGCCCATACCAGCAATAAAAGGAACGAACGTGCGGATAAAGGGGAAGAAGCGCCCTAAGAAAATTGCCAGATGACCGTGCTTGTCCAGGAACTTCTGAGTCTTCTCAAGATGCTCTGGAGTAAGTGCCTTGACCTTTCCGGAAGCAATAATTTTTTGACCAAAGAAATGGCCAATCATAAAGTTCATCTGATCGCCAAGAATTGCGGCAGCCCACGTAATAACAAGCAGCAAAACAATATTAAAACCGCCATTGTGGGCAAAAAATCCTGCTGCAAAAAGCAGAGAATCACCTGGTAAAAATGGGAAAAAGACTACGCCAGTCTCAATAAAAACAATCAGAAAAACAAAACCGTACGCAGCAAAAGGGCCTGTGGCAATCATTGAAGCAATAAATGCACGAGGATCTCTAAGCAGCTCAATGATGTAGTTTACAAAACCCATCGAAGTCCAATCGTCGTGACAAATGTCGCGGCAAACACACTATACGCCTAAGAAAAGCGCATTGAGTGGGAACGGATGCCCGCGAGTGACCCCTTATGGCTGCTGTCTCCCGACCCTGACCAGGTTCGAGGTGTCACGTCATCCGCACCCGCTCAATGCGCTGTAGATACTCTACCCTATTAGAGAAATCTTTGCACAGATCGTATCGCTTCTATGCATTTTTTGACGAATTTTTTTCAATTGCTTTGATGATCTTCTCGACGTTCTTTTTTCCTCTTGAGATACCTACATGCAAAATTCCAGCTATAGGAACAGATATGACGAGAAGAACTATGCCGCCCACGAGCACAGCCGTTGCCATAGAACTTGTAGAGAGACTCCCGTACACGCTGAGATATATAAGCCATGCTCCAATTGCGATGCCAGAATAAGCGGCTCTTCTATAAACGCTTAGTGTTCCAAGAGCTTTTGTCTGCATACGAGCCTCGACAACCAAAGGGTTATCCTCGTGTGAATGAGAAGCTGCTCCTACATAGTTTTTCTTGCTCATAAAAACTCTCAATCAAAAGTGGCATCGCCGTATGACGATGCCACTTTATTACGTTTGTCTTTTCTGCGCCAGACAGGATTTTGCGCAAAAAATTAGTAAGACAGACCTGGGTTGAAGACGCCAATAACAACGCCAACAAGTGCTACAACAACAAGAATAAGCATAACAACTGTTGGGCTGAGCTTCTTCTTAGTCATCAACCACCAGCAAAGGTATACAAACAGAAGGTTCAATACCTTAGGGAAGATGCCATTAAGTGTTGTCTGAATGTCAACACCAGCAATATTCAGAGAAGTTGTGACGTTAATCCATGTAGCAGCAACAGAGCCAATGACCATAGTACCAATCATAACAATGGAGCTACGGAGAGCCTCGGACTCAGGACCAACAAGTGCCTCAACAGCAGAAGAACCCAGGCTATAGCCCTGGTCGTAAGCAAACTTCATGCCGAAGTACATAATGAGGTTCCAGACCACAACATAGAACAGTGGGCCAAGAACGGAGCCGCCCTTAGAAAGGCCAAGTGCAATTCCAAGAAGAATTGGAATAAAAGTACCAACGATAATGGAGTCACCAAGACCAGCAAGAGGGCCCATAAGACCAGCGCGAAGACCATTGATGGTCTCGTCGTCGATTGCCTCGCCGTTTGCACGAGCCTCTTCAAGAGAAGCGGTCAAGCCAACAACCATAGAACCAATCTGTGGCTCGGTATTAAAGAAGGTTGTATAGGTAGAAAGTGCCTCAACCTTTTGGTCATCAGTATCGTAAAGCTCGTCAACGATTGGAAGCATGGATGCAAGGTAACCAAATGTCTGCATGTGCTCCTGAGAGAAGCAGGTAAGATTGCCGTAAATCCAGCTCAAGAAAGACTTATTGCGTGCTTTCTGAGAAATGGTTTTCTTTTCAGCCATGATTAAATATCCTCCTCTTCTTCATCGTCTGCGCTTACATTGCCTGATGTTGCAGCAGCCAAACGAACATTCTTTGCCTGCTGAAGCTGATAGTTAAGAACAGCAAAGAAGACTGCTACGACTGCAGAGACAATGAGGTTCAGGCCAAGTGCGCCAGCAAGGATAAAGCCAAAGGCAAAAGTTACCCAATCAAGAGGCTTAGTAATAACCTGCTTGCACAAAATTGCAACACCAACGGTAGGAAGAAGGGTACCAACGGTGAAGAGGGTCATCATTGGGATACCGTTCATAGGAAGGTATTCCTTCATGATGCCAACCATGCTCTCGCCAGCCATGCAAATGAAGAATGTTGGAATGAACGAGAAAATAATGTGAGAAACCCAAGGGAATACAAAGTCAACCATTGGAATGGTCTTCTTAATACGACCCCACTCTTTGCTCTCCATTGCACGCCAACCAATACCCTGCCATACAAGGTTCATGGTAGCGGTGCCGTAGAACAAGACGGTACCAAGAGTACCAACAGCTGCACCAATAGCAGCTGCCTGAGATGCAGCCTCAACAGAGCTTGGATCAAGACCATAAGCCTTGATTGCAAGAATTGCTAGAGGAATACCAATGTAGGAAACAGCACGAACGTCAGCGGAAACAGTTCCACCAGGTGTTACGAGTGCAATGTAGACCAACTGGATTGCTGCACCAACAATAATGCCAGTCTGGACGTCACCAAGAATGACACCAACGACAAGACCTGCAACAAGTGGACGACCGAGGGTATAGTTACCTACGGTAGTACCAGCCATGCCAGGTAGTGACGCAAGGCATGCAAACAAACCCAAAAGGGCAGCTTGAAACGCATTAATTGCCATAAAAATCGCCTTCCGAATACTACTTTACGTCAAACTTCTCGCGGAATTTAGGCCACTCACCAATTGCCTTTTCTTTAAGAAGAGCAAATTGAACGGTATAACCAGCTTTGGTTATATCCTCAAATGCCTGTCCCTCTTCTTGAGTAAAGGACTGGTTGTTGCCCAGCTTTACCGCACCAGGACGATCATTACCAGGACCGATAATGACCGTGTTAATTCCTGGCTTAAAACCAAAGTCAACAAGAATTTTCTTCATGTCAACTGGGTTTTTAGTAATAAGAAAATAACGAGAATCGCTGTCTAGAACCTTCTGAGCGCTCTCTTTGAAGTGATCAAATGTCCAAACAAATACTTTCTTGTCAGGTGCTGCTGACTTGTAAGCGGACTTGAGAACAGGATTTGATGCAGCTGCATCATTTACTGCAATGATTCCGTCACAAGGAACCTCAAGGGCCCAGCGGGTGACTGTCTGACCATGAATCATGCGGTCATCAACACGAACAAATGAAATCATGTTTTCTCCTAACATATTTCTTACGCAAGCAGCTACGCGTACTTGCAGTAATTACTAAAGGTCTTCCTCGTCATCGTCTTCAAGAGCTAGGACGATCTGATTAACGCCATTTTTTCCTTCATTCAGGATTGATGACACAAGAGCTTCGCCACTTAGGCCATCATCGATTGCCATCAAAGCACCAATTGCCATGGGAAGATTGGCGCCACTAAAAGCCACGGTATGAGAAAGCAGGCCTTTTTTGGCGAGAAGATCAAGCGCATTAGTAAGTGGAGATCCACCGATAATGTCACCAAGAACGACAACCTCGTCATCAGCAGTAAGTGGCTCAAGAATTTTTGACAAATTCTCTCTATATTCAGCTGCTCCCACGCCATCTTCCATGCTGTAGCTCAAGATATTTTCTCTGGGCCCCATCAGCATGTCCATTACGCTATGCAGACCTGGTGCAAACGTTCCATGACTTACGAGCAAAAGGTACTTCATTACCGCTCCATTCCTGACAACACCTCTATATCTGTACTACGCCAATACAAAATTTTTAGCCTGTTATGTAAATCATTTATCCTTTAAAAACTACAATCCAGACTAAGCGTCACATGAGTAGCCGTTATAACACAAAGTCGTACGGAGACTGCTGGTATTCTAAAATTTTTAATAGTTTCGATGTATTATTTTTTTTAAATTTTATTCAAATAATTCAATTATTTACTGATTATTTAGATGAACAAGTGTTCTACCAGTTTAAATAAATATGTATAAATCTTTAGCATATATAAACATATACATAGCAGTATTACAAATATTAGATAAAGAAATGTCCGCTCAACACTCCGCAAAACTAAGTTCTAGAAATACAAAAAGAAGACCATGAAAGATGGCCTTCTTAAACTAAATTCAAAAAATTATTCTCTTTTACGTAACGTGTTATGTTCTGTTTCTGCGGTAGAAATCAACAAGGGACTGAGTGGAAGCGTCCTGTTTTGCCAACTCTTCGTCGTTATGAATTGCAGGGAAAATCTGTTTAGCAAGCTGTTTGCCAAGCTCAACGCCCCACTGATCAAAGGAATCAATGCCCCACACAACACCTTCAACAAAGGTAATATGCTCGTAGAGTGCAATAAGCGTACCAATAGCACGAGGATTAAGCTCTTTACCAAAGATAGAGGTAGTTGGCCTATTTCCTTCAAAGACGCGTGCAGAAACCATCCACTCTGGCGTTCCCTCAGCACGGACTTCATCAGCGGTCTTGCCAAAAGCAAGCGCCTTAGTCTGCGCAAAGAAGTTGGAGAGGAAGAGCTCGTGGACATCAAGATCTGCATCTTTTGTAGCAAAAGCAGTATTTACAAACGCAATAAAATCAGCAGGAATAATCTGAGTTCCCTGGTGAATAAGCTGGTAGAAAGCATGCTGACCGTTGGTACCAGCCTCTCCCCAGAAAATCTCACCTGTGTTAGATGTAACCGCAGTGCCATCCCAGCGCGTGGACTTGCCGTTGGACTCCATGGTAAGCTGCTGGAGATACGCAGGGAATCTATGCAAGTACTGGCTGTATGGAAGTACTGCGTGAGATGCTGCGCCAAAGAAATTAACGTACCAAACGTTTAAGAGACCCATAAGAGCAACAACGTTTTGCCTCAGAGGGGTTGTCTTGAAATATTCATCAACTGCGTTAAAGCCACTAAGGAACTCTGCAAAACGCTGTGGTCCAAAAACAATTGCCAGTACCAGGCCAACTGCAGAATCAACCGAATAACGGCCGCCAACCCAATTCCAGAAACCAAAGGCGTTCTGTGGGTCAATACCAAAGTCTTCTACCAAATCAAGTGCAGTGGAGACAGCAACAAAATGCTTGCGAATAGCTTCTGCATTCTGAGCGTCTGAACCATCAATAACGCCCTGTTCAGCCAGCTTTTCCAAAAGCCATGTGCGAGCACAACGAGCATTAGTAAGAGTCTCAAGCGTAGTAAAGGTCTTGGAAACAATAACAAAGAGTGTTGTTTCTGGATCAAGATCCTCGGTTTTCTCGCCAAGGTCAACAGGGTCAATGTTGGAGACAAAGCGAGCAGTAATACCTGCATCTGCAAAAGGCTTCAAAGCCTCGTAAACCATAACAGGACCAAGGTCTGAGCCGCCAATGCCAATGCTTACAACCGTCTTGATAGGCTTACCAGAAACGCCCTTCCACTCTCCCGAGCGAACTCGATCGCAGAAGGCATACATCTTGTTCAGCGTCTGGTGAACGTCAGAAACAACGTCTTGTCCATCAACAATAAGTGTGCCGGCCTCAGTTGCGGGACGGCGAAGCGCTGTGTGGAGAACCGCTCGATTCTCAGTAGTATTAATATGCTCGCCGGCATACATAGCGTCTCTACGCTCTTCAAGTTTGACCTCTTCTGCAAGGTCACACAGAAGGTCAAGCGTCTCTTGCGTGGCAAGGTTTTTGGAAAGATCAATCAAGAACTGATCAAGCTCAAATGTAAGGTTCTGGACACGCTGAGGGTCTTCTGCAAACCAGTTCTTCAGCGTGGCTTTTGTATCTTTTAAGCTGGCGTAATGCTCTGCAAGGGCGCGCCAAGCCTTAGTCTGTGTTGCGTCAATAGGCAAAATATGTGGTGCTGTAGGTGATGCCATAGCAGTCTCCTTCTTTTGACTATTTCAAGGATAATCTGAGTAACACTCATGAAACGCCACAATGTCGTTTTTTGTAAAAAATACGACAAATCATTACTAATAAGGTTCTCCCAAAGGTGGAACTTGTTTAATAGCAGCCCAGCGCATCTGCTTCTGATGAGGGTCATCAAGCGCACCGGCAAAGTTATCAAGATTTACCATGCGCATTCCACACACGCGAACAAGAACACGGGGCGAGAAGTTCTTCTCGGCGTCAGTTGAAAGCTGACCAAGCTCATCTGCGTATGCCTCACGCACTGATGTAACTGCTGCGTCATTTACCATGAGCACCGTGTCTGGACTAAAAGCACTTATTGCCTGTCTGACAAGCTGGGGATTTATAGGATCTCCTGTTTTTGTGGTGGTAAGCAAGGTGGCCCATGCCTCAGGAGCATAGCCTAAATGCTCTAAAGAAGCTTTAAGTGCAGAAAGTTCTGCCTCTTCAAAGTCTTCTTGTCCCTTTACCAACAAAACTGATGCAAAAGCATTGCCTGCCATACACACCCCCTGAGCAGCAAAATCTCCAAACTCATGCGTTGTTTTTGCCATGTAGGCTTCTTTTCGCATAGATCTTTCGCTTGGCATGCGCACCTCTTTCTTATATGCCAACTATGCACGTAATTCACAATTTGAGCAAGTCTACAAAGTTATGTGTATACACTTCTCTAATTTGGGGATAAGTTTGCTAGTGCTTGAAATTAATTGGCTTAAAAGCCGTATGTAACTGGAGGTTCACTATGGCACAGCAGCTTACTACTGCAGAGTTCGATTCTGTTCTTGCTAACGCAGACAAGCCTGTTCTTGTTGATTTCTGGGCATCATGGTGCGGTCCTTGCCGTGCTCTTGGTCCAGTTGTCGAGGAAGTTGGCAATGAGATGGCAGACAAGCTTGACGTTTACAAGGTAAACGTTGATGACGAGGCAGATCTTGCAACTCGTTTCCGCATCGTTTCCATCCCAACCCTTATCCTCTTCAAGAATGGTGAGCCTGTTCACACTATGGTTGGCAACCTTCCTAAGGCTGACCTCGTTTCTGAGCTCAACGCTAACCTGTAAGTTCTTGTGTGCCACGCGCCTGCGCTGGCTTATCATTGAACTAAGCGGCGGTACGTCTATCGGCGTGCCGCCTTTTTGTTACAAGGAGAACTAATGGCCGATAAAAGCCTTGATGCTCAAAAGACAGGACTTTTAACAGGAGTTCGCAAGCGCCTTTTTCTACAGCGCCTGCGTTCTAGCCTTTCTACCATCATTCTGCTTGTCTCATCAGCAATTTTTATTTTTCTGTTGATTGACGTTTCTGAAGGCGACGTCATTGGCATTGATCACTTTGCGTACAGGCTTTTTGTCGTCCATCTTAGGACTCCCCTTCTCACAGAGATAATGGAAGGGTTCTCTGGACTTGCAAGTCCCGTTACCGTTATTGTCATGCTTATTGTGGTTGCCGCTTTTGCACCAGGACCAAGTGTCGGCAGGCTTGCCTCTATTAACCTGGGTGGCGTTGTTATTGTTGACCTTATCTTTAAGGCTATTGTCCAGCGCCCTCGTCCAGATGGCTTTAGGCTCGTAGTTGAAACTGGCTACAGCTTCCCCTCGGGCCACTCGATGTTCTCGATGGCTTTTTATGGCCTGCTTATTTGGCTTGTCTGGCATTACGAGAAAGACAAACTACAACGTTGGCTTTGGTGTGGCCTGTTCTCTGGCGTCATCATTATGATTGGCATCAGTAGAATTTATCTGGGTGTGCACTACGCTACCGACGTTATTGGTGGTTTCTCGCTTGCCCTTGTATGGCTGGTTCTCTTTACCAAGCTGATGATTCCATCGCTTATTTACAAGAAGAAAGTACCTCAAGCGAAGACAGACTAAGTATCTCTGCGCTGACTACCTGGGCTGTTTCATCATCAACAATAATGCGTCCCATTGTTGCGCCCTCGCGACCACGAGGGTAGGTAGGGCTTCCTGGATTCATTACAAGTGTATTGGTCCACTCGTCACGCTGTACAAAAGGCTTATGCGTGTGACCGCAGATAGCAATATTGCATTTGACCAGGTCAAGCCTCTCGCGATAATGACATACCTGCCACTTGAGACCAGCTGCAAAGAAAATAATCTTTTTCTTTACCATGGGGCCATAGTTGTAGCAGAAGTCATTATTGCCCAGGCAAAGCTTAACGGGAGCAATCTTCTGTAGCGTTTGATAATCGGCGTTTGAGGTAATATCTCCTGCATGCACAATGTAGTTAGCACCTTGCAGAGCTTCAAGCAACTCAGATGACAAATACCCATGCGTATCTGAAATTACGTCAAACCTTACCAGTGCCATACCAAACTCCTACGTGCTTTTAAGCTGCTGGCGAGAAACCCTTTGAGCTTCTACAGTCCCAGTGCTCGCTTGAGTGCAACCACACGACGGCGAGAAACCGAAATGTGACGCTCCTCAAATCCCTGAATAGTCAACTGTAGGATACCAGCAGAGATAACCTCAACATCGTCAACATACTCAAGATTCACGATAAAGCTACGATGAATGCGGAAGAATCCATGTGGAGCAAGGCGCTCTTCAAGTTTTTGCAGAGAAATAGTAGACAAGAAACGATCGTCTTCTGTGTAGATGCAAGAATAATCGTCTTTTGCCTCAATAAAGCGAATCTGATCAATTGGAACAAGAACCTTGCTTCCGCTCTTAATGACAGGAATACGCTCAATGGTTGCCATAGGAGACTGAGGGCGCAGGCGCTCCTCAACCTTATCAAGAGCCTGCTCAAGGCGCTCTGTCTCAACGGGTTTCATCAGATAATCTACCGCGTTAACGCCAAATGCATCCAGCGCGTACTCGCTATATGCGGTGACAAATACAATCTGTGGAGGATTCTTCAGCTTGTGAAGAGCCTCTGCAAGTTGCATTCCATTTGTCTTAGGCATGGAGATATCGAGGAACAAGACCTCAACGCGAGACTCCATGAGTTTCTCGACAGCATCCCTTGCACTTGTGGCCTCAAAGATTTCCTCGAGACGGCCGGTCTCCTCAAGCAAGAACTTGAGCTCAGAACGGGCTGGAGCCTCGTCATCAACAATCATGGCACGCATGTCATTCATCTCCCAACGGCCTAACGCAGTGTTAAGCAAAAACCGATACTACTATGCTGTTGCCTGCAGTGCCGCACCTGCAAGCTTGAGTGTCACGCACGTACCCTGCCCTGGTTTAGACATGATTTCCATGCCAGAGCCAACGGCGTAGAAGCGCTCAACTCGCTCAGCTACGTTCTTAATGGCAATACCCGTGCCCCTATTTCTCCCCGAAGAATCCTGCGGGGTAGGACCTTGACCATTAAGTAAGCGAGAAACAGTCTCTTCATCCATTCCAAGACCATCATCAGCAACAGATATAAGAATATCATCATCGTCGCGCGCGACGTGGATGTCAATATGGAGGGCGCCTTCATCTTTCATAGCGTGCCTCACGGCATTCTCGACAATAGGCTGAATCAAAAAAGACGGTACCTGAATATCTTCGCATCCCTCATCGACATGCTCAGACTCTTGAATACGTTCTTCTCCAAAACGCGCCTTCTCAATTGTCAAATACCTGCGCGTTTGTGTCAATTCCTGAGAAAGCGGAATGAGCGCACCCTGAGAGCTCTCAAGCGTACGGCGATAAAACACAGAGAACTCACGAAGCAAATCGCGTGCCTTATTGGGGTTTGTACGCGTAAGAGATGCAATGGTGTTGAGCGTGTTGAACAAGAAATGCGGATTAATCTGCGCCTGCAAGGCTTTGACCTCGGCTCGAGCAGTTAGCTCTGCCTGGCGGTCAAGCTCATACGAGGAAAGCTGTGTGGAGAGAAGCTCACCCAAACCCTCAGCAATTGCCAACTGCGTGCGATCAATTTCAATGCCACGACGATAGTAGAGCTTAATAGTACCAACCGTGCGGTCCTGAACAATCAACGGGACAATGATGCCAAAGGAGCTGCCGCCATTGCCAAAGCCGCCACGCCTTTGTAGTACCTGCTGACGACTATCTACCGAGACAAACGTCTCCATGCGGCCGCTTTCTAGAACCTCAGTTGCAGGGCCAACCACTTTTGAGCCAGGCATATGCGAGGTTGCAATGTCTCCCTCAAAGCCCAATACATATTCTGTATCCGTGATGGAAATAGCAGCTGCAGAAGTTTCTGGAAGCAATAGTGTGCAGATAGTTGGCGCTGTTTCTTGCGACAAGCCTCCGCGTAAGGTCTTGAGCGTCTTAGAGGCAACCTCAAGTGTTCGCTCTGTTGCTTGAGACCTGGCGTGCTCATTACCAGGCTGGGTAGTACCACCAAGAACAATGACCGTGGCAAGTCCTCCGCCTGCAACAAGAGCGGCAAACAGGTTGTCTGCCATGACGCTCCAAGCAAGCAAGCCCAGCAATACACAGGCAAGAAGAATCAGGACTATCCTGGTTGATCTATGTATATACTGAGCAAGTCTCTGCATGGCTGTCTAGTTCTCGACTGATTCTGTAGCAGAATCCTCAGAAGCAAGCTGCTGTGGCAAAGGCGAATGCTTAAGCGCGCGAGCCAAAGGAGCTCCTAGTACATAGAGAACAACAGCCTCTCCGAGTCCTGTGGTGATAAAACCAAACAAGAACATAAGAGGATACGATCCATCAAGTTCAATGGTGGTAAATGGAATTGTGTAGAATCCCAATCCTTGAAGCAAAATGGGAAGATATGCAGACACAATAACGGCATTTGCAAGCACTGGCCCCAGAAGCGCAAGTGGTACGTTCTTCCTGTTCTTCCAGGTAAACCATGCACCAAGAGCAGTTGCCAAGGAGCCAAAGACTACGTCTAACAATCCTAGGGCGCCTGTGCCAGAAATAACCATATTTGCAAGGTTGGCAATAACGCAGCCAAGCGTCAGTCCTGGGATTGCGTCAGCGGTAAAGAGTGCAATAACCACAACCGCCTCAGAAATGCGGAACTGCACAGGACCCCAAGCAAGACCGCCTAAGAAAAGAAGAGCTGCAAGCGTAAGCGCTGCATAAAGAGCTGCAATGATACCAATACGTGCAAGACGCTGAGCGCGCTGTTTTGTTGCATAAGCTGAAGAAACCTGTGGCAAAACAATCCCCTTGTTAACTCTAAAAATTTAGTTCATGATACGACGAAACGCATATATGAGCAAATGAGCAGCGCAGACATACATTTAGTAATGCAGGTGCATTCCTGGATAGACCATCTCACGAGCATGCTTTTGATATGCGGCAACAGCCTCTTCCTCAAAAGCAAGAGGAGTGTCTTCCTCGCCTGCCATATCCAAAATCCAGCGTGTGAGATAAGGATTCAAAGGAAGGAGAGGACCAATCAGCCAGGTGGCAATAGCGTTCTTGCGACGGAAACCTTCCAGCTTGCTTTCTTTATTGATGCCAAAACCTACCTTATTTTTAAGGAAGTAGCAGTTAGAATTATCTCCCTCGGTGAGCGTGAACTGCATCTTAAAGCCAACGACAACAAAAGGCTCTTTGCCATTGCCAGGATCAAACTCTCCCACCTGGACATCGTGGAAGCGCTGGGGCATATAGCGAGTGGTCGTAAACTTGAAGAGGCCCAGAGCCTCAATTTCAGAGCCGTCAGGATTAACGATTTTCTCGCCAAAAAGCTCTGAAGCGTTGCCCGCAAACAGCATAGGAACGCCCTGATCAGCCAGCTCTGCAAGCCTGTCCTTGTAAGGCATAAGGCGAGAAATAATAAGCTCTTGCTGGGCTTCTGTCATGCCACCCATGATGATTGCCGATGGCGTATGCTCCACAAAGTAAGGTGTTGCGGCGTGAGAGGTGTACACAAAGTTCTCTTTTGGAAGGCAGGCCTCCAGGTAGAGAGCATTTCCGTTGTCTCCACCCTGATTACCGTACTCTGGGTAAAGAATCTCAATCTTAGTTGCTGGATTACTCATGGGAGGCCTCCATCTGTTTCAAGCGCTCAATGATACGGTTTCTGCTGATGTCAGCAATGCCACCGTTATAGAGGCCGTGTGCATAGAAAACGTGCTGACAAGCGTTAAGGTCAACCAGGTCAGCGGTCTCTTCAGGAGAGCTTGCCACAAAGGTTTTAGCTGGATCAATACCCGCAAGTCTCAGCCTAAGTTGCAGGTCAAGCGATGTGTCGCCATAAATAATGACCTGTTTAACGCTTGGATCTTGCAAGAACTCAAAGTCAGTCTGGTAGTACCAGCCAATATACTCTGTCTGATCTTTTGCTTTTGCCATGTACGCATCAGCAATCATGATGATAATTGCCTTATCGCCTGGCTGCTTACGCAGGATATCAATGGTGACCGAGGTTGCCGTGTCATTCTCGCCCTTAGAAGCCATGCTAATAAGACGACGACCGTTGTAGTCAATCTCGTTATACCTGGAGGAAGCAATGTTAACGCGTTGCAAAGACGCAGCGATAGTTGCAGGCGCAAGACCCATCTCACGCGCGGTTACAATGGCCACAAACAAGTTATAGAGGTTGACGATAGAGTAGCTATTGAGCTTGTACTCGTATGTTGGTGCACCCTCGTGGCAGTGCTCCTTGACCACAAACTTGCCAGTCTCTGGCTCTACCGAGATAACCTCATAATCAGGAGTTGGGTTGGTATAGCCGCACTCCTCGCAAGTTGCGTGGCCAAGATGCCTAAGGTGTGCATAATCCCACTTGAGCTTGCCGCCGCATTTGGGGCAGGCGGTAAGATCTGAAACAATGCCCACTGGCTCTGCGGTGTCTTCTGCCAGCCTTGCAATGGAGTAATACGTACGATGAGCGCACTGAGGAGCAAGCCTGCAGCTAATCATGTCATCTGCGTTCAAGATCAGATGAGTTGAAGCAGGAATGCCCTTATCCATAACGTCAAACACGTAGTCTGGCGTTGCACTACGAGAGAACGTATCGCGGAACAAATTGGTAACAGACAAAATATCAGGCTGCAGATACGGGAAAATGCGAGGTCCAGAGAGCTCGTCAAACTCCATAACTGCAAGCTTGGTCTTTGACGTACCCTTCCACGTAGCGTTCTTTGCAAACGAGCTTGCAAAGCCGCTGGAAATATTGCCGCCAACGCGGTTGGTAACGGTCTGGTAGCCATTATCGGCGAGAAGATCGTTGAGCAAGTTATTGGTGGTTGTCTTGCCGTTTGTGCCGGTAATAAAGACAATCTGCTCTGGCTTAGCAATGTCTCCCAAAAATGCAGGATCAATGCCTTCAGCGATAAAGCCTGGCAGCGTTCCGCCCTCATGGTTGGTCAATTTAAGTGCTGCAAGTGTTGCTTTAGCAGCGAGAAAAGCTACAGGAAATAGTCTGCTCTTTTTTTGTGCCACAGTAACTCCCATCGTGAGCAAAGTCTCTCTAGTTTATCACCTCGCGAGAAGGGCTTGAAGAACACAGGACTTCTCGCCAAAAATGTCGCATAAAAAAGCCGAGCCAGGATGTCCTGGCTCGGCTGAAGCTCCGTGAAAGTAAGTTGCCTTACTCCTCAGGCTGCTCCTTCTTCTCTGCAGCGTAAAGCTCGGAGAGGCGGACAAGGTGATCGTAGCGAGCCATTGCGGCTTCCTCGTTCTCCTTGAAGAGCTTCTCTGCGTGCTCTGGGAACTCGCGGGTGAGTCGGCTGTAACGAGCCTCGTTCATCAGGAACTCCTGGTAGCCACCCTTAGGTGCCTTGGAGTCAAGCGTGAACTTCTTACCTGCTGGTGCAGATGGGTTGAAGCGATAGAGGTTCCAGTAGCCAGTCTCGACTGCCTTCTTCATCTCCTCCTGTGCGTGAGCCATGCCGCCCTTGATGGAGTGCATCTCGCATGGGGAGTAACCGATGATGAGGGATGGTCCTGGATAAGCCTCTGCCTCAGCAATTGCCTTGAGAGTCTGCTGGAGGTTTGCGCCCATGGAAACCTGAGCAACATAGACGTAACCATAGGTCATAGCAATCTCAGCAAGGTTCTTCTGCTTGATGTTCTTACCAGCTGCTGCGAACTGTGCAACCTGGCCAAGACGGGAAGCCTTGGAGGACTGACCACCAGTGTTGGAGTAAACCTCAGTATCGAAGACAAAGACGTTGATGTCCTCGCCGGAAGCAAGAACGTGGTCAAGGCCACCGAAGCCGATGTCATATGCCCAACCGTCGCCACCGAAGATCCAGAAGGACTTCTTGGTGAGGAAGCTCTTGTTAGCAAGGATTTCCTTAGCTGCTGCAAGATCAGACTTCTCAAGCTCAACTACAAAAGTCTTAGAAGCTTCCTTGGAGAGAGCTGCGTCGTTGACGGAATCAATCCATGCCTTAGCAGCATCCTTGAGGTCCTGAGATGCGCCATCCTCGTCGACAAGCTGCTGAGCAAGCTCCAGGAGACGCTTCTGCTGTGCCTGGTGACCAAGCATCAGGCCCATACCGTGCTCTGCGTTGTCCTCGAAGAGGGAGTTGTTCCATGCTGGACCGTGACCATTTGCATCGGTAGTAAATGGTGAGCAGGAAGCTGGGTTACCCCAAATGGAGGAGCAGCCAGTTGCGTTGGAGATGTACATACGATCGCCAAAGAGCTGAGTGACCAGGCGGCCATAGCTGGTCTCAGCGCAGCCTGCGCAGGAACCGGAGAACTCAAGAAGAGGCTTCTTGAACTGAGATGCCTTGACGTTGTTAGCGACAAGCTCGGTCTTCTCGGAGACGTGGTTGACTGCGTAGTCAAAGATCTCCTGCTTGGACTCCTGCTCCTCGATTGGCTTCATGGTCAGAGCATCTGCAGGGCAGATGTAGACGCAGTTGGAGCAACCGGTGCAGTCGAGCTGAGAAACTGCAATCTCAAACTTGTAGCCCTTAGCCTTAGGACCAACGGCATCCTTGAACTGAGACTGTGCTGGTGCAGCAGCAACCTCTTCGTCGGTAAGGACGAATGGACGGATGACTGCGTGTGGGCAGACATAAGCGCACTGGTTACACTGAATGCACTTCTCGACGTTCCACTCAGGAACAACAACAGCAATGCCACGCTTCTCATAAGCAGCAGCACCAAGCTCGAACTGTCCATCAACGTGGTTCTTAAATGCGGAAACAGGAAGTGCGTCACCCTCCATACGAGAGACTGGAGTCATGATGTCGCGAACCTGCTTGAGCAGAGCCTCACGGCCCTCAAGGGTGATTGTGCTTGGAGCATCCTCTGCAGTAGCCCAATCAGCAGGAATCTCAATCTTAGTAAATGCAGTAGCACCAGCGTCGATTGCCTTGTGGTTCATATCGACGACGTTCTGGCCCTTCTTCAGGTAAGAATGAGTTGCAGCGTCCTTCATGTACTGAAGTGCGTCTGCCTCTGGGAGAACCTTTGCAAGAGCAAAGAATGCAGACTGAAGAATGGTGTTGGTGCGCTTGCCCATACCAATTTCCTTGGCAAGGTCAATTGCATTGATCAGATAAACGTTGATGTTGTTCTTAGCAATGTAGCGCTTTGCCTCTGCTGGCAGGTGGTGTGCAAACTCCTCTGCATCCCACTGGCAGTTGACCAGGAAGGTACCGCCAGGCTTGACGTCGCGGACCATCTTGTAGCCCTTGATGATGTATGCAGGAACGTGGCATGCAACAAAGTCTGCCTTAGTGACATAGTAAGGAGAACGGATCTTGTGATCACCGAAGCGCAGGTGGCTGATGGTGATACCGCCGGTCTTCTTGGAGTCATACTGGAAGTATGCCTGAACATATTTATCGGTGTGGTCACCAATAATCTTGATGGAGTTCTTGTTAGCACCAACGGTACCGTCGCCGCCGATACCCCAGAACTTGCACTCAATGGTGCCCTCAGCTGCAGTGTTAGGAGCCTCAGGATCCTCTGGGAGAGACAGGTTGGTAACGTCATCGACAATACCAATGGTGAACTCACGCTGAGGAGCATCCTTCTTGAGCTCCTCAAAGATTGCGAATGCAGATGATGGTGGGGTGTCCTTAGAACCAAGGCCGTAACGACCACCAACAACCTTAATACCTGTACGACCAGCCTCATAGAGGGAAGAAACAACGTCTTCGTAGAGAGGCTCACCAACGGAACCTGGCTCCTTGGTGCGGTCGAGAACAGCAATCTTCTTGACGGACTCAGGAAGAACGTCAACAAAGTGCTTTACAGAGAATGGACGATAGAGGCGGACCTTAACCAGACCGACCTTCTCGCCATGAGCGTTCAGGTAATCGATAACCTCTTCGAGGGTATCGCAGAAGGAACCCATGCAGATAACAACGCGGTCAGCGTCTTCTGCACCGTAGTAGTTGAACAGACCGTAGTCAGTACCAAGCTTAGCGTTGATCTGGTTCATGTAGTCTTCAACAACTGCTGGCAGCTGGTTATAAACCTCGTTGCATGCCTCGCGGTGCTGGAAGAAGATATCGCCGTTCTCGTGGGAACCACGGCTTGATGGATGCTCTGGGTTCAGTGCATGATCGCGGAATGCCTGGACAGCGTCCATATCACACATCTCAGCCAGGTCAGCATAATCCCAAACAGCAACCTTCTGAATCTCGTGAGAAGTACGGAAGCCGTCGAAGAAGTTAACAAATGGAACCTTGCCCTTGATTGCTGCGAGGTGAGCAACAGGAGCCAGATCCATAACCTCCTGGACGTTGCCTTCTGCGAGAAGTGCAAAGCCAGTCTGGCGAGCAGACATAACGTCAGAGTGATCGCCAAAGATGTTCAGTGCATGGGTTGCAACGGTACGTGCGCTGACGTGGAAAACACCAGGGAGCTGCTCGCCGGCAATCTTGTACATGTTTGGAAGCATGAGCAAGAGGCCCTGAGAAGCGGTGTAGGTAGTGGTCAGAGCGCCTGAACCAAGAGAACCGTGAACAGCACCAGCTGCGCCAGCCTCGGATTGCATCTCGACAACCTTGACGGTTGTACCAAAGATGTTCTTTACACCCTGGGCGGACCACTGGTCAACATAGTCTGCCATTGGACTTGATGGGGTAATTGGGTAAATGCCCGCTACCTCGGTAAACGCGTACGACACGTAAGCCGCGGCGTTGTTACCGTCCATGGACTTAAACTTTCTTGCCATTTCCTCTCCTTGCCTAATCTGTGATTTCTCACAGTATGCGTCTGTGCGATCCAAAATAAAGCTGTAGACCCTGGGTGACTACGGAAACAAGTTTCATAGTTCGGCCGGCAGCGGTCGCATAATGCTTTTATTATTGCGCAAAAAAACAATGAAACAAATCAGAAATACAAGCTGACAAATACCTATTTTCAGGTAGGAATTTCTACCTGCGGAATTACAAAATAAACATAACACTAAAGTGCAAGTTTTTTGTAAATCGACAAAATATTCAAGCACACAAGCAGCCATCTGTCTGAAAAACAGACAGATTTTTACGTAGGCGCTCAATGTGGACAACTTTATCGTGCGTTGCGTACCCCTTGCTGGACGAGCCTTACATATCGTACTTATCTGATTACTTAGCAGCTTTGATTTCACAAAGTTTCTTGTAACCAAATAAGAAACGCTCTCCTATCTCGCCTTGAGCATCAGAAGCACATACGATTCCATGTTCATCTGAAGTAAGGAAAGCTTCATCAAATTCGGCGGTTCCATCAAATACCTGGGCAATAACGTCTGGATTAAACTCTGTTGGCTCATGAAGAGTCTGTGCCAGGTCTAACACTAAACTTGTGACTCCCGATCGAACGCTTTCTTCCGAGACACCCGCAATAAGCTTTCCGTCTTTTACCAGCCAAAGCACCTCTGGTGCACAATGAGTTTGCTGCTCTTCTCGCTGTGAAATCCTTGCGCGTCCCGCAAGAGACAGAACAGAACGCTCTTCCAAAGACTGGTAAGGTCCAACAGTCATAGCAGCCTGTCCATTGCTCTCAAGCAAAATCATAAGAACGCCATCTGGAAACTCTTGTGACCCTTCTTTAAGCGTTCCCTCAATATGCTGCTTAGCCCAAGCAATCAAGTGCGGAGAAACCTCTTTTTGCGCAACAACTCGCTTGCTCAGCGCACGTAAGTGCCTGTTATCAAGAGGGAGGACACCTCCAGATAATCTCCAACGACAAACAAGTTCTAGATTATCAAGCTCAAACTTCTGAGCTGCTTCTAACTCTTCCTGGTCCACAGTGTCCTCCCCCAACTTTTTTTAAAATGAACTGCTAATCCCGAATTAGCAGATTAGTGCCTAAAGTGACGCTTGCCTGTAAACACCATTGCAATGCCGTATTCATCACAAGCAGCAATAGACTCATCATCTCTGACTGATCCGCCTGGCTGAATAATGGCTGTTACGCCATGGGCCGCCAAGGTGTCAACGTTATCTCGGAATGGGAAGAAGGCATCAGATGCTGCCACAAGATTCTTTGAATCAATTCCCATGCGCTCACAAGCTGCCTCTGCACGCTCACACGCGAGAAGAGCGGCGTCAACACGATTAGGCTGACCTGGTCCCATACCAATTCCAGCCTGATCTTTTGCAACCAAAATTGCATTTGACTTAACGGTCTTGCAAACTTTCCAAGCAAATACCAAATCGTTCAGCTCTTCTGGAGTCGGCTGGCGCTTGGTAACAACCTCAAAGCTCTCTGCGGTTTCATCTGCATGATCAAGGTCTTGCACCAACAATCCGCCGTCAACAGTTCTCATTTCAAGCTCACGGCTTCTATCGATTCCGCCTGTAGCTAAGACGCGGAGATTTGTTCTCTTTGATAGACGCTCAAGAGCCTCTCCTGTGAAGCTTGGTGCAATAAGAACCTCAACAAACTGCTTATTGATGTCTGCAAAGTGCTCAACAAACTCCAGAGGAACCTCTCTATTAACTGCAATAATTCCACCAAACGCAGAGATTGGATCGCAAGCAAATGCTCGATCGTATGCCTCAACAACATTTTCCGCCGTAGCAGATCCACAAGGATTCTGGTGCTTCAAAATGATGACTGATGGGTCATCAAACTCACGAACAGCAGCCCAAGCTGCATCAGTATCAAGCAAATTGTTGTAAGACAAGGGCTTACCCTGAAGTTGCTGAGCGTTTGCCAGAGAGTGTGCAGGAGCTCCAGGCATCTTATAAAACGCTGCGGACTGCTGAGGATTTTCTCCGTAACGAAGATCTTGTTCTTTTGTTGCCTTTACCAGCAAAGTCTCTGGGAATGTACTCCGCTCTGCTTCAACAACACCAGAAAGGTATGAGGCAATAGCGCCATCGTATGCAGCCGTTGTCTTAAATACCTTCAAAGCCAGCTGCTGGCGAGAAGCCCTTGTAGTTGCACCGTCATGGACACGCATCTCATCAAGAACACGACCATAATCTGCCGGATCAACAACAACCGTAACAAAATCATTATTCTTTGCAGCAGAGCGGAGCATTGAAGGTCCACCGATATCGATATGCTCAATTGCATTTTCAAGAGTTACTGATGGATCAGCTACAGTCTTCTCAAACTCATAGAGATTAACGCAGACCAGGTCAATCATGCTAATACCATTATTCTCTGCGTCTGCGACATGACCGGGATTGTCTCTACGGCATAAAAGACCACCATGAACACGAGGATGCAGCGTCTTAACGCGGCCGTCCATCATCTCTGGAAATCCGGTATAAGACTCAATAGGAACTACAGGCACACCAGCCTCTTCGAGGATTTTTGCGGTTCCGCCTGTTGAAATTACCTCAACGCCAAACTCTTTAGTAAGCGTTTGTGCAAATTCAACAATACCTGTTTTGTCTGTTACCGAAATTAGCGCACGTTTGATAGGGGCCTCAGCCATTGCCGCTCCTTTGTGTTCGACACTTGCTATCAGAAACACTTACAGCCTATCAGCTGCGAAACACTACGTACTAGATGTAAACAAACTTGAAACTATTCTATAATCTTCCGCTGTAAAACACCTGAAAGGAACTATTTCATATGTCTGCCGATACTCCAATCATAGTCCCCTTCGAAGATACTGACTTACCAGAACTTATCTCAATCGTTGAACGCGTCTGGTACTTGGATGGCGATGAATCAAAAGATGAAAGTCGCTCACTTGCAACTATTGATATCGCCTATTTTCTTGGCGTTTCTACTCATCGCTTTGTAGCAAAGCAAGATGGTCAAATACTTGGTCTTATTTTCTGCTCAAACGGAGAAACTCCAGCAGATTTTGAAAAATGGCAGAAGTTAGAAAACGAAACAACAGCAAAAGCTAAGAAACTATTGAGTGAAGCTCGCTTTAAGGACTACGAGATCTTTGGTGATGTCGAATCTCATCTTGTTCATGATTATTGGAACACAAACACTAACGATGCCAAATGGGAAATTACTCTGTTCTGCGTTAACCCCGCTATAAAGAGCCAAGGTATTGGAGGCATGCTCTTCTCCTACGTTCTGGACTTTATGAAAGAGCAAGGAGCTAAGCATTACTTCCTTGCAACTGATGACGATTGCGACTTTGGTTTCTATCAGCACAAAGGCCTCACCTGTAAAGATAAGGCAGCTATTAGGTCATCAACAAAAGACTATGGCTTTGCCTATATCTATGCGGGAGATCTCTAAGAATGAGTTCCTGCGTTGGAAGATTTGCGCCCACACCTTCTGGAAGAATGCATCTGGGCAACGTTTTCTCGGCTCTTATGGCTTGGGCCAGTGTTCGTTCCCAAAATGGCAGCCTTATTCTTCGCGTCGAAGACTTGGATATTCGTGCTCATAATCCTCAATACACCTCCCTCCTCCTTGATGATTTACAGTGGCTGGGACTAACTTGGGATAAAGGTCCGTATTACCAAAGCAAGCGCACAGAGCTCTACCAAGAAGCTCTTTCAGATTTGAGGCAGCAGGGACTCTTGTATCCCTGCTTTTGCTCCCGTGCAGACTTACATGCTGCTCAAGCTCCACATGCAAGTGATGGCACGTATGTCTATGCAGGAACTTGCCGCAACCTCAGCCAACCTGAGCGTAATGAGCTCTCAGCCCATAAAATCCCAGCAACACGTATACAAGTTCCTAATAAGATTTACGCGTTTGAAGATAAGGTCTGCGGTTCTACATCACAAAACCTTGCTGAATCATGCGGGGACTTTATTGTTCAACGTGCAGATGGCGTCTTTGCCTATCAACTTGCCGTAGTAGTAGACGATGCTGATATGGGCATAACTGAAGTGGTCAGAGGATCAGATCTTCTTTCCTCAACTCCTAGGCAACTTTATTTGCAAGACATGCTTGGTCTTTCTCATCCCACGTACGCGCACCTCCCCTTACTTGTTGCGCCTGATGGTAGGCGACTTTCAAAACGCAATCATGATCTAGACCTTGGTGTTCTGAGAGACCAAGGAAAAACACCAGAAGAGATTCTTGGCTTTCTTGCTTATTGCGTAGGCCTCACAGAAGAGAACGAGCCTCTTTCCTCAGTACAAATTGCAAATCGTTTTTCTTGGGAGACACTTCGCGCTCACCGAGAAAACGTGGTTGTTGAGCATTTTTCACATGTTTTGTAAAATGTCATATTGTGAGTGACGCCAGTTCGGGGTATCATTCTCAAGCACCCATTTTGGAGAGCTGACCGAGAGGCCGAAGGTGCTCGCCTGCTAAGCGAGTATGGGCCCCAAGCCCATCTGGGGTTCGAATCCCCAGCTCTCCGCCAGAATTTTCTGCTCGTTGCATCTCTGCAACGAGCTTTTTTCTTACCAAGAAGAACTTTTTCTAAGATTAGTCTTGCATTTTTAACTGGAAAATGGCATTCTATCTACTTGCACGCGGCGTTACCTCAGCTGGATAGAGGACCTGACTACGAATCAGGGCGTCATAGGTTCGAATCCTATACGCCGCACCACTTGAACTTAGGAGCTCCTTCGGGAGCTCTTTTTTATTATCTACCTGGTCTTAAAGCTACTTCACCGGAAGAGTTTGCATACAAATACTGATAAGAAATGCCGGCTTCATCAAGCTCATCCATTACCTCAGCCATGCATGTTTCCGCCATGATGACCTCCAGATACTCTTGTGGGCTTAGATCTTTTAAACCCACTCTACCTTGGTCTGAAATCCACTTTCTTAAAGTTGCAAGTTGCTCTGATGCAATGTGGATCTCTGAATAAAACTCCTTGTGGCCGAATCCAATTTTTGCCGCACTGCCCTGAACAAACTGCCTTAATACAATTTCTTTCTGTACCTCTACCAGACCTTTCATAGCCACCTCTTTCTTCCTTTACTGATCTTAGTATAGCAAATTTATAGAACATATGTTCTATAAATCAGCAAAAGAAATGGTCTTCACAATTCACTAGAAGACCATTTCAGAGATTGAATCAATTTTGATTAAAAAGAGAAACTATTCTGGTCGAATAACCTCGATGCCACCCATGTAATGACGGAGCGCCTCGGGCACGGTAACGGAGCCATCTGCGTTCTGATAATTCTCCATAATTGCAGCCATAGTACGGCCAACTGCCAGACCGGAGCCGTTAAGCGTGTGAACTAGACGGGTGCCCT
>CALGXY010000087.1:0-15606 GCA_937935155.1 uncultured Atopobium sp. | reverse complement strand
GATTAAGAACATGTCGATTCTTCGGCAGAACCTACCAAAGCTGCGCTATTTTGTGCGCCAGGCCTAAAAGCCGACGCTAACACGCTGCAGAATCATAATCACCCGCATATGAACTGCCTCCCATTTCTTATGTCCAAGAAATGGGAGGCAGTTCGATGACAAGGCGTTTTACGTTTTACGTGTCAGACGTTATTCAAGCTCAAAAGCTCCTGTGTAGAGCTGGTAGTACGTTCCTCGCTTGGCGAGAAGTTCATCGTGCGTGCCGCGCTCAATAATGCGACCGTGGTCAAGAACGACAATAACATCTGCGTTTCTTACCGTAGAGAGACGGTGGGCAATAACAAAGGTGGTGCGATCGTACATCAGAGCGTCCATACCACGCTGGACAATTGCTTCAGTACGTGTGTCAATGCTGGAGGTAGCCTCGTCCAGAATCATGACTGGTGGATCTGCGACTGCTGCGCGAGCAATGGAGATGAGCTGGCGCTGTCCTTGGGAGAGGGCGCTGCCGTTGTCCTTGAGCATAGTGTGGTAGCCGTCAGGAAGACGTCTGATAAAGTCATCGGCACCAGCAAGTTTTGCGGCCTTCACGCAGTCCTCATCAGTAGCATCAAGACGGCCGTAGCGGATGTTGTCCAAGACGGTACCCGTAAAGAGGTTGACGTCTTGTAAAACAATACCGAGAGCACGACGAAGAGCGCTCTTCCTAATCTTGTTAATGTTGATGCCGTCATAGCGAATCTTGCCGTCTTCAATGTCATAGAAGCGGTTGAGCAGGTTAGTAATGGTTGTTTTACCAGCACCTGTTGCGCCAACAAAGGCAACCTTCTGACCAGGTTTTGCATAAAGAGAAATATCATGCAGTACGGTGTGGCCAGGCTCGTAGCCAAAGTCAACATCAAAGAGGCGAACATCTCCCTTAACAGGGGTGTAAGTAACCGTGCCGTCACTGTGTGGATACTTCCAAGCCCAGTAACCGGTGCGGTACTCAGCTTCCTGAACTTTACCGTCAATGGTTTCTGCGTTGACTAACGTAACGTAGCCTTCTTCAGTCTCTGCTGGTTCATCAAGTAGCTCAAAAACTCGGTTAGCACCAGCGATACCCATAACAACAGAGTTAATCTGACTAGAAATCTGGTTGATCTGAGCGGAGAACTGACGTGTCATGTTGAGGAAGGGGACAGCTACAGCAATGGTGAAAGGTAGTCCAGACAAAGAAACGTTTTGAATGTTCAGAGTAATAAACACACCAGAAACTACAGCAACTACAACGTACATAATGTTGCCCAGATTGTTGAGGATGGGCATAAGCGTGTTGGCATAAAGGTTTGCATTTCTTGCAACAACCATCAGTTCATCGTTGATTTTGTCAAATGATTCAATAGTTTCTGCCTCATGACTAAAGACCTTAACGACCTTCTCGCCATTCATCATTTCCTGAATGTGACCCTCAACATCTGCAGTAGTCTTCTGAGTCTTAACAAAGTTCTTTGCGGACTTACCACCAAGGTTTTTAGTAGCAAGGCCCATCAAAGAGAATCCAAACAGAACAACCATGGCCATAAGTGCGCTGTAGTAAAACATGATGAATACTACTGCGATGATAACCACAGAGGTAAAGAGGAGGTTTGGAAGACTGGTACCAATCATCTGGCGCATTGCGTCAATATCATTGGTGTAATAGCTCATGATATCGCCATTTAGATGCGTATCAAAGTACCTAATAGGCAAGTCCTGCATGTGCGAGAACATCTTTGAACGCCATTTTTGCAGAGCTCCCTGGGTGACAATAGCCATACCCTGGGTAGAGATGATATTTGCAAGAAGTCCAATGACGTAGAAGGTGGCGAGAAGAGCTACGTTTTGGAAGACTAAGCCTTCAGCAGAACTCCAGTCACCAGTATCAATAAAGTTAGAGATGATAGAGAGAATTCGCTCCAAGAAGACACTTGGGAGTGACTGCATAATTGCTTGGATAACAGCACCAAGGAGTGCTATAGGGAGAAGGACAGGGTAGAACTCCCAGAGCATTTTAATGGTTCGAGTAAGAATTTTTCCCACGGGAAGCTTTGGTCTTGTGTTGTTTGTTTCTGTTGTCCTACTCATGAGAAGTCACCTCACCTTCCTGAGACTGATTTTCATCAACACTTTGCTTGTTCTGTGAGAAGTACACTTCGCGGTAGATTGGGTTATCTTTCAGGAGTTCTTCGTGCGTACCAATTGCGTTAACGCGACCGTTATCCAGAACAATAATCTTGTCAGATTCTTCGATACTGGAAGTACGCTGAGCAATGATGATCTTGGTGGTATCAGGCAAGAAATCTTTAAGACCAGAGCGAATTAAAGAATCTGTCTTTGTATCAACAGCGCTGGTAGAGTCATCAAGAATAAGTACTTTTGGACGTCTAAGCAGTGCGCGCGCAATACAGAGTCGCTGCTTCTGACCACCAGAAACGTTGTTGCCACCCTGCTCGATATGAGTCTCATATTTATCAGGGAAGGTTTGAATAAAGCTATCAGCCTGAGCAAGACGAGCTGCCTCAAGAATCTCTTCATCGGTGGCGTCGGGGTTACCCCACAGGAGATTCTCTTTGATGGTACCGCTAAAGAGAACGTTTTTCTGAAGAACCATGGCAACAGCACCACGAAGAGTATCAATGTCATAGTCTTTGACGTTGTGTCCGCCAACAGAAACGCTACCAGCGGTTACATCGTATAGGCGAGGAATAAGCTGCACCAGCGTGGACTTTGCAGAACCGGTACCACCGATGATACCGATGACCTCACCAGAGTTGATGTGAAGGTCTACACCAGACAGGGCTTCTCGACCCTCTGGACCGGAATAGGAGAATCCAACGTTCTCAAAATCAATGGATCCGTCTGTAACCTCGGTCAGAGGATTTTCTGGGTTGTTAATAGTGGAAGTTGCAAGAAGTACCTCACAGATGCGGCGAGCACCTTCTTCTGCAATGATGATCATGGCAAAGACAAAGGAAAGCATCATGAGTGCCATAAGCATCATAAAGCCATACGTAATAAGCGAAGAAAGCTGTCCAACGCCAAATGCAGTTCCCTGAGAAGAGACAATCAGGTACGAGCCAAAGTACAGAATGAAGACAAACAGCACGTAAATAGTGAAGTTCATAAATGGAGAGTTCAGAGCCATGAGCCTCTCGGCTGCTGTAAAATCTTCGCGCAGCTCTTCTGAAGCCTTATCAAATTTCTGACGCTCGAAGTTTTCATTTACAAATGACTTAACAACGCGGATACCAGCCAAGTTTTCTTCAGCGGATTCATTGAGTGCGTCGTACCTCTTAAATACCTTTTTAAAAATAGGAATGACTCTAGAAATAATGAAGTAGAGGCCAATTCCTAGAAGAGGCATGACGGCAACAAAAATAATGGCAAGCCAGCCGCCCATGATAAAGCCAGCAATAAACGCTGCAATAAACATAAATGGAGCACGAACGGCCAGGCGGATGAGCATCATAAATGCCATCTGTACGTTAGAAATATCCGTAGTAAGGCGTGTTACTAACGATGACGAAGAGAACGCATCAATAGTGGTAAACGAGAAATTTTGGATATTACGGAACATATCACGGCGAAGATTGCGGGCAAAGCCCGTGGATGCTTTGGCAACAGAAATGCCGGATAGTGTTCCAAACAACAGCGACAGCATTGCCATAGCAGCAAGAACAGCTCCAGACTGAATGACAGCGTTTAGTTCTGCCCCTGTGCGAAGCGTATCAACAAGATTGGCTGTTCTAAAAGGAATGAGGATTTCTAAGATGGTCTCAATTAACACAAAGAGAGGAGTGAGGATAGTGTCTCTTTTGAACTCACCGATACACTTTGAAAGCACTAAAGCAATCTCTTTAATGGAAAGATTACTGACATCTACAATACCTGTCAGGGCAGAGGGAACCATAGCAGTTTCTGCTTCAGTTGATTCAACCATGTTTTCAAGTTCTTCAGTTGAAGTTACTTCTTCTGGCATGCTGTTTCTCCTTTCTCATCTCTATTAATTGTGTCCCAATGTTCAACTAAACGATCTAGATATGCGCAGAATGTAACTTTTTCTTCATCTGAAAGAACCGACAAAGCCTGCGCTTCAAATGACTCGATGGCCTCTTGAGCTTCTTTTGCTTGTTTTCGACCTTCTTTTGTCAAAGAAAGAAGTGTCTGCCTGCGATCTTTGTCTACACGAGCACGTTCAACAAGACCTTTTGCTTCAAGTTTGCTCACCATTTCTGAAAGTGATGCAGATGCATTCTTAGTTTTGGCGAGAAGATCTTTTTGTGTCATATCTCCATCACGATAGAGCGCAGTCAAAATAAATTGTTGACCGCCACGACATCCGCGCGTGATGTAAAGATAATGACCTAGATGGCCAAGATTGCGAATAATGCGCATTTCTTGAGTAGGTGAGGTTGATGCTTGATGCATGAATACCTCCCGTAACAGAAATAATTCTTGTTAGGTATTTTACTCAAAAATTCTGAGATAGCAAGGTACTTAACAATTAAGTACCGAAGTTTTATGTTCTTGAAACAAAAGCAGGTAAATCAGGTTAGAGTTCCAGCTCTGTTTTTAAAGGTAGGCAAAATTTGCAAATAACCTACGAATTACCGCACCAGGAGACACCTTAGGAACGTTGTGAGGGCATCCTGGAATGAAGAGAAGTCGAGCGGTAGGGATTGCCTCAGCAATACGGCGAGTTTCCTCTGGATAAATCTCATCGTATTCACCTGCCATGACAACAACAGGAACGGAGATGTGTTCAAGGGACGCGGGGTCAATATGAGGGTTATCTACCATGAGCTCCAGATGCTCTGCAATACGAGCCGCCTCAGCAGGCGAGGGAACGGGATAGCCATCTTCTAGAACAGCGCCTTCCCAACCTTGAGCTGCCCAACGTTTATTGCCCTCGATACTTTCATAGAGCCAGGTCATATCACCTAACGTGTCAGGCTCAAGATTTGCTCCGATAGATACGAGAGAGACAACTACGTCTGGATAGTCACGTGCCAGAAGAAGACCAAGAATAGCTCCGTCAGAAAAGCCCACAATATGAGCAGATGAAACACCAAGCTGCTTCAGGACAACATACGCATCTTCTGCCATCTGCTCGTAGGTAAAGGTGGCCGTTCCTCTAGTACTTAGCCCCTGATCTCTCGAATCAATACCAATTGCGATGTAGCCGCGGCTGCATACTTCGTCAATGATGGTGCCAAAGATGCCGTGCTCTTCTCCATTTCCGTGGAGAAAAACAATGGGTGTAGCAAAGATATCGTCGGGAACAGATGCTAAATAAGCCGCAGTTGAAGCGAGGTCTTCACAGGGTTTCTCGCCATCAGAGGTGTGGGGAGTGTAGACAAACGTTGCAATTTCTGCGCCGTCATCAAGCAACACCCGAAGATGGCTCTTCAGGTGTGCTGTTGGCTTGCTATAAGGTTTTGGGCGGTAGACGGGTGGAAACTCAACCACGTATGCTCCTAGCTGCGTGTTTTAGTTCTTTTGGCTGGGATGTGCTTTGAAGAAGTCAAAGCGAGGAGGGAGCTCTTCAAGCTGGTGCTCCTCTGCGCTCTGGCCAAGCTTTGCTGCAAGCTCTTTTGGACCCATAAAGGCGTTCTCCCAAGAGAAGAACTCCTCATGTGGGAAGTTGAGAGCATCTGCAATGCGCTCGCAGCCTTCCGGAACAGCCGGGTGCATAAGCAGCGTGATGGTCTTGAGTGCATAGAATGCATCAGCAAGTGCCTGGTCATAGGCTTCATCATTGCCCTGAGCGGCCTTGGAAGCCTCGCCCCAACGCTTGTTTTCTGCGCGAGCGTACTCATCAACAGCGGCAAGTGCAGAGTGTGCGTCAAAGCCGTATGCAAGCTGCTCGTACTTCAGCAGAACCTCTTGAGCAGCATCGATAACTTCCTGGTGAGGCTCACTGATAGGCAGGTGACCACCACACGCATTGGCTGCACCATACAGGCAGCTACGAGCCATGCGGTTAAAGATGTTAGTGAGAAATGCTGACTCTTTGAGCGCTGGATCAACAACGCGAGGATCATCCTTTACCAGAAGATCTGGCTCGCCGTCTTTACCCTTCCTGGATACAGAGGTATCAAAAGCCTTTGGCGAGAAGGACACGGCGCGCTGATCAAGGCCAAGCGAGAGCCAGTGAGCGCGGAGCTGTTCTGGAGTGTAGAACTCAAGGAGTTCCTCGGCCATTGGAGGCTTGATAGCACCAGAGCTGGAAGCCTTCTTGTTCATAAAGAGAATGTGGTAGTTAGCAACTGGAGTATCGGTGATAAGACCCCAATCGAGCGCATCCCACAGTGGGTTCTGGACAATGCAATAGAAGAAGATGTTGTCCTGACCAATAAACTGGTAGACGGCCGCATCATCGCTGCACCACCAATCGCGCCACTCGTCAGAAGAATAGCGAGATCCACCATTGCTGGCGTCTTCAGAAAGAGCAGCACGTGTGAAGGTGATAGGAGCCCAGAGTGACTCTGTCCAAACCCAGATGGTAAGGTCTTTGAGATCTTCAATGTCTGGAGACTTAAGGCCCCAAGAAATATTGCCCGTCATGCGGTAAGGCAGAAGGGTCTTGCTTGTTCTAAAGCGAATTCCAGCCTCTTTGAGTTTCTCGCGAGCTTCATCTCTGTCTTGCCAATTTTCAAAGACAACTGAGAAGGAAGATGCATTACCTTCTGGCTCAATGACACTATGAGCTGGGAGGGAAGAGGCAACGCCGTCAAAGTCTTGGCGGAAGGAATTTTGAATGTAGATAATAGGCTCGGTCAGAGTCTCTTGAACGGTAGAGGTAACAACTGAGCGAATCTGTGGGTTGTTCTTCCACTTTTCTACCAGGTTGTTTAGAAACTCTTTGTATTGTGGCAGGTCAAAGTACCAGCTTGGTGCAGGACGAAGCTCTGGCGTGGTGCCGGTGAGCTGCGAAACAGGGGCAATGAGCTCCTCTGGGTTGAACTGATGACCCAGGTCGCATTCTTCTGCATAAGCCTTCTCTGACTTGCAGCCCTTAATAGGGCAACGTCCATTGACCTGGCGACCATTAAGGAATGTGTGAGCCTCGGTATCGTAAAACTGTTTAGTTGAGAGCTTGGAAAGTTTACCGCGCTCGTAGAGGCGGTGCATGATGCTGTCAGCCATCTCTTCGTGGATCTTTGCAGCGGGTTCTAGCGCGGAACCGCCGTAGAAATCAAGCGAGATATTGTAGGCGTTAAGAGCGCTTTTCTGCAGGTTGTGATTATGATTAACGTAATCAAGGATGGTACCCTCGTAGCCCTCTTCTTCAACCTTTTTGCGATAGCCCTCTGCAATAGGAGAGCCATAGCAATCAGTTCCCGAGATAAACAAAACGTTTTTCTGGCCAATTCGATCTCTTAAGAAACGAGCAAAGAAATCTGCTGGGACAAAGACGCCTGCAATATGTCCGAAGTGGAGATTTTTATTACCATAGGGCATACCACCGGTAATGACAGCGCGCTTAGGAAAATGAGGGCGGTTGTTCATGTCGTAGCTTTCGGCCATGGATACCTCGCAGTTGGAATTAGTAGATTTAAGCAAATTATCTTCTTATTCTAATCTTTTTTGATTCACTACACGAATAGATTCAGAAGTCGATACTATAGTGAGTAGAAATTATGTAAGGAGAGTTTGTGGGAAGAAAAAAGCCAAAGACAAGCCTTGAGTTTGTTCTAAAGGATCCACCAAAGTCTGTGGTGACGCCCTTCCTTGTGGCTGACCTTGCACTTTTACTTATGTTTGTGTGTCATATTCCGCTGATGGTTATGGGAGAGCTCCCACCCAATGACATCCTTCCAGCCGTGTTGGGTCTTCTTGGAAGCATGTTGGCAGGTGGCTTGATTCTTGTGTGGATTACCCGCGTCAATAAGCGAGATTTTAGGTCTTTGGGTCTTCGAGTGAGCTCCTGGCCAGGATTTATGCGCGGAGTTACCTTTGGTTTTTTGATGGTGCTGTTTACCTTTGGCTCTATCATGCTCATTGAAGGCTTTGATTTTAACTTCAACGCTTCCTATAACATTTTTGCTGCTCTCTTCTTACTTGTGGCAACCCTTATTGAGTCTGCTGCAGAAGAAATATTGTTTAGAGGTTACCTACAAACTGGTGTTGCAGCTAAGAGTTCTTTCCCTGTAGCGCTTGTGCTTCAAGCAGTGCTCTTTACCGCAACGTATGGACTAACGCCTAACATCTCTATTGCCGCAGCAATCTCAGTCTTTTTGATGGGCATTCTTTATGGCTTGGTGTTTTGGCTTACCGATAATCTGCTCATGACCATTGCTATGCACTTTATCTGGAACTTTGTAACCGGTCCTATTCTGGGTATCTCGGTTACCACTACGCTTCTTCCTACCACGCTCTTAACAGCGTATCCTGCAGCATCTGAGTTTATCTCGGGTGGCGCCTACGGTATTGAAGCAAGTGTTGTTACCATTTTTGTATGCCTTGCTGCCTGCGCTATAGTAGGTTGGAAATGTTATAAGGCACAAGGCGAGAAGAACTAATGGCTTCAAACATGCTTCAGTCAATTGAGACTCTTTCAGTAGAGCCGGGAACACCGCTGCTGCTCCATGCATGCTGTGGTCCATGCTCACTTGAACCTTTAAAACATCTGAGGGAAGAGGGCTTTGAGCCAACCATCTGCTGGACTAATCCTAATATTCAGCCAGTTGAAGAGCACGATAGGCGTCTGCAGACATTACTTACGTGGGCTCAAGAAGAGGCTCATGTTGAGGTGATTGTGGCAGGAGATCCGCGAGAGCAGTGGGAGCGAGCTGTGGCCCCTCAGGGATTTGAGCGAGATCGTCGCTGTCGTGCTTGTTACGCAATCCGCTTGGCAGAGAGTTGTCGTGTGGCGGCTGAGCGCGGGTTTGAATACGTTTCTACAACACTGGCTGTCTCGCCCTATCAGCTTTTTGATGCGTGCGAGGATGAGCTGGTGTCCATTGCGCATGCTCATGGGTTGACGCCTGTATGGAGAGATTTCCGCCCGTTTTACCCAGAGGCTACAAAAGAGTCTCGTGAGCTTGGTATGTATCGACAAAATTATTGCGGTTGCAGATATTCTGCGGCCGAGGCTCAGATAGAGCGTCATGAAGCTCGTGACGCAAGAAAGGCAGCACGTCATGCGAACTGACGATTTTGATTACAACCTTCCAGAAGAACGTATTGCACAAGCTCCTGCTGAGCCAAGAGACTCTTGTAGGCTTTTGGTGCTGCATAGAGAAGATGGCCGCATAGAGCACAAGCACTTCACCGATATTGTGGAGTATCTTGAGCCGGGCGATTTGGTTGTAGTTAATCAGACGCGCGTTATGCCAGCTCGCCTTGTAGGTAAAAAGCAAAATACGGGCGGCGTCTCAGAAACGCTGCTTTTAAAGCGTCGAGAAGACATTGATGCTTTGGGTAGTGTATGGGAGTGTCTGGTAAATCCTGGTAAACGCCTTAAACCTGGTGCGGTAATTGAGTACCGTGCAGGTGGTTTGCATGCTCCTGACTCAGCTCCTGTTGTGTTGACGGGCACCATTGTGGACTTTGTTGACGACAACAGGGGAGGTCGCCTGGTGCGTTTTGAAGCACAGGGAGATCGCACTCTTGACGAGGCTATTCATGAGGCGGGCCACGTTCCACTGCCTCCGTATATTACACAGTACGAGGGAGATCCAGAGAAGTACCAGACGGTCTACGCTATGCAGGACGAGCATTCTGCTGCAGCTCCTACCGCGGGTCTTCACTTTACTCCTGAGCTCATTGAAACCATCAAAGCAAAGGGTGTCCAGTGGGCATCTGTTGAGCTAGAGGTGGGTATTGATACCTTCAGATTGGTAACAGAGGACGATCCTACTAAGCATGTCATTCATACCGAGCGCTACCACGTAGCTCCAGAAGTTGTAGAAGCAGTAAAGGCTACCAAAGCCGCTGGTCATAAGGTTATTGCCATTGGTACTACCAGTGTTCGCTCGCTTGAAAGTGCTTGGGATAATCAGATTCCTGCAGCTGAGCCTCCTGTTGTTGCCCGTCGCTTTGAGGAGGCAGAAGACTCTGCTGCAGTGACTCATAAAGGCGATATGGTTGCCCGAGAAAACGCAACCACCAACCTGTATCTGATGCCGGGCTCTACGTTCCACGTGGTAGACACCATGGTGACCAACTTCCACGTTCCACGTTCAACTTTGATGATGCTGGTTTCTGCGTTTGCAACGCGCGAGCAGATTATGAACGCCTATCAAAGTGCTATTGACGAGAAGTACCGCTTCTTGTCATTTGGTGATGCCATGATCATCATTTAGCGAGTTTGGTTACGTGACCATGATCCTTACGTTTAACTTGAGAGTTTAGATGTAGAAAAAGTACCCACAGTATTGTGAGCACTTTTTTCATACGATGATTTGTCTGGGCAAAGACTAAATTACCAGTTAAAAATCAGCCATACAAAAGACGAAAGAATCGCTATCATGCCAAGAACAACAATGATGAAGCCAATGCGCTGACCACGAGTTGTCTCTCGAAGGATTTTCTCGCCAGTAATAAGCTCTTTAAGGGTGAGCTGCTTGGTATTGATGTTAATTACCTGCTCGTCAACAGACTTTCTGAGCTGCTCAGTAATTTCTGGTGTTGCATGAATTTCTTTAGCATCATCAATGACTGACTGTGCTTCATCATGTTTATCTGCTGCTTCGTTAAAGAGTTCCTTGGCTGTCTTAATTTTCTCTTCAAGGCCCTCTATATCTTTGCTCAGAATCCTCTGACGAGCATTAGCCTCAGCTACTACGGCGTCATATTCTTGTTGTTTCTGCTCATAATCTTTGCGAGCCGCATCAATAGAAGACTCTGAGGACTCCAACGATTTGCCCTGGGTCCAGTAATGCGTTTGTGCCATCTCAAGTGAAGACTGGAAAGAGTTCTGTAGTTCCTCAACTTGCTTTTGAGCCTGCTCTGCACGAGCAAGCTCTGACTTAAGGTCTTCCTCAATGCGAACAATTGCATCGTGATTAGCGGCAGGGTCTGTCTTAAGACCAGCAAGCTCTTCTCTCAGAGAAAGCTGTCTTGCCTGGGAGTTTTCCAGTGCTTTATTTGCAGACGCTACAGCAGCATCGCGTTTCTCGGTAACTTCTTTAAGCTGAGCCTCGGCGTTTTTAACACCACGCTGCGCCTCGGAGATTGTCTTTGAGATATCATCCAGCCTGCCTTTTGCTGTGGCAGCAACTTCTTTGTAAGGCTTAATCTTTGCTTCGTCGTCAACTTTTTGCTGTTCAAGCTTCTGAATAAGCTGGTTTTTCTTAACCGTGAGAAGATCCACTTGCGTAGATTGATCACTCATGACCTGAGCGGTCTCTGCAAAAATTTTCTCTTGCTCAGCAATTATTTGATCAAACGAACTCTGCACGTAGTCTCTGTGCTCTAAGTCTTGCTTGTCTTGAGCAAGGTGTTCTTGCATCTGCTTAAGCTCTTGCTTTGCAGAGTTTGTCTCTTTGGCAGCGTTGTGGACTTCTTTGGTAGCCTGGAAACCTTCTGCAACAGCGGTTGTGGCGCTCTCAAACGCACTGCTTACGCCCTTTGCTACAACCTGAGTAGTGTCTTTGGCAATCTTTTGAATGTCCTGGGACTTGCTGACTTCAGGTGTGTTCTCAGACTCATTCTGTTCATCAGAAGTTGTTGTTTGAGTATCTATTGTGTCCAAATCCTCGGTTTTAGAGTTTTGGATATCGTTTTCAGCCATGGTGAACCTCCTATAAGAGTTCCGACTTTTTATTTTTACCCTGTTTTTGAGCAAATCATAGTCTAATTTGGTTCTTTCTGGAAATAAGATTGGATATAATACGTTATGTTTTGTTACGATAGTAACGATTAATCGAGAATAACTCTCGAGTAGATTTTTGGTTTCCGGAAGGGGAGTCCACTTATGGTTTCAAAGCAGACTACTATCATCAATGCAACTGGTCTTCACGCTCGTCCAGCATCCGTCTTTGTTTCTGAGGCAAAGAAGTTTGAGAGCAACGTCACCATCAAGAATGTTGACAAGGACTCCGCACCAGTTAACGCTAAGTCCATCATGATGATTCTTGCTGCTGGTCTTGGTACTGGCACCAAGATTGAGATTGCATGTGACGGCGCTGATGAGCAGGCAGCTCTTGACGCTCTCATTGCTCTCGTTGACAACGGCTTCGGCGAGTAAGCTAACAGCTTACATAAAAGTGCACGTTAAGCCCGGCTCTGCCGGGCTTTTTTCAAAGAGAGGTTAGTATGACATTTGTTGCAACATGGCTTGTAACTACTGTTGCTACGTTGGTGGCCTGCACCTTAATTCCAGGTCTAACTATTGTGGGAGGCTCGTGGGCAGGTCCTATTCTGTTCTCGTTAGTACTCGCAGCAGTCAATACGGGCATTAAGCCTGTTGTTAAGCTACTCTCATTGCCTATTAACGTGCTGACCCTAGGTATTTTCTCGCTCTTTATCAATGCTTTTATGCTTGAGCTTTCAAGTTTTATTTCTAGGAATTTGCTGCATGCGGGCGTTGCTATTGATTCTTTAGGCACCGCTATCCTGGGATCAATAGTTATCTCAATTGTCTCTTCAATTGTGATTAGCCTTACTGGTCTGAAGAAGGAGAACCTTTCGTAAGTTCCTTCTGGGCTTTATCCAGTTTAGCAAAGCTTTCTGAGATAGCAGAAGTTAGCTGAGAAATCTGAGAAGACTCAGTGATGTTTTCAATCAAAGATGTTGCGGATGCATTGACAAGCGAACTAAAGAGGTCAAAGAAGATCTCTTTGGTTTGCTTTTCTGTTTTAGTGAGCGCTGCAACAACAGGCTGTAAGTTTGCGGGCGAGCTAATAATGTCGCTGAAATAGACTGCTCCGCCTGCAGAGAGGGCGTCAAAGAGCTCATTGGTAAAGTGCTCTCGATCAGAGAGTGGGAGTTCTTTATACCAATTGCTAAACGCCTCGTTAATCTTTTTACATTCAAGCTGGAAGTCATCAACAAACTCAAAGGTGTCGCGCATGACCTGCCATGAAACACCGTCGTGAGCCATCATACCTGTCTCGGAGCTTTTAACGATGAGCTTTGGAACAGCAGGATCATCAAAAATCATGCCAACTACACTAAACTCAGGCAAAATTCTGATGTATTTATCTCCAAGCACCTTGTGGGCTGTGGTGGGAAGAATTTCTGGACACATATTAGGTCCATCGTTACTCCAGACGCGATCAATTGCGCCGAGTAGTTCTTCAGGACAGACTGTTGCTGCATATGCCGCAAGGTTGCCGCCCTTAGAGTGGCCACCAACCATAACATTTGCGCAGGTAGTGCTATTGCCTGCTGCAAGATGTTCGCGAATACGTTTCTCAAGGTATAGTGCCGCCGACTTATCAGCGGACGTAACCTGGAAGCTAAGGTTAAGGTTTTCTCGCCAGCCAACGAGCGTGCCGTCAGTTCCTCTAAAAGAAACAAACATCTGCCCCGTAGGAAGATAAGCGGTAAACGCTGCAAACTGCAGGTTTTTCTCGACATTAATGCGGTCTACATAGCGACCAAGCTCAATGTTGGCAAAGCGGGGAGCGTTAACCAGTGCCTCAAGGAAGGTTCCATCAACGCGAGAAAATCCTGTGATAAGAGACGGGTCATCTTTAAGTTTCTCCAGCATTTTGGCGCAAGCGTCACCAAGCTGAACGCGCTTCTCGCTACGTTCAGAAGGCACGACACCGCCAAATCCCAGATAGGAAAGAATTGAGAGAATCAGGTTATCGACGTTGTTAAAAGGGTCATTCTCAAACGTCAGATCGCCGCGCCAGTGTAGATAGTCAACGACATTTGCCATGATGCCTCTTTCCTGCTGGTACTTTTCGTATACTAAGCATAGAGGAAGTTTGATTGATTTGGGGAGAAGTCCGTGGAAAAAGCTACAGTTTCTTCAAAAGCAACTACCGTTAAGAAACGATTTGTTTTTGCAGATGTTCTTACCATTTTGGCAGGTATTGCTGTTGTTATGTTACATACCTCGCTCAACGTTTTTTCTCTTGCGCACACTAAAACATGGGCTTTCTCTTTAGCTCTGCAAGCTGCGTTTATTTACGCGGTACCCATCTTTTTTATGCTGAGTGGTATGAATCTGCTTGGGTATAGAAGTAAATACTCCACAAAAACATTTTTTATGAAGCGTGCAAGAAAGACGCTGATGGCGCTCATTTTTGGCAGCGTAGTGGTGTATCTGATGTACGTGCTTTTTCCTACAAAGTTTTGGGGCGCCGAAGAGGTTGCGGCAAGCGCTGGTGTTGCTGATTTTGTAAAGCGCTTTCTAACCAATAACGTTAATAGCACGCTTTGGTTCATCTATACCATTTTGTATCTGTATCTTTTGACACCTGTGCTTTCTTTGGTAATTCAAAAGAAAGAAACCCTGCTCTATGTTATGGCGCTCACGCTCTTTGTGAGCTTTGGTTTGCCGCTACTTGAGTTCATTGGCGTTCGTGGTGTTTACTTTGATCAGCTGTTTAGATGGGCTGCGTTTAACAGCGATGGCCTTTTCTACTATCTGCTGGGATATTACGTTAAGACGTATTACGACGAGCTTCCAAAATTTACTAAAAACAATCTTGTGCTTGCTGTAATTTTCTTGCTTTCATCTGCGGCTATGTTTGGCTGGGGACTTATTGCTAACAACTTTGGAACCCCATTAACTCCAGAAATGACGTATCAGAGTTATCCCATTACCATCAGAAACTTCCTCTGTTTAGCGCAAGCGGCATCTTTGTTCCTGTTTGTGCTGAACCTTGAGCCAAAGTTGCAGGAGTTTTCTGATGCTGTCAAGAAGCGCATCAGCACGGTATCTGCTGGTGTTTTAGGAGTCTATCTGTTCCAGATTCCTGTTATTAACTTCTTGGGACTAAGACTTGGTCGATTCCCATACAGCTTGCTTGGAAATGCTTTTGTACGAGGCATCTTTGTCTTTGCAGTCACAATTGTTGTAGTTATGGTGTTCCAGTGGCTGATGAGGCAGGTCAAACAGAAGTTTTCTGCTAAATAGGCGTTTTATTTCATCAGAGAAATTGAGATTCGTTAATAAATAGACCTGCATAAAAATATGCAAGTCTATTTTGAAGGTTTTGGCTTAGTTTTGACTAGCAACCAGTTACAAGCGTAAGCGTTGCTTCTCCAGAAGCATTTGCTGTGCTTACATCAACATCAATGACGCCTGGTAGATTACTCGCAATTTCTACAATTTGAGATACGCTGACTTCTTCAGAGAGCTTTCCGTTTGCTCGCTGTTCAAAGAGGGCGCCTGCCAGTACGCCACGCATATGTTTTGCATTATGCGACACAACGCTGCGCTTTCCCGTACAAGGATCTTCTCGCTGTACAACAACTTGCAGCAGCTCACAAGGGTGCTTTGCTGAAGGCGTCCACATCTTTCTGTATTCTCCCGAGCGACAATCCACAACTATCTGATCTTTTAGAGCGACGTTTAGCAGGGGATTGAGCTGCTTTTTCCAGTAAGTTGCAACGGTGCCTATGTTGGGCAGCTTGATTGAGGCGGAAAGTCTATAGTTGGGGAGAAGATCGTGTGGT
>CALGXY010000086.1:0-5135 GCA_937935155.1 uncultured Atopobium sp. | reverse complement strand
GACATCGACCTCGACGTGCCGGAGTGCGTGCGCTGTGCGATCGCAGGGCCGAACGGCGCGGGCAAATCCACCCTGCTGAAGGGGATCCTCGGGCTCCTTAAGCCCGTCTCGGGTGCGGTGCTGCTCTGGGGAAAGCCGCTCTCTGCCGTGCACAAACAGATCGCCTATGTGCCGCAGCGCGGCTCGGTGCACTGGGACTTCCCAACGACGGTCTTCGATGTCGTGCTCATGGGGCGCTATGCCCATCTGGGGCTCGTTCACCGCCCCGGCAAGGAGGATCGCGCGCTTGCGATGGAGGCACTCGACAAGATGAAGATGGCAGACTTCGCCGACCGTCAGATCTCTGAACTTTCTGGCGGACAGAAGCAGCGCATTTCCATTGCGCGTGTATTCCTGAAGAACCCGCCGCTACTCATTTTGGATGAGGCTACTTCCGCTCTGGATAACGAGTCCGAGCGCGCGGTTCAGGAGTCCCTTTCCGAGCTGGCTAAGAACAGAACTACGCTGGTCATTGCCCATCGACTCTCGACCATTATGGGTGCTGATGAAATTATTACCATCAACCACGGTCGTGCAGTTGAGCGGGGAACTCATGATGAGCTGCTCGAAAAGGGCGGAATCTACGCTCATTACTATCAAATGCAGTTTGGTGGTGCACCAAACATCGCAAGGCGGTAAAATAGAGCCTTAAGTGCTTTGCGAACTGCGGTTTGCGGCAGCAATCGTTCTTCTCGTGATGCGCTTAACTGCAGGTTTGCGGTTTGTAACTTGCGGTCTGCGACTTGCAGCTTGTAAACCTACGGGTGGAACTAAAGAGCAAAAGTCAACGCATCGCACGCTTTTAAGTGTGTTTATGCAGGTTGAATGAGAGAGCTACATGGCTAAAGATGATGCAGAACGTTCACGTTTCGCGCGCCGCCAGAAGGGCGCGCTTGATGCTGACGCAGCTGAAGAGTTGTTTACCAAGGTAGACGAGACGGGTCATCCTAACGAGGAGCGCGCAGCTCTAGAGCGTGCTCGCAGACAGGGTGGAGCTGCGGCGGTGGACGTTGATCCACTTTCGGGATCTGATCCTTCGGGCTCAAATATCGAGAAGGTCATTACAAAGACGGCAGTCCTTTTTGTTTTGGTTTTCCTGGTAATCGTTGTTCTGATGCAGGTCTCTTGTGGTGTTATTCGCCGAGCTAACACAGCAAATCTAACCGAATCAGTTACGGTGAGATCTGTTGCATCTGCATTGCGCGGCGGTGTTGAATGGGGTAATGGATTTACGCAGTTCCCCGAGGATTTCTCGGTTCAGGAAGCTGACGAGAACACTGGTCGCGTTGAGGTAACAGTTACCGATACGACCTCAAAAGACGTGCTTGAATGCTATGCGGGATCCAGTGTCCAGGCTCAGGCATTTGCTATTAACGCGCTGCTCAACCCACGAATCAATACCGTTGTCTATCACGTCAGTGTTCACAGAAATGACCAAGGTGAGCTTCAGAAATCTCAGCTCTTCGGATTCCTTAAACCTGGCGGAGATGCAACACCTATCTTTACTTTTACGTTCTCAAAGACACAGTCTTCTGATGGAGTAAATATCACCATGGTCATTACTGGTGCAAACGATACTATTCAGAAAGAGCTACGAGACCAGATTGCAACATCATTTACGCCAGTTCGTGTGCTTGGCGGTATTGTTGGTGGAGATTCTTCAACAAAGAAGAACACCACAACTAGCACCACGGGTACAACCACTGGCACAGGTACAAGCGACAGTTCTTCAAGTACTAAGTAGCCTACGTACCTGCAAGCAGCAAAGCAAAAGAGCAAAAGAGCAAAAGAGCCGCTGAAGTCAGCGGCTCTTTTGCTTGTGCTGCTGAAAGTGACTTATCGGGAGGTTGGCACGCCTCAAAAGGTGGCGCGTCGAATGATTTGCACGTTAATTTGACTGAAAGTCATAGGGTTGGCGTTTTTAAGACGATTGTAGCCCCAAAAAGGTAAAAAAGCCGTTTAGTTGGAGGTTTTAATCTTTATGCATGACAATTTTGAGTGATTTTGATTTAGCAATGTGTCGCTTGATTAACGCCAACTGGGCTTTTAGTAATATCAAATCTTTAAGTAAAGTTACGTCTCAAAAAGTGGTGTAAGGCTATTTCCTTACTGCCTTCTAGCCTACATTATGCCACCTCTCTACAAACTTTAAAGTCGCTATCAATCACTTGTAAGAGGTGGTCGATAGTCTCTTGTGTACATTGCTCTCTCTTAGGACACTCTTCAAAGAGAAGAGAGTGTTTATCCATGAAATGCGTTGCTACAAACCACTCTTCGTTTTGATTGATACATACCGCTCCTACAAGGCGAAGCATTGCTTGTTTTAAGGGAAATACTCCAACGATGCGTGTACGCTTCTTTATCTCTTTGTTGAGTCTTTCACAAAGATTGTTTGTACGTATCCAGTGAGCGTGTTCTTTTGGAAAGTCTAGGTAATTTAGTACATATGGCTCTGACTCTTCTAGAAGACGTGCTCCTTTTGGGTCTATCTTTTCATACACTTCATAGAGGTGTTCAAAGCCTGTACGCACCAAATCAGTATCAGTAGCTTCAAAGGTATGCTTCATAGCAGCAATAACTGCTTTGCCCTGAGCTTTTGTTCTACATCTATCAAAGACATTTCTCTCTAGGTGACAAAGACAGTTTTGCCAGGCAGCGCCTGTGAGTACCTCACCGATTGCTCTTACAAGACCTGCATGGGCATCAGAGATAACAAGTTTCACTCCACTCAGTCCTCGCTCTCTCAAAGAGATAAGGAAGTCTTTCCAGGACAGATAAGACTCGGTATCTATACACTCAAGCCCTATGATTTGTCTTTTAGCTTCTGTGTTTACAGCTATAGCAATAACGACAGCACGCTTGGTTGTATGTCCTGCTTCTCTTATAGGAATATAGGTTGCATCAAGCCAAAGGTAAGGCCATCTGTCAAAAGACAAAGAGCCGTGTCTTAAGTCATCTACCTCTTCATCTAAAGACCTAACAAGTCTCGAGACTCTACTTTTACTAATCTTTTCAACACCAAGCTCACTCAGTGCTTTTTCTACCTTTCTATTTGAGATGCCTAGAGTCCACATATCACAGATACAGCTTGCAAGAGCTGTATCACATCTGCTCCACTTGCTTACGATATCGTCAGGAAAATAGGTTCCTTCGCGGAGTTTAGGTATTTTTAAGGTAAGAGTTCCAACTGACGTTACAAGCTTTCGCTCACGGTATCCATTGCGAACACAACCAAGCTCTTCTACTTGTTCAACCATTACGGTATTTACTAAGTCTTCAAGCAGTGTTCGTGCTATACCATTGAGATCTAATTTGTGATCTTGGGTGTAGGTGAGTTCAGTTTCGTGTAAAGTTTGCATTGCGGTTATTTCCTTTCTGAATTGGTTTTGGTGACTATATTTTAGGAAATAACCGCACTTCTTTTAAATGACTGAAATGCTTGCTTACACCACTTTTCGGGACACGACCCTAATTATGTGTCGAGAAACCCGATTTTGATCCAAAACCCACCTAATTATGTGCCTTTCGGCACATAATTACCTCACTTTTGGATTGACTGGACACATAATTACCCGGGTTTTGGATCAATCGACTCTGAAAAATCTACGAAGCTGCCCTGCGCAGGCTCCCGCCGAGCTCGCACTGAGCGCGCCCGCCACCTGGCGAGAAACCCCGTCCAATAGCAGCGCTTTCGCACAAACAAAGCCCTTCTCGTCATCTGGCGAGAAGGGCTTTTGAATCACAGCGGACTTCAAGGTTTGACCATCCCCAATGATCTGCCGAACAACTGCAACTACTCCGACCTGTGTAGCGACGGAGGAACCGCAAAGGACAAGCTCTAGCTGAATTCATCTACTGAGGTTGTCATCTGCTTCGTGGCTGGGGCCACGCATAAGATACGCGGCCCCAGCCACTGCGGCATAAAGTGCCCAAGCGCCTACGCAGAAGAGCAGGTTTCCCAGCCAGTCCCCAACGAAAATCTCGTGTGTGTCAGTACTGCGATAGAACGAGTTCGTGACAGCAAGTAGTAATGCTGCTGCCCCGCTTGACAAGAGTCGTATCCACAGTGCTCTCACTCTCCGTTGCGGCCATCGTTGTGGCGGGTCAACAATCAAAAGAACCAGGCCGGTGAGAAACGTTCCATAAAGTGGAAATACCATCAAAAGAGTGCCAGCTGCGGCGAGCCCCGTGGCGGGGATATAGAAAATCCCGAAGCAGATTCCAATCCATGTCGTGTACGTACGGATCGCATCCCTGTTCGTGAAAGTAGGCGTGGCAAATCGGGCTGAGCTCCTCATGAGCATCCGTCCTGCCATGACCGTGAAGGCAATCCAGCCGAGACCGAGAGATAGGAGCGTCTCACTCCAATGTTGAGATCCATAGTGGGTGGAAGCAACTGTATCAAAAGCGACTAACGCGATGGCCGCAACCCCTGTACCCAATACGCGGATCAGTAATGCTCGACAGAGCGGCGTCTCCCATGTTGATGGCCTATCAATGATAAAAAGTAGCAGTCCTGCTAGAGGGGTAAGCCACGATGGGGTGTTCACCGGGGCGACTCCACCGGTGAAGAGCAGGGAACCGGGCACTATCGCAAAGCCGAGGATGAGCCCTACCCAATACACGTAGGTCCGAACGAATAGTTTTAAAGACTCAACCACTCACACCTCCCATGGACTTCAGCACCGAAACTATAACGATTCTACAGCGGGGAGGCGACTCATGGCCAGACACACTTCAAAACCTACTGTCTCTTTTCAATTAAAGAAATTATTAGCTGACCGACAATCGTACCAGCGATAATAGCTACAAGAAGACCAACAAAACTAATTGTAATCATCTTGACCTCTACGTATACTTAAAGATACACCTCGCAGGGTAGCTGCCTTTGCAGCTACCCTTTGAGACTGTCTAGGACTTCTTAAAATGCTTACCTGGCCTTTGAGAAGTCCTTTTTCTTTGCAAGCGTTGAATAACAAAATAACTTATTACGTTTGCTAAGACAGTAACAGTATTTGAGCCACCGATTCTTTTGCAAAATCAGGCAAATCCACAGATTCTTTGCAGAAATCAGGCGCACGCTAGGCGCCCCGCTA
>CALGXY010000085.1:0-1029 GCA_937935155.1 uncultured Atopobium sp. | reverse complement strand
TAAGACACAGAAGCGCCCTCACGCTCTTTGACGTAGAGCTTAACAGGAGTCTTCTTCTCTGAAGTGGCAATGTAGTTAATAATTTCCTGGGCGTCCATGCGCGTCCTTTCTCAACCAAACAGGCACTGGCCCAGATGGACCAGTGCGTGCGTTTTATCCAAAAATCAACTCTTCAAAGGTATAAAAACCTGGAGCTTTTGTAAGCAATTTCTCAGCGCACGCAACGGCACCGTTCACAAAAATCTGACGAGAAGTTGCGCGATGAGTCAGGCAAACTTCCTCATCCTGTCCAAAGAAATGCACCTCATGAGTGCCGGCCACCGTGCCGCCTCTGAGAGCAAACACGCCAATCTCGTCCTTAGTGCGAGCTCCACAGAAACCCTCGCGACCAGAAACAACGGGGCGAGTTCCCTCAGGATCAATAGCGGCGAGCAGCAGCTTTGCTGTGCCGGACGGAGCGTCAACCTTCTGGTTATGATGCGTCTCCACAATCTCGGTGTCCCAGCCATCAAGCGCCTCAGCAGCCATAGCAACCGCACGCCTCAACACGGCAACGCCCACCGAATAGTTTGCCGCGTGAATCACCGGCACGCTCTCCCCCAGCTGCTTCAGCTCTGAAAGCTGCTCTGGCGAGAAACCCGTGGTGCCAGAAACAAGTACGCACCCGCGCTCACGTACAAAACCGACAACAGTATCAAAGGCAGCAACGCCAGAGAAATCCACAACCACATCAGGCGTCTGCTCAACGGTATTCAGCTGATTGATATTCTCGTGACCAAACGCACCAAGTACCTCAAAGCCGTGAGCAATCAGGGTTTGCTCAATGAGCTTTCCCATCTTGCCGGTACCAATTACTACTGCACTAGGCATCAAGAAGACCAGCCTTTCTCATAGCGTTTTCAAGCACCTCAGCGTGCTCATCAGTCATCTTCCACAGAGGTAGACGATAATTCTCTTCCATAAATCCCATACGAGCCAGAGCGGCCTTGACAGGAATTGGATTAACCTCGCAGAAAAGCGCGTGAACCA
>CALGXY010000084.1:0-4504 GCA_937935155.1 uncultured Atopobium sp. | reverse complement strand
CATGCTGGTTTTGTGGTCAACTACGATAACGCTACCGCTGCTGAGGTTCATGCAGTTATTGAACATGTTCAAGCCGAGGTCAAGCGTCAGTTTGATGTCGAGCTTCACCCTGAGGTAAGGTTCCTCGGGGAGTAGTGAGCCGCGGCTCACACCCATCCGCAACGGATTGCACGCGTCCGCACGGCGCTGTTGCGTCCGCGCGGTACTGTCGCATCCGCACGGTACTGTCGCGCCCGCAACGAATCGCTACGATAACTCCGCAAGAAAACGGGGAAGTCCGTCGGTAGAAATCGGCTCCTCCATGCCTACGACAAGAGGACGCAAGTAGGTTAGGGCGGCGTCGGTAACATTGAAACCGTCTTCGGAAATCATTTCTCGAGGTACAAGCTTTACCTTGTTAGCAACGTCGGCGACAGGGGTCGTGCGAATTTTCGTAGCATAAGGCGTATCTGAAGTTCGCTGAACGCCAACCATAATACCCGTTTTACCTTGGAGAATAGCTTCAACTCCTGCTGTTCCCAGCTCCTCAGCCTCGTCCAAGTCAACCTTGCTAGCAGCATGCGAAGCGCAGCGCTGCAGCGTATTGAGTTCAATACCGCGAGACTTTACGCCCAGCTGATCCTTGGCTAGCTGCGACAAGTATTGTGCTGTTCCGGATTGAGCTGCAAGGTGTCCAAACGTATCAATTGCAACAGAATTTGCATCAAAAAGGAAACTACCGTCTGCGTGATGGACGCCCTCGCTGACTACCACGACTACGTTGTTTTTCTCTCGAAGTCGCTGTTCAATGGCGGAAAGTAGTGCGTGTTCATCAAGCGGAATCTCGGGCAGAAGGACAAAATCTGGGGCGGTTCCGCAAATATCTTGCGCCAGTGCACCAGCCGCCGTGAGCCAGCCTGCATCGCGACCCATAGCTTCGATAAACGTGACGTTTTTGCTGTTGTAGACGCCGCCGTCGCGGATGAGCTCGGCGGTTACGGACGCAACGAATCGCGCCGCACTGCCAAAGCCAGGGGTGTGATCGGTGCCCTCGAGGTCGTTGTCGATGGTTTTTGGCACGCCTACAACGCGAACGGCACTGTCTACCTGGGCAAAGTATCGAGACAACTTGTCCGTTGTGTCCATGGAATCGTTTCCGCCGATGTAAAGCACGGCATCTACCTGGTATTTCTTGAGCTGCGCATCAATCTGCTGGTAGATAGGGGAGATGGCTGCGGATTCTGAGTTGTCAGCAAGTTCCGGCAGCTTAAAGCGGCAGCTACCCAGCCAGCTTGATGGCGTTTTCCTTAGGAGCTGGAGGTTCTTCTCGCCAGGATTTGTGGATGCGTGGTTGGACGATCCGGATTCAGACGCTGTAAGTTCAAGTGCTTCCACCAGATCAACGACGCCGCCCTCAAGAAATCCCTGGATTCCGTTGCGCATCCCGAGCACTCGGAGGCCCTGGGCGTGAGCTGCGCGAATAACACCCGCAAGCGATGCATTGATGGCTGCAGTCGGCCCGCCCGACTGTCCAACCAGGATTGTGCGTATTACATGCTCTGATGTGGTGTTCATGGCGCCTCGGATTCTTGAGAGTTGACATATCAAGTATAACCGCGGTGGGATGCTGCGGTGCCGTTATATCGACTGACGGAACATCCTCAAAAAACTGCAGATAAAACCAGACTCAATAGCCCAAATACATCGTGGAGCAGCTTTGGTTATAGAATTTGAATTTAATCACGTACGCTCAATTCACTATTATGCATAATTTCTATCTGATATACATAATTATGAATGAAGATATATCAAAGATTTAATTACCCTAAATTTCAGAGTTAAGCAAACACATCTATGTCGGATAATCTGCAAAATCAAGGATAAAAAACACATCTAATAACGATATTCTGCATGAGATAAGCGTTTTGCACGAAATGTATACGCATTTTCAGCAGATTATCCGACATAGGTGTGTTCGGGTGTTTCAAACTAGGTTCGGATGCGCCTACGGGATCCTTACACCTGCTACAAACATCGGACGTGGCGAGAAACCCGCAGGTCATGCAGCCGCTCACAGACCCACACCCGCACCCGGACCCGCGCCGCACTTGCACCCGACGTTCGCGCTGCAGCGCCCGCGCAGCACCCGCGCACACAAAAAAGCCGCACCTCAAATGAGATGCGGCTTCGTAGCTTCTAGCAGTCTAAACGGCGTTGCAGCTCGGTCGAGCTGGACGCGAGCCGTCTAGCCCACAATCTGCGGGTTTAGCGAAGGTTGTAGAAAGCGTCCATGCCCAGGTACTCAGCACCCTCAGCGAGGTCATCCTCGATGCGGAGAAGCTGGTTGTACTTAGCAACACGCTCGGTACGAGCAGGTGCACCAGTCTTGATCTGACCAGCGTTGGTTGCAACAACAAGGTCAGCAATGGTGGTGTCCTCGGTCTCACCGGAACGGTGGGAGACAACTGCGGTGTAACCTGCGCGCTTAGCCATCTCGATAGCCTCGAGGGACTCGGTCAGGGTACCAATCTGGTTGACCTTGATGAGGATGGAGTTACCAGCGTGAACCTCAATGCCCTTCTTCAGGCGCTGAGTGTTGGTAACAAAGAGGTCGTCGCCGACGAGCTGGATCTTCTTGCCCAGACGCTGGGTAAGGACCTTCCAACCGTCCCAGTCCTCCTCTGCAAGACCGTCCTCAATGGAGACGATTGGGAACTTCTCGACCATTTCCTCGTAGTAAGCAACCATTTCCTCGGAGGTAAGGGAGCGACCCTCGCCCTTGAGGTCATACTTGCCGGTCTCCTTGTTGTAGAACTCAGAAGAAGCTGGGTCCATAGCAAAGCGGAAGTCCTTGCCAAGCTCAAAGCCAGCAGCCTTAACAGCCTCGGAAAGAAGCTCAAGTGGCTCCTCGTTGGACTTAAGGTCTGGAGCAAAGCCGCCCTCGTCACCAACACCGGTGTTGAGGCCCTGGGACTTCAGAGTGTCCTTGAGGGTGTGGTAAACCTGTGCGCACCAGCGAAGAGCGGTGGTGAAGTCAGGAGCACCAACAGGCATAATCATGAACTCCTGGAAGTCAACGTTGTTGTCAGCGTGGACGCCACCGTTGAGGACGTTCATCATAGGAACAGGAAGAGTGTGAGCGTTTGCGCCACCGAGGTAAGCGTAAAGTGGAAGCTCAGCAGAAGCAGCTGCAGCGTGAGCAACAGCAAGAGAAACGCCGAGAATAGCGTTTGCGCCGAGGCGACCCTTGTTTGGAGTGCCGTCAAGCTTGATCATAGCGAGGTCAAGGCCGCGCTGATCCTCTGCGTCCCAACCAATAACGAGGTCGCGGATCTCAGTGTTGACGTGCTCGACTGCCTTCAGAACGCCCTTGCCCAGGTAACGGCTCTTGTCGCCGTCGCGAAGCTCTACAGCCTCGAACTCACCGGTAGAAGCGCCGGAAGGAACGATTGCACGACCAAAGGAGCCGTCGTCAAGAACAACCTCAACCTCAACGGTTGGATTGCCACGGGAATCGAGGACCTCACGTGCGTGAACATCAAAAATCTGGCTCATAGCTCACCTTTCTTTAGGTTTAACATTTTGCTGATTGCACAGACATAACTAGTATACCCATTCTGTTATGAGGTGTGTATTGTAATTACACAGAGTATTTGGCTGGACAGAGATAGTATTTGGCCAGGCAGATGCGCTGTCTACCTGGCCAAATAAAAAATACCTGCGGAATTGTTAGGTAAATATATAAATTATTTCTGCGGATACACAACAACCAGCAGCATCTTGAACTCTTCTGGAGCCTGAAGTGCATGTGGGTGACCAAGTGGCATCACAATAGACTGACCAGCTTCAAGGGTGTAGACGTCGTCATCGATGGTGATGTTTGCGCGTCCCTCAAGAATGGTGACAAATGCGTCGCCACCTGCGCGATGGCTTGCAATCTCTTCACCTGCTCCAAAGCCAAAGAGAGTAACGCTGACGGCGTCGTTTTGCGCAAGAGTCTTGCTGATGACCTGGCCAGAAAGGCATGCAACCTGATCTTTGAGGGTTACTACGGTCTTTGCGTCGATGTTCTTCATGACACCAGGAATCAATTCTTCGGACATACTAACCTCCAACGGTAAATGTTATCGATGACTAGCATTTACCCGAACTAGCCGTCTTCAATCAGTAAATTTCAAAAAAATCGCAGGTAGAAATTGCTTTTTTTAAAGCAATTTGCTGAGCAGCGGAGTCATCTTTCCCTGAGAGACCACCATCACATGATGCATCGCACGTGACAGCGCGGTGTAGAGCCTACGGCGAGAAATTCCGTCTGCTTTATACACTTCCTCTTGTGCATCGGCAACAATGACCTGATCAAACTCAAGACCCTTTGCTAGTGCAAGGTCGAGAAGAACAACGCCCTTCGCGGGGAGGGAATCGTGGCTGGTGAGCACTTTGACGCCGGCGCACAGCTTGGCCTGCGCCGCGCCGTTGGCCTGCGCCACACCGTTGCCCGCAACGCCATCGGTCGCGCCATCCGCGT
>CALGXY010000083.1:0-7050 GCA_937935155.1 uncultured Atopobium sp. | reverse complement strand
ACTGATTATCGTGTTAATTATGTTGTAAGTGGTGGTCAGACAATGAATCCATCAACAGAAGACTTTGTTACTGCGATTTCTAAGGTACATGCAGATACAATCTATATCTTGCCAAATAACTCAAACATTATCATGGCTGCAAAACAAGCTGCTGAAGTTACAGAAGATAAGAAGATTATCGTTATTGAAACAAAGTCTGTACCACAGGGCTTAAGTGCTTGCATTAGTTTCAACCCTGAGGAAGAAGTAGAAGCAAATACAGAGGCAATGAATGAAGCAGGTATACCTGCCGCTGTGTCGTATACGGCAGGTACGTATGTCTGCAACGATGTGATGTATTCCATGTTGCACGCGCTTGCCACCAAGCACCCCAATGCTCGCGGAGCTTTCCTGCACGTTCCTTTCGCAACCGAGCAGGCAACAAAGCAGCCGGCAAATACCGCAAGTCTTCCTATTGAGGTTATGACGCGCGGTCTTGAGGTTGCCTTGGCAGCCGCCGTGGAGCACGAGGTGGATACCGCCGGCGAGTCTCTCGGAACTACCCACTAAGCTCTGCTCTCTGCTGCCTTTACGGAAAAAGCGTCTGCCACGGAAGGGAAAGACGTCTGTATGGAAGGCTTCAGGCTTTCGAGGCCGAGAATCCACCACTGAACGAGATTACGGCGGGGCAAATCCACCAGTACACGAGGTTCTTCTCGCAATTGGATCAAACTCGTGGTTTACGGGTGACTGCAGTCGATAAGAACGATTTTTACTTGTGATTTTTCGTTAATTTGAGCGTTTACGGGTGAATCGAATCACCCGTAAACAGCGCTTTTGACGGTGATTTTGAAATCTTCGTGTTTACTGGTGGTTTTAAGACAATAATCCCACTTCAAATTTTCTTGAAGTGGGATTATTTCAGTGGAGAAGACCTTTGACAGTCCAGCACTCTTGTAGTCCAGCACCTAGCACCCTAGTGCCCTAACACTCTTGCAGTCCAGCGGGCGTCTGGCGCTCTGGTACTCTTGTGCCCCGACAATCTTTATAGGTTCGACAGTCTTTACAGGTTGAAGTCGCCACCGAAGATGTCGGAGACAGGACGGTCGGTGTAGACAGCGTAGATTGCCTCAGCAATCTCGTTTGCGATGGTAATCGTCTTGATCTTGGAGCCTTCCTGGTTTGCTGCTGGGCAAGGAATTGCGTCGGTGACCACGCACTCCTCGATAGGAGCGTTGTTGAGGCGCTCGATTGCAGGACCAGAGAAGACGCCGTGGGTAGCGCAGACGTAGATGTCGCCCGCACCCATTTCCTTCAGCTTAACAACAGAAGCGCAGAGGGTACCTGCGGTGTCAATCATGTCGTCGTTAACGATGCAGGTCTTGCCCTTGATGTCGCCAATGATGCCCATAACAGCACTCTCGTTGTGGCGAGGACGGCTCTTATGTGCAATAGCAAGGCCGCAGTCCAGGTAGTCGGAAAGCTTCTTAGCAGCCTTTGCGCGACCCATATCAGGGGAGACAACAACGGTATTCTCCCAGTCAAATGGCTTGTTCTTAAAGTAATCGCCCAGAAGGTAGAGAGCAGTCAGGTGAGAAACAGGAATGTCAAAGAAGCCCTGGATCTGGCCCTGGTGCAGGTCAAGGGTGATAACGCGGTCAACGCCAGCGTTCTCAAGCAAGTTTGCCATCAGACGAGCGGTAATAGGCTCGCGAGCAGCAGCTTTGCGGTCCTGACGAGCATATGCGTAGTGAGGGATAACTACGGTAAAGCTGTTAGCAGATGCGCGCTTTGCAGCGTCAGCAACAATCAGCGTTTCCATAACCAGGTCGTTGACGTTGACACCTGCCAAAGACTGAATGAAGAAGACCTCGTCGCCGCGGACAGACTCGTCAAAGCGAGCGTAGATTTCTCCGTTAGCAAACTTCTCGAGGAGAAGACCTTGTAGCTCTAGGTGAAGAATGTCTGCAACCTTACGAGCCAGTTCAGGGTTGCCTGTACCGGTGTAGAGCTTGATGTTTCTAGCAACTAATAGCGGATCACTCAGGTTCTCGAACATCTAGTCCTCTTTCTCAAGCTTGTGACGCCTCTGGGCGGCGTATCCCTCAACAATTTTCTGCTCAGAGCGCTCGAGTGCAAGCGCATCTGCTGGTACATCCTTTGTGATGCACGAACTTGCCCCCACAAGTGCGCCATCACCAATTGAGACGGGTGCCACCATCATGGTATCGGATCCAACAAAGACGTTGTTGCCAATGTTGGTCTTGAACTTGTGGTAACCGTCGTAATTGCACGTAATTGAACCTGCGCCAATGTTGACGCCGGAGCCCATGGTAGTGTCACCAATGTAGGAGAGGTGAGGAACCTTGGAGCCCTCGCCGATAGTTGAATTTTTGATCTCAACGTGGGTGCCTGCTTTGGCATGAGGCATAAGGTGAGTGCCTGGACGCAAGTAAGCGCGAGGACCGCAGGTAGCAAAGTCGTCTACCTGTGCGTTGATAGCTACAGTCTCATCGACAACAGCGTCGTTGCCAACAAGCGTATCGGTCAGACGAGTGTTAGGGCCTACCACGCAATTCTCGCCAATTGAGGTCTTGCCGTAGAGCATAGTCTGCGGGAGAACCTCGGTGTCCATACCAAGCGTGACCTCGGGGCCAATCCAGACGGAGGTTGGGTCCAGCATGGTGACGCCCTGGCTCATCCAGTGCTCGTTGATGCGCTCCTGCATGATGCGGGTAGCAACGGCAAGCTCGGAGCGGGAATTGACGCCCAGCGCCTCTTTGTAGTCGTCAACGTGAACGGCAGCAACAGGTTCGCCCTGGCTGACGTAAAGGCCCACCATGTCGGTGAGGTAGTACTCGCCCTGAACGTTGTCATTGCCGAGAAGATCGATGTTTGCGGTCAGTCTTCCGCCACAGAAGCAGTACACGCCAACGTTGCATTCACGCTCTTGCTCGCGCTGCTCTGGCGTAGCATCCTTGTGCTCAACAATGGCAGTTACCTGGCCGTTAGAAGAAATGACGCGACCATATCCGGTTGGATCTGGGGGCGTCATTGTGAGTACCGTACACGCGTTGTGGTGAGCTTTAGTTTCTGCAACAAGGTCGAGAATAGACTGTGCGCGCAACAGAGATGCGTCACCGTTGATAACAACAACGGGTCCCTTGAAGCCACCAAGAGCATCCTTTACAACCTTGACGGCATGGCCGGTGCCAAGACGCTCGGTCTGGGCAACATACTCAAGGTTAGGGAAGCAAGAAAGTGCAGATTTAACCTCGTCAGCGTGGTTACCAACAACCACAATGACGCGGTCAGCGCCAGCAGTAATTGCGGCGTTGACACTCCACCAAACGAGGGGTTTATCTAGTAATTTGTGCACAATCTTAGGGTGGTGGGACTTCATGCGCGTTCCCTCACCTGCAGCGAGGACAATCGCAGTAAGTGGCATACGTAAGCCTCCAAAGTACTTCGTATTACTCGATACGAGTGCGTCCCTACACAAAAGTTGCGTAAAAAATGGCTGGGGTAGTAGGATTCGAACCCACATTCCAGGCACCAAAAACCCGTGTCCTAACCGTTGGACGATACCCCAATGTAATCACTACGTTGGTTTTGTCCGCAACTCTATTAAGTGTATCAGCTTAGCGAGGCAAATGCTCCACAAATTGCATCAAGAACGAGAACTGCTAAAGTCTGCGCATCTGCGGTAGTAAATGAACCGTCAACGTTTGTTCCTTCTGGCAGCACAATCTTGATAGGGGAGCCCGTTGCATCAGCAGACTCAATGGCAGTGCGCAGTCTTGCTGGCAGCGTCTCGTTTTCTTCCATAGAAACAGAGCCAATACCCACCTGTCCGCGAGCGGGCATACTTGGGGCATAAGCTGTGGTCAGAACCAAAATAGTGGCTGCATCAGTAGGGGAATCGGCGCGATCAATCATGGTCATGCCGCTTGCCTCAGTAGTTGCCTTAGAAAGGTTATAGACGCGGGCAGCGACGTTTCTAGAGATAGGATCTTCTCCCGTAATTGCAATGCAGGTGGTCTCAAGAACGTTTGCTGCACGAGCAAAGCCCATAGGACCCTGTGGGTGAGGGCCTTTTGCCTGCTTACCAGACCAAACGTGACGCAGACGCTCAATAGCGTCGAGGGTATCCTGGAATGCCATACCGTCAGCAAGCTCGCCGACGCTTTCCTGGAAGAGCTTAACGGCAGCCTCGGTGTGAACACCGTAATGGCCATCAACTTTTCCGCACGAGAAACCCAAGATGTTGAGACGCTCTTGCAGTTGACGCACGTCATTGCCGTGGAAGTTAGGAAGACGCAGATAGAGAGTTCTGTCTCCTAGCTCATAGCCCTCATCGACCATGATTGCCCAGGTAGAGGCATCTACTTCTTCTCCAAGAGAAAGGTCATGGTCAAGCCTAAAGCGCGCAACGGCGCGAGCAGTTGACTTGCCAAACGTGTGGCTCTGGCGCTCATCGTCTTCGATGGTGTAGCCAAGCTTTACGAGGCGTTCCTGAATGTCTTCAACGGCAGCACCAGTGCTACCAGGAGTAATTGGATCCATAATTACCTTTCTCGGTTCACAAAGAAGTCTGCCATAGACAAAAGTGTGTCGCGAGCGTCTTCAGTAAGTATCACGTTTTCAAGCACGCGCTTTGCCTCATTAACTAAGGCAAGAGCGTGCGCGCGGACAAATTTTATCGCATTAGCGCTTTCCATAAGCTCCACAGCGCGCTGAAGCTCCAAAGTATTGGTAGTATGCGCAGAAAGTATGGAGACAAGCTCTGTCTTTTCTGCCGAGCCAAGGTGCTCAAGCGCGTAGACCACCGCGAGTGTGCGTTTGCCTTCAGTGATGTCTGACCTAAAATCTTTGCCCTGTACCTGGGCGTTTCCTACCAGGTTGAGAAGATCGTCTTGCAGCTGGAAGGCAAGTCCTACCTTGAGGCCAAATTCTTTGAGTGCATCAAGCGTTTTCTGGTCAGCACCACCGATGAGCGCGCCTAGTACCAGGGGATATGCAGCAGAGTAATAGGCGGTTTTGGAGAGCGCCATAAATAGATACTGGTCAGAAGTAACATCCCAGCGCTCGTGCTGTGCCCAGCCAAGGTCGAGCGCCTGACCCTCAAGGGTGTGCTCTTGCATGGCGAGAAGGGCGTCGATAACGCGAATTTTTAGCTGGTCAGAGAGGTGGTCGGCTACGATAACGCGTCTGACAACATTGACTAGCACAGAATCACCAACGTTGATGGCAAGTCCGGTACCGAGTGTCTTGTAGAGGCACTTCTCGCCACGGCGCAGCTCTGATTTGTCTGCAATGTCATCGTGGATAAGGGCCGCCGACTGGAAGTCCTCGATGGCGCAGGCTACGGGCAGAGCAGCTTCTGCCGAGCCTCCAACAGCCTCGGCGCCCAGGCAACAGAGGACCGGACGCACGCGCTTGCCGCCGCCCGCGCTGAAGTGAGCGAGTGGCTGGTAGAGATAGGTGTTCAGGTCCGCGCGGGTGCGCTCCGAGGGCGAGGACGCCGCTGTCGCGGGCGCTGTGGGTGCTGCGGGTGCTGCGGACGTTGCCGCGGGGAGTCCGCGCATGATCTCTGCCTCGACGGCAGGGAGCTTTTGTGTGAGGTAGTCGGCGAAGTTCACGGAAGTCCTAGCCGCGATAGCCGTCTGGGTTCATCGACTGCCACTTCCAGGAATCGCGGCACATGTCGGCGAGGTCGTACTGAGCCTTCCAGCCAAGCATGTCGGCAGCTTTCTGGCAATCGGCGTAGTTAGTTGCAACGTCACCTGCGCGGCGAGGCTCAATAACGTAAGGAATCTCTTTGCCGCAGGCCTTTGAGAACGCCTTAATAACGTCAAGTACCGAGCTACCAGTGCCAGTGCCCAGGTTGAAGATTTCAACTCCTGTGCGGCCAGCCATCCATTTAAGTGCAGCTGCATGACCAGAAGCAAGATCGCAGACGTGGATGTAGTCGCGAACGCCCGTGCCATCTGGGGTGTTGTAGTCGTCACCAAAGACGTGAACAGCTTCGCGCTTACCCACAGCAACTTGAGCCACATAAGGTACCAGGTTGTTTGGAATACCTGCAGGATCTTCTCCGATAAGTCCAGACTGGTGAGCGCCAATAGGATTGAAGTATCTAAGCAGGACAACGTTCCACTCTGGATCCGCGGTGTGAACATCGGTGAGGATTTGCTCAATCATCCATTTAGTCCAGCCATAAGGGTTGGTTGCGTTCTTCTTGGGGCTTTGCTCGGTTAGAGGAAGACTATCTGGGTCTCCATAAACCGTTGCTGAGCTCGAGAAAATAATTGACTTACAACCGTGGTTTCTCATGACATCAAGAAGGGTGAGGGTGTTGCCCAGGTTGTTTGTGTAGTACTCAATGGGCTTGGTAACGGACTCGCCAACGGCCTTGAAGCCGGCAAAGTGAATGACAAAGTTAATGGCGTGCTCGTCAAAGATGTGGTTGAGTGCATCTGCATCGTTGACGTCTGCCTCGTAGAACGAAAGGCGCTTAGCGCTTTCTTCTCCCACTATGGTTTTGATGCGATCGATAACCTTTGCCGAAGCATTGGAGAGGTCATCAACAATTACGGCCTCGTAGCCGGAATTGAGCAGTTCAACAACGGTATGGCTGCCAATAAAGCCCGCGCCACCGGTGACAAGTACGCAGGAATTTTGTGGAATCAGAGTGTCAGACATATCAATCCTTTCGTGGACTTATATCGTCATAAGTATACGGCTTTTCTGCGAAACGTTGGGCGTTGCGAGTGCACGGGTTTCTCGCCAGGTGTGCGTGCGGGTGCACGACCTTCTCGTCGCACAAGTCCTTCTGCTATTGCGCGCCTAAAAAGTTCAAAGAATCTGTATTTGAGGCACCGATTCTTTAACAAAATCAGGCAAATCCACAGATTCTTTTACTTATTTAGGCAGAAGTTACAGATTCTTTGCAGAAATCAGGCACGTTCTAACTAGGGTGCTGTCTCCAAATTTTGCGAGCCTGAAACCCCCACCATGTCTGAGTAAAACAGCTCAGACTTGGCGAGAAAAACCGGCAAATAGCTCAGA
>CALGXY010000082.1:0-3979 GCA_937935155.1 uncultured Atopobium sp. | reverse complement strand
TGCGACGGCGCTAGCTGCGAGCGGCGAACTTAGCGACGAGTTTCTCCAGAAGGTCAACGGTGACCTCAAGGCTTGGCACGGGGACAAACTCACGCACGGAGTGGGCGTTATATCCGCCGGTAGCAATGTTGGGGCATGGCAGTCCGCGGAAGGTGAGCTGGGCACCATCGGTACCGCCACGAGCGGCAACTGGCTTAGGCTCAATACCAACCTCACGATTTGCCTCAAGCGCATAATCAATCAGGAACTCGTAGCCGTCGAACTTCTCGGCCATATTGCGATACTCCTGGTGAATCTCAACGCGGACGGTATTCTCGCCATAGCGCTTGTTCAAGAACGCGGCGATATCCTGCAGGACCTGCTGGCGGTTGGCAAAAATCTGGGCGTCGTGGTCACGGACGATGTAGCTGAGCTTGACCTCGGACGCGGAACCCTCGATGGCGATTGGGTGGTAGAAGCCCTCGTAGCCCTCGGTGTGCTCAGGACGCTCGAAGGCCGGGACCATCTGCTGGAACTCGGAAGCCACGGTGATTGCGTTGATCATGACGTCCTTGGCGCTGCCGGGGTGAACCATGACGCCCTTGAAGTAGACGTCGGCGTGAGCTGCGTTGAAGCACTCATAGTTGAACTCGCCGAGAGCCTCGCCGTCGACGGTATAGCCGTAAGCTGCGCCAAGTTTGTCCAGGTCAAGCAGGCTTGCACCGTGACCGATCTCCTCGTCAGGGACAAATGCAATCTTGAGCGTAGGGTGTGCGAGCTCGGGGTTATCGCCCAGGCGCTTGAGCAGGGCGCAAATCTCAGCAACACCGGCCTTATCGTCAGCGGAAAGCAGCGTGGAGCCGTCGGAGCAAATGATGTCCATGCCCACGAAATCCTTGAGGTCAGGGACCTGCTCCTGGGTGGTAGCGATGGTCTTGCCGTTGACGACGCCGGCAACCAGGTCACCGCCCTCGTAGTGGACGACGTGCGGCTTGATGCCCGAGGCAGGCGCGTCGATGACCGAGTCCAGGTGCGAGCAAAGCATCAGCGCGGGAGCCGACTCGGCGCCCTTGGATGCGGCGAAGGTGCCGGTGACGTAGGCGTGCTCGTCGACGGTGACGTCGGTGCAGCCCAGCGCCTTGAGCTCTTCGCCCAGGTAGCGAGCCATCTCGTGCTGAGCGGGCGTGGACGGTGTGACGGTGTCGTTATCGGGGTTGGACTGGGAGTCAACCTGCACGTAGCGCATGAAGCGCTCGGCGACATCGGGGAGCTGGTTAGTTGCGGTTTCAGGCATAGGTATCCTTTCTGGTTCGGGCAAGGTCGGCGCGGTGCGGGTGGTGCGAGCGCGGGTCGTGCGGTCACGCGGGTGCGGGTCGCAGCCGGCGGCCTTGGATGTTGTATGCATTTACTGTACCGCAACTCAAAAAGAATTAAACCTACCTGCACGAACTTTGCGCGCACATGCCATAATAATTGCAAGAAATGCGAAAGACGGAGCGCTATGACAAACGACTTTTGGACGCCACAGTTTCATCTCTTCCCACCTCAGGGTTGGATGAATGACCCCAACGGACTTTGTCAGTTTAAGTCCGTCTACCACGCGTTTTACCAGTACACTCCCGAGTGGCCTGCCAACGAGCTGCGTTACTGGGGACATGCTGTGAGCAAGGATTTGCTCTCTTGGGAGACGCTCCCTATTGCGATTTCTCCAGACGCAGCTTGCGATAAGGACGGTGCGTTTTCGGGTTCGGCCTGGATTGAGACACACGACGCAGCAGGCGGCTGTGGTCACGACAGTGTGGCGGCCGGCGACGGCAACGACAGTGCCCACGACGGTGCGGCGGCCAGCGAGGTCATGCGGCTCTTCTACACCGGCAACGTTATGGACGAAACACACCCAGAAGCCGACGGCATTGACGTCGGTCGAGAGGCCTATGAGGTCATGGTGACCTCTGAAGATGGACTGAATTTCTCGCCAAAGTGCGTTGTTTTGAAGCCGGGTGACTACCCCGATACCTGCACAAACCACGTGCGCGACCCGAAGGTTTGGGAGCAAGACGGGGTTCTGCGCATGCTGTTAGGTGCTCGCGAGAGGGACACTGCGGCTGGTCCCGCGAAATCCGCAGATGAACGCTGCGATTCGGGAGCGGTGTTGATTTACGACTCCAGTGATTGTGGCGAGTCGTGGACGCTCCACTCGGTTATACGCGGGACTAATGTCCTGGGTCAGCACGATGCGTTTGGCTACATGTGGGAATGCCCTTTTTTGGTGCAGCTTGATGACCAGGAATTTCTGTCTGTGTGTCCGCAGGGGTTGAGAGAAGGCGCTGGTACGGAGTCAAACGCCGATGCGGAACTAAGTGCCGGTACTGAACCAAGCGCCGATGCGTCCAAGGGATCGCGCTTGAGCGATTCCGCTAACTTGCAAGAAAGTGCTTCAAGCGAGCCTCTCGACAAGTGGCAAAACATCTGGCAGTCGGGCTATTTTCCACTTCCAGAGGGCCGGAAGCTTATCAATGTTGAAACTGTTTCTACCGATAACTTTGTGCTCTGGGATCACGGTTTTGACTTCTACGCACCTCAAACGTTCGTCGACGATTCTGGGCGTACTATTTTAATTGGATGGATGGGCATCATTGATCCGATTTACCACAGTTATCCTGCGGGCATTGGTTTCTGCCACAACCTTACTCTGCCCCGAGAACTTTCGTTGTCTGGTGATGGTGTTATCCTGCAACATCCAGTTAAAGAGCTTGATGCTAAGCGACGAGAATGTGTGGAATTTGTCGCCGACGCTGTCGTCAAAATAGATCAACTATCTGCAGATATTGAGATTACGGACATATCCGGAGACGGAACTCTTACTCTCAACGACGCGCTTGTGCTTTCTTACTCCAAGGGCACTTTTACCCTGAAATTCATTGACGAGGACACCGCTGCAGGCAGAACTCAACGCTCTATTAGGCTAAAGGAGCTTTTTGACCTGCGCATTATTGTTGATGGGTCTACCGTGGAGATTTATCTGAACGATGGACGTGCGGTTTTCTCGACACGCTGGTTCCCTGCATCTGAGCGGCTAACGTTGAGCAGCACTTTTGTTGCTGCTAGCTCACGAGAATACAGCCTAATCGCGTAACTCGGTGGATTTGCTTGGCATAGTCTAGCTCCGACACCAAAGGAATACTGTTTGTAGTCACGGATTGAAGCCGTTATGCATGAAATTGCATATTCCGTACGTTTTATAATCAAAATTTTCACAGGACTCGGAAAATTGCCGTTTTTGGGACCTCAGGCGGTAAAAAATGCGTTTAGTTGGGGATGGAGAAATTTAGTTCAATTTTTTATCTTTATGTTTGCCCAAGAAAGACGAAATAGTTTTAACTATTTCTTTTACTAATTAAGTCAAAATGGCTCATTTTCAAAATGAATACTCCAACTAAACGCATTTTTTACCTTTTTGGGCCCAAATTCGTCAAAAATGAGCCCCAAACAAAAGTTTGGGGCTCATTAACGTGCAAATCTCAGTGTTCGCAGCCGGTTGCGCGCATGTTCGCGCTGTTTGCGCTGGTCGCGGCTGTTCGTGCCGCGTTCGCCGCAGCTTCGCGTCTGCCGACGCGTCGCCGCGCCGCCGTGCTACTTGACGCCGGCCTTCTTCTTAGCGCGCTCGATAGCAGCCATCTGCTCCTCGGAAAGCCTAATGGAACCGTAATCTTTTCCGTGGTCAGGCGCGGTGCGACCAAGATCGCCCAGGTTAGCACCAGTTGCTTCCAGTGCAGACACACGGTGCGAAGAGCAAGAGTGGCCGCCTTCGCGGACAACGGAATCCAGGCCAAACTTGTCGCGGCCGGTATACGGCATAGTTGCGTCATTGGTGACTGGATCGTCAGCGTTTTCTAGTTTGAACTCGCCGTTTACGCCGTTCTTGTAGTTCTCCTTAGCCACCGAAATCATCAGCTTGATACGGTTGAGCTGGTTAACCTCGGACGCACCTGGGTCGTAG
>CALGXY010000081.1:0-6341 GCA_937935155.1 uncultured Atopobium sp. | reverse complement strand
TAGGGAATAAATGCCAGTGAAGATGGGAATCTCCGTTGCCAAGTAGCTCGTAGTTCATTTTCTCGCAAGGAAACGCGCGTGATACCGCTTCCCCAACAAGGGACATCTCTTTAAGGAACTTCAATTTAAAGTCAGCATCCAGCTCGTGTAGTTCTGATGCATGTTGCTTACATAGAAAAATGGTATATCCCTTAAAGTACTGGTTATCACCTAGGACAGCGTATCCCGTTTCCAATTCTTTGACAAAATAAGGATTATTTCCTTCTTTAATCATTTGAATTCTGTCGCAAATCAGGCACATTCTTTAGTTCTTTCTTTAGAGGGTAGATATTGAAATTCATCAAAATATAAAGTTATAAATTGTTGCTTTCGGCCTCAGCGGGTTTCTCGGTAGGCTTCTTTGTAAAGAGCTTGCCAGATTTCTTGAGCTGATAGGCAAGAATCAGGATAGTTACCAGCATAACAATCGTGCAAACAATGGAACCTTCTGCGCCAAAGCTACCGCCGGTAAGCCAATCCGGGCCACTGCCAGGAGCAAACTGCAGCAAAGAACTGCCTGTAGTGCTACCGCTTACCAGAACGCCAAAGATATTGCCTTGGGCAAAGTTCCAGGCTCCGTGAATGCCAGCGGCTCCCCAGAGATTGTCAGTTTTGATGATATAGAACGTCTCTAAGATGCCAAAAAGAATTAGGTCAATCAGGGACTGCATGGTAAAGCCGCTGTTAAACATATGGAGAAGACCAAATAGACTGCTCGAAACCACGATTGCAATAATTTTATTGGACTTCTCTGCCATGACAGGAAGAAGCCAGCCCCTAGTGATAAGTTCTTCTGTTCCGCCTTGAATCAGCCAAAACGGAATAGTGAGAAGAACAAAGCCGAATGCATAAGGCGTAAAAGTAGTGCCAACTAATTGATAAGATCCGGTCAAAATGAGAATCAGCATCACAACAGAGAAGAGAAGAATTCCTAGACCAAAGCCTTTGAGCAGCTCTTTCTTCCAGTTGTCTTTGTAAAATCCTAGGGTAACAATCGGACGTTTTTCAAAGAGTTTTACCCACAGGAAAAAGAGACCTGCAATAAAGACAAAGGAAAGAAGCGTTATCAGAAGATAGTAGTCTCCAAAAATCTCTCTCAGATTGAGGGAATCGGAAAGGCGATCTGGAAGATCTGGGTGCGCCATGTAGAAAGGGGCAATAATAAGTGCTGCTGAGATGGTCATTACAATAGCGCCAATAATTTGCCCAACGACCAACAAGAAAACGGCTAAAAAGGGACTAAGCCAAGCTGGAGTTAGTCTCTTTGCCAGCTTAACGTCGGAAAACATACGATTTTCTTGCATAAAAAACTCCTAGTAAACGTGCTCAAAGCGCGTTATGTAGATGACAAAATTTTAACGACGATGCAGGCAAACAGCGTCTACCTGCGATTAGTTCTCTTTATACTCTAAGAGAAAATCGCAACAATCACCACCGTGGCCTATGGTTTTTGTACGACCCCAGATGAGTTGAGGATGCAGATTACCGTATCCCGCATCGTCACTATCACAGTATGCAGCGGTTATTTCGGGGCAGCCATATTTTTTGGTTATCTCATAATAAGGGCAGCTCACAATGTTAAGGCGCGCTTCGTTACCGTGACTTTCTGGATATTCAAAGGTAAATCCAGCACTTGATGTGCAGCTTTTCTCGATACCTGATTTAAAGAGGCGAGGAAACTTGCGTGCAAGACCAAACGTTTTGATGGCCCATTGGAAGAGTGGTACTCGTTTGACAGCAAATCGCTGGAAATATTCGCGAATATACCAGACGGCCTTTTCTTGTGGGATGCCCTCTGCGCGTAGAGCTTCATATACTGCAATACCAGGGTAAATGCGCTTGTAAGAATGAGCGCGAAGCTCTTTGGGATCGGACGTGTTTTCTGCGCAAAGCGCTTTGTATCGCCTCTGAGCTGCGTGCGCAATTTGATCTGCTTTTGCCGTGCCGACGTCCTCGGAGACTATCGCGCACGTTTCTTTAATGAGCTGCTGTACTTTCATATGAGCCTCACTGTTTGTAGAAATGCCCTGATGAAAAGCAAGTAGAACATGCTAACAATTGTACGCTTAAATTTTACGAAACGCAGTAAGCGCAGGTATCCAGTAATGGTTTAGGTAAAGTTTTTTAGTATTTCCAGGCCAAGAAGCAGCGCCTTTTCATGGGAGTCTTTGCCAAAGTCCCTCTCGTCATATTCGTGAACGTTTGCCAAAGAGTCTGCCGTAAAAAGGAACTGTCCAAACTGCGCTCCGCGTTTTCTGCAGCAAGCGGCAAGAGCTGAGCATTCCATCTCAACAACTGAGCATCCTTCTTGTAAACGATACTCAACCATATCTTTTGTTTCACGGAAGAAACCGTCAGTAGACCAGGTGGTACACGTTTCAAAAGGGATGCCATCTTTCTTGAAGGTCTCTTCTATGACAGAAATTGGCTCCTTATCAAGCTCTATATATCTTGATGCTGGAAGATAGTGATAGGATGTGCCTTCCGCTCTAAGTGCTTTAGTTGGGACGAGAAAGGCATTTTCTTGTATCTCTTTTAGAACGCCGCATGAACCTATCGCAATTACTTTCTTGCATCCACAGGTAACCAGTATGTCCATTACCTGTGTGGATGACGCAGATCCAGTAGGGGATTGAACTAAACAGATTTTCTCGCCATATGAATCTAAAACGTAGACTTTAATGTCTCGAGAAACGGTCACAATTGTTTCTACGACTTCTGCTCCGTGCTCGACGGCATAATCATGGACAATGTCTCCAAGAAATGCAAAGAGGCACTTTTCTGGCAGCTGACCTGCAGTCCATTCGTGATCTGCTGAAATAACCTCTGGGGAGGCATCGTCATATTCTAAAAGAGGTATTTCGTTTTTTATAATCACGGGAGCTCCTGAGTTGTAAGTGCCTTTGAGAAGTCTACCATCATTAAACATTGCACTTGCTTTGAGAATTCAAGAGAAAAATAACGTTGGACAAACAAAACAAATCGAGAATACATCTGTTTATTGCTTGACAATGTATACCATTTGTATCAAAATCACCAAAAAAAGGAGCTGATACTATGGCAACAAGTCCTACTCAAATTCGCATCGATAGTAATGTCAAAACAGAAGCAAATGAACTGTTTAAAGAACTCGGCATCGATATGTCAAGTGCCGTAAACATCTTCTTACGCCAGTGCGTTTTGCACGGTGGCCTTCCTTTTAAAGTGGAAATCCCAAAGTTTAATGCTGAAACACTGGCTGCTATGGAAGAAGCACGCGATATCATGTCAGGTAAAATTCAAGCAACATCCTACAACACCGCAGATGAGCTGTTCGAAGACCTTAATGCAGGGGTTTAGGTTATATGCTTAAACTTCAAGCAACTTCTAAGTTTCGGAAGGATTACAAGCGCATTAAAAAGCGAGGTCTTGATATATCTCCACTCAAAGAGGTGCTTAACAAACTCTGCGCTGGGGAAGCTTTAGACCCAAAACACAAAGACCACGCTCTTACTGGATCCTACCAAGGGTTTAGAGAATGCCATATTCAACCAGACTGGCTTTTGATTTATGCTATTCATAAAGACGATCTTATACTTGTTGCTTCTCGTACGGGAAGTCATGCTGATTTATTTAATATGTAGCAATCATGTCTAAAAGCTCTTTTGTATACTCCTCTGGGTAATTGATAGAATACTCGCCATGATATAAGCCTTTCTTTATTTCAAGAACGCTACTAGGCAGTACCTTGTGCAATTGCTCTGCTGAGCGAATCATCTTTTTCTGTTCTTTTTCGCCGACAAGTATATGGATGTTGGCATGGACATCTTGAAGGTTGGGTTTTATCTCATAAGATGTATTTGCTTCCAGAAATGCAATCATGTTTTCTTTTGAGATTTGTGACGTGTCCCGATAATAGTCTTCAAATAAATCTTTACGAATATGAAGATAGTCAAATTGCATTTGAGCAAAGCACTTCTTTTTCACTAAGCCATAACTTAGAGAAAACATTGGTTTAATTAGGGCATTTGTCAGCTTGGACGGAATGACAGATGCACTTTCAATGACAGCGTTTTGACAAATTGAGTTTCGTTGCGTCAGCATTTCTACTAAAATCTGTGCGCCAAGGGACAGCCCTCCAATAAGGAGAACTGAGCCTCCAAATTCTTTATCGATAAAAGAAATGAGCCGACTTGCGTTTTTCTCGATGCTTATAAAATCATTGTCACTACCTGCATGTCCGTCAAGGATTGGCAGCACAACGTGATATTGATTCTTTAATAGTTCAGCCTCAGCTTTATAGTTCCACCAAGATAAACCGCCACCATGAAGCAGCATGATTACGTCGTTATTTTGTTTTCCAAACTCTACCGTTTTCATAGCTGCTCGATTCAGTTTGCGACTTTAATCTAAGTCCGAGAAAGAACTACAACACACTCAACGTGCTTGGTGTGAGGGAACATGTCCACAGGTGTCACGCGCTCAATGGCAAACCCGCTGTCGAGAAGAACTTTGAGGTCCCTAGCCTGCGTCACAACGTTGCAGCTCACGTACACGATTTTCTTTTGGGCTAGCTGGGCAGTTGCCTTGAGGAAGGTGGGCGTGGAACCAGCGCGAGGCGGGTCAAGAATAATAACGTCAAAGTTCTGACCGTCTTTTGCCAGAGCTTGCATGTAGCGAGTGGCATCGTCGCAGATAAATTCAGCTTCAAGTTTATTGTTTCGAGCGTTTCTGCGAGCCATCTGAATGTTGTTTTCAACCTGGTCAACGCCAGTGAGCAGAAGGTTGACGCCTTGAGCCTCGGCGGCGTGTGCCAAGCAAAGTCCAATGGTTCCTGTACCGCAATAGGCGTCAAGGACTCGCAGGTTGCCGGTTTGCGCAGAAGTGACTGTCTGAGTGGAAGCGCCGGTCAACGCAGAGGCGCTGGCCTGTGCGGCACCTACCTGCGCAGAGCTGGCTTGCTCGGAGCCAGCCAGAGCGCCGTCGATGGCCAGCTGGTAGAGCACCTCGGTTTGTTGAGGATTCGTCTGGTAGAAACTGGTTGGGCCAATCTCAAACGTGCAGCCCAAAAGTTTGTCGCTCATGGATGTTGAGCCCCAAAGCAGACGGGTTTCTCGCCCCAAGATTGCGTTGGTGCGCTTCTGGTTGACGTTCAAGAAGATGCTGGTCAGCTCGGGGTGTGCCTTGCGAAGCGCGGCAATAAACTCCTGCTCATGAGGCAGGTGCTGACCGTTGACCACCAGCACCAGCATGACGTCGTCGGTGGCATATCCGCAGCGCACCACGCCGTGGCGAAGTGCTCCCTTGCCGCGATCTTCCTGGTAAGCGTGGATGTTGAACTGGCCAGCAAGATAGGCCACGTCGTTGAGGATAGCGCGAGCTCGACCGTCCTCTACCAGGCATTCCTTTGAAGCAATAATCTTGTGCGTTCCGCTTGCGTAGAAACCGGAGCGAACCGTGCGACCTTTGCCCGGCGCAAATGGCGTTGCTGCCTTGTGACGATACGCCAGAGGCTCGTCCATTCCACGGATGGGCTCGATAGTTACGTTATTGATGCTTGCCAGCGGGGCGAGAAGTTCCTCTACCTGCGCTTGTTTGCGCTTAAGTTGGATAGGATAGGGGACCGAAAGCCATTCACAGCCTCCGCAGCTACGCGCAATAGAGCATGTTGGTGTCTTGTATCCCATAGTTCCTCTCCAAATCTTGGGTTACTACTATACCGTTTACGGGCTTAAATGGCACGTTGAGGGGATTGTTGTATCTAATCTGTTTCGTCTTTCTGTATCGTTGCCCGTTTATGCAAAAAACCGCTAGGCTATCAGGCACAGTAATTTTGGACGAGATAAAGGGGTGGATTATGGCTCTCATCAGTAAGATTGGCATCATTGGTGCTAATCACGTCGGCGCTCACGTTGCAAATGCCCTGCTTTACCAGGGACTTGTTACCGAGCTCTTTATTAGTGATACAAACGAAGTCCTGTGCAAAGCTCAGGTAAACGACCTGTTGGACGCAATGCCTTTTTATCCACATCCCGCTCGTGTCTATGAAGTAGATGACCGTTACGAGGAGCTTGCTGGCTGCGATATCATTGTTAATGCTGCTGGCCATATTGAGGCTGCAGCAGGTAGTCGTGATGGTGAGCTCTTCGTCACCACTGATGAGGCCAAGAAGTTTGCTAAGCGCATTGCAGATGCTGGCTTCGATGGCGTTTGGGTTAACATTGCAAATCCATGCGACGTTGTTACCACTGAGCTCCAGTATCTGACTGGAGCTGACCCAAATAAGGTTATCGGCTCTGGTACTACGTTGGACTCCGCCCGAC
>CALGXY010000080.1:0-25092 GCA_937935155.1 uncultured Atopobium sp. | reverse complement strand
AGCATTATTTATCATAAAAGCGTACCACTCACGATTAGAAAGATTTAATAACTTCTTGCTTGATGGTATATTTTTATGGAAAAGATGTTGTAGGATTGCCCTCATTTTGTTAGATGGTACACCAGTAACCTTTTTTATCATATCAACTGCATGCAAACAATCAATTCCATGATCGTGAGTTGATACTTCATAGGCTATCTTTCTATTTTCACCTTGCTTTTCATCAACTATATCTTTAAGTTTAATAAACTTACCAGTCCTAAAGGTAGATATAACTTTTGTTCCCATTACAAAACCATAAGACTCTAATAATTTTTCATTGTCCTTTTTAATATTGGTTAGCTTATATTTTTCTTTGAAATAGTCATAAGCTCTATCTCGAACTAATACTTCATCTACAAACTGATAGTCATTGTTTCTAAATTCTTTTATAAGTTCAAAATCTTTACACTTATCTTTTAAAAATAATCTCTTAACTTCATAGGCATTTCCCCCCTGTATAACAGACTCTTTGTACTTTTCAGGCGCGTTTCAAACAAGCTTCAGTTGGGTCTTAAAACGCACAGGGAACTTCCTCCAGGGAGCCTAATTGTTTCGTCAAGTCTGAGTAATTTGCCGGAAAAGTTCACCATGTCTGAGTGATTTGCCGGTTTTTCTCGCCAAGTCTGAGTAAGTTTACTCAGACTTCATGCACTTTTCAGGCTCGCGGCGCGCCCGCCTGCCGAGAAACCCGCGCACTCGAAAGCCCAGCGTGCGCGCACGTACGAGCACACAAAAAGAGCCCGGATACCGCGCAATAGCATCCGGGCTTTGGTGTGTCTAGACGGAGGAGAGGGCCGTTGCTAGACAAGATGTGTATCGTACCTTGTTCGTGTACTGCGTTTATTCCCGCTTCGCAGCTTGTTTACACGAGCTTTACTTACCAACAAACTCCGAGATGGTCTTGTACAGATCGCTTGCCTGGAAGTCCTTGATAACCTTGGAGTCTTTCCTCTGGTCGCAGACCTCAAGCAATGCCTTCAGGGAAGCCTTATCGGGGTCAGTCTGATAATCTGCCTCGGCCTGAATGAGCTTGTACTTGGCAATAACCATGTCCATGAGCTTGGCGTTGTTGCCCTCGGCGTTTGCGTCATCAAGGCCATCAAATGCCAGCGTAGAAACAACACCGTAGCCGCCGGTCAGGAAGTGGTTACCCACAAAGTCGTTAGGATTGACCTTGTTGTCAATGACAGGCGAGTTCTTGGTGTTGGTGAGCAGCACCAAGCTGGTGTTGTTGTAGACATCGATGACGGTAAGCGTGCCGGTCCAGCCGGTGTGGCCAACGGTTGCAGCGTTTGCAATTGGCGAGAAGGCCCACTGGTAGCCAATGTGACCCTTACGCCTCCAGCCCAAACCGTAGGTGACGTTGGTGTCCTTTGGCTTGATGAACTGGTCGTGAACGTCCTCGCTGAAGAGCATGGTGTTGCCGTAGCCACCACGGTTCATGACAGTCTGGACAAGAACGGCCAGGTCGGAAGCGTTGGCGAACAGACCAGCGTGACCAGAGATACCACCCATGGCGTAGAAGGCCTTCTCGTCATGGACCGTACCCTGAATGGTGTCGGTACGCATGTTGTCAAAGGTAATCAGGCCGTCGCGAGTGTTGCCGTTAAGCTCGGTAGCTGCGATTCCATCAGCCTTAAAGCCGTTGTCCAGTGGGTTGAACGTGACGTTCTTGAGTCCCAGTGGCTCGTAAAGAGCTTCCTTAACGTACTGGTCAAGGCGCTTATTGGTGATCTTCTCGATGATAAAACCAAGAAGCATGTAGTCTACGTCGGAATAGGCAGTCTTGGTGCCTGGGACGTACTGCAGAGGAGTCTCGATGATCTTCTGCAGAATCTCGTCGCGATTCTGAGAGTACAGCTTCTGGTTTGCGTTTGGCTGTGGATCGTCAGGCTTCTCTGGGTTGTAGTTGCGGTTGTGGTACTGAGGATCTGGTGGGAATCCAGCCTGATGCTCAAGAATCTCACGAACGGTAAGGTCATTCTTGCCCAGGATCTTATCGCCCTCCTGGTCCTTGAAGTCTGGAATGTACTCCTGAACCTTCTTGGAAACGTCCAGCTGACCGTCGGTAACCAGCTTCTCAATTGCCAGGTTAGTGGCATACATCTTTGTGTTAGAAGCCAGGTCATAGAGGGTGTTGTCGTCAACAGCCTTGCCGTCTTTGATGCGAGAGCCGTCCTTGTTGTAAGAATTGACGTTACCGTAGTTTGTCTTCTTGATAATCTTGCCGTACCTGGTAACTACCAGCTGGGCAGAGGTAAAGCCGTTGGCAATCTCTGCGTTGATAATCTGGTCAATCAGCTTGAAGTTGTCGTTGTCGGCATAGTCCTTGGTGCCGTCAATAAGGGTTGGGTAGCCAATCTTGACCTCAAAGGTTGCCTGAGTCTCTTTAACGGTGCTGACCTGCAGGCGGTTATCGCCGTTGACGGTTACATCAGAGATGTCAATCTGGTTCCAGGAAGAGCCGTCAAGCTTGTCGGTTGGAACCTGGTGACCGTTTACAAAGAGCGCAAAGCTCTGAGGCTCGGAGCTCTTTACATAGACGGTGCCCTGACCAGCAAAGCAAACAAAGCTGTTGAGCTGGTTGGTAACAAGAGAGTCGTCAAAGGCCTCGTTGTCGTTAAGAACAGGGAAGACCTTCTCGTACTGGAAGGTTCCGTCTACAGAGTCAACTTTCTTTGCGGTTCCCTTAGCAGCAGTTGCGCCACCCTTTGTCTGGCAGGCGGTAAGGCCAAGACCTGCTAGAGCGGCTAGACCAAGAGCACTTCTGCTCAGAAATTGCCTTCTGGTCTGTCCAGCAGGGGAGCCTGCGTTAGATGAGTGCTCAGAGTGAGCGTTTTGATTCTGGTGCAAATCTTCGTTGGTGCGCATATCGTCTCCTTCGGTTTTGCCTTAGGTGAAACACCTGCTATCTCAATTGGCTGAGATAATTTGCGCTTATGATGACGTGCGTTTCATCAAAATTGCAGCTAGTTTGTCCAAGATGAAATAATGGGTACGTTAACGTACTGCGAGTGGTATCAAAAAAGCTGTCAATGGTATCTAAATTTGAATTTTTTAGGCAAAGATGAAATATTTTAATCAGGTTTTACGTGGTCAAATGTCTACTCGGTAGTAAAAGTTTTTATGAAGTGGTATTAACTTTCCTAAAACAAGGCTCAGTTTTTGCGACAATTGTCCCCGCATTATGCTGGGAAAACATGAGCGTTCGCGCATGCAACACACATGGAGCGCGTTCGCACTTGCTTACACTTGCACACGCAATACTACCGTTTACGGCACTGCCTACTTTACAGATGAAATTTTTATGGCATCGTGAAACAATATAGTCAAACGTTTTAGTCAACTGGACGGCCGGAGGTGATTGCGTGAGAGGTGTTCGTCTACGTCTGGAAGAGTATCGCAAGAATGCTAGTTCAGCTGAACGCGATATTGTCGACTATATTCTGTCGGATCCAGAGGCGGCAGTTGGTCAATCAATCCATAAACTAGCAGCTCAAACGTATACATCTGCATCAACGGTTGTCAGGCTTTGCAAGAAGCTTGGCTGCGGTGGCTATAAAGAGTTCCAGCAGGCGCTCATTTACGAGCTGGCAGTAAGCAACAAAAGCAACGATATTGCTGTCGGCGGCGTTATCGCAGGTGACACCACTGATGTGATCATCGAAAAAGTTACGGCAAAGAACATTTCTTCGCTGGAGCTTACCAGGCAATTGCTTGACGCTCAGGTTGTTGACTCAGTTGTTTCACTCATGATGCAAGCCCATTCCATCTGCCTCTTTGGCATGGGAGCTTCGCTTCTGGTTGCAAGAGATCTGCAGCTCAAACTCATGCGCCTTAACATCAACTGCAATTTGAGTGACGATTACCACTCTCAGATGCTCTACGCCAAAAACATGGGGCGAGAAGATCTTGCTATTGTGGTCAGCTACTCAGGTCTTACGCGAGAAGCCATTGAGTGTGCCTGGATTGCAAAGGCAAATGGCGCCAAGGTGGTTGCCATTACCCGTGGTGGCATTGATTCGGAATTGATTCACCGCTCCGATTACGTTTTGGGCGTTGCAGAAACAGAGCACATCATGAGAAGTGGCGCCATGTCTTCAAGAATTGCCCAGCTCAACGTTGTAGATGCGCTCTTTGCAGCCTATGTAAATAGAAATTACGAGAAGAGCGTTAAGCGTTTCTCGACAAACTATATTGGCAAGTTGGATTCAGCCGAGCATGTCAATACGCTTTCTTCTGACCAAGATTTGCCTGGTATAGCCAACGACGTAATTGCGTAAAAATCACAACACAGAAGGTGAAAACGTGATTGATTTAACAAAACTTGTCACCGAGACAAGAAACCCCAACACCATGGACCTGGATCAGATGACCCCGCTTGAGCTGGTCACTGTCATGAACCAGGAAGACCTCAACGTGGTAGCTGGTGTAAAAGAGGTGCTTCCGCAGGTTGCACAGGCAATCGAGTGGGCGGTTTCCTCGCTTGAGGCTGGCGGCAGAATCGTTTACTTTGGCGCAGGAACTTCCGGTCGCCTGGGCGTTTTGGACGCGGTTGAGTGCCCACCTACCTTTGGCGTTTCTCCCGACGTGGTTGTTGGTCTTATCGCCGGTGGCGAGAAGGCCTTTGTACGCGCAGTTGAGGGCGCAGAGGACTCTCTTGAGCTGTGCGAAGAGGAGTTCAAGAAGATTGGCCTGAACAAGAACGACATTGCTATTGGAATTGCAGCTAGTGGTCGCACACCTTACGTTATTGGCGGCCTGCGCTATGCTCGTTCGTTGGGCTGCAAGACCGTTGCTATTGCCTGCAATAAGGGCTCTGAGGTGGGCAAAGAGGCAGAACTTGCTATTGAGCCTTCCTGTGGTCCTGAGGTTCTTACAGGTTCCACACGCCTTAAGTCTGGTACCGCTCAGAAGATGATTCTGAACATGATTTCAACCGGTTCTATGGTTGGTGTGGGCAAGGCATATCAGAATCTTATGGTTGACGTGCAGCAGACCAACAAGAAGCTGGTAGTTCGTGCACAGAACATCACCATGGCAGCAACTGGTTGCACTCGCGAAGAGGCAGCTCAGGCGCTTGAGCAGGCTGATGGTAATGCAAAGCTTGCGATTGTTATGCTGCTTACTCAGATGCCTGTTGACGAGGCTAAAGCTAAGCTCGAGGCAGCTCATGGTCATGTTAGAGGTGCACTGTAGTAATTACAGTTGTAACAAATGACACACGCGTGAGCATTTTGTTTCAACTGCATCGGTCAGTGGTATCAGCATGACGCGTAAGCGTACGGTAAGTTTTGAAAAACGCTCAATTTACCTGCAGTAACGGGGCGTTCAAATTAGGTCAAAACATGAAACAATGAACCACAGGTATGGATTGTTGTACCGATAAGTTCATTTTTTATGTATTCTTGATAAGTATTTGTTGCAACATCGCAACGAGAGAAAGAAGGAAAGTATGGATTACACCAAGCTTTCAGAACAGATTCTTGCTGCCGTCGGTGGCAAAGAAAATGTTCAGAGCAACATGGTCTGCATGACCAGGCTCCGCATTAAGACCGCAGATCCTGCAAAGGTTGACTCTGAGGCTATCAAGGCTATTGATGGCGTTATGGGTCTGGTCGAGGATGCAGAGTACCTTGAGGTTGTTCTTGGTCCTGGCGTTGTCAACAAGGTTATTGTTGAGTTCTCCAAGCTTACCGGCGTTGCTGCTGGTGACGCATCTGAGGACGACGTTGTTTCCGCAGCTAAGGACAACAAGGCAGCTCAGAAGGCTAAGTACGAGAACAAGCCTGTTCAGCGCTTCCTCAAGAAGATTGCTAACATCTTTGTTCCACTGCTTCCTGGCATCATTTCTGCAGGTCTGATCAACGGTATCATCAACGTTATCAACTTCTCCACTGGTAAGGCTTTTGCTAACGAGTGGTGGTTCGCAGCTATCTGGACCATGGGTTGGGCACTTTTCGCTTACCTACCAATTCTCGCTGGCGAGAACGCTGCCAAGGAGTTTGGCGGTTCTCGCGTTCTTGGTGCTATGGCCGGTGCTCTCTCCATTGCTAACGCTGGTATGCCTCTTCTTGCTTCCAAGACTGTTGACGGCGTTGCAACTCGTCTGGTTCACCTTCCATTCAGCCTCCCAACTGTTGCTTTCAAGGAGGGCGCATTTATCGTCGCTTCCTCTGACCTGTTCAACGCAGCAGCAGGCGGCATGATTGGTGCAATCATCTGCGCAATCTTCTTCGCATTCCTGGAGAAGAACCTGCACAAGGTTATGCCAAGCGTTCTTGACACCTTCCTGACTCCACTTTGCACCGTCATCATCGGTGTCATTGGCTCTGTCCTGATTCTTCAGCCTGCAGGCGCATGGCTCACTCAGGCTATCTTCTTTGTTCTTCAGTTCTTCTATGACAAGCTTGGCGTCTTTGGTGCTTACCTGCTTGGTTCTACCTTCCTGCCACTGGTTTCCGTTGGTCTTCACCAGGCACTTACCCCAATCCACGTTATGCTTAACAACCCAGAGGGCCCAACTCAGGGTATCAACTACCTGCTTCCTCTGCTGATGATGGCAGGCGGCGGCCAGGTTGGTGCTGGTCTTGCAATCCTCTTCAAGACCAAGAACAAGCGCGTCAAGAAGTACCTGACCGAGTCCATCCCAGTTGGTATGCTCGGTATCGGCGAGCCTCTTATGTACGCAGTTACCCTGCCTCTTGGTAAGCCATTCATCACCGCATGCCTTGGCTCCGGTGTTGGCTCCGTCGTTGCTTACCTCTTCCACCTTGGTACCGTTTCCCAGGGCGTCTCCGGCCTCTTTGGTCTGCTGATTGTCCAGCCTGGTAACCAGGTCTTCTACCTGCTTGCAATGCTTCTTGCTTACGCTGCAGGCTTCGCACTTACCTGGTTCTTCGGCGTTGACGAGGATCGTATTAACGACGTCTTCGGCGAGTAAAAACCGTACGTTCTAGAAACGTTTATCCCTCTTCTTAGGTATCCTAGGAAGAGGGATTTTTCTTCTCGCCCGGCACCCGACTGACACTCGACTGCGAGAAACCCCATCTTTTAGAAAGCGTTTGCAATTTACTTGGAGGATTTATGCGCACCGGAATTTCACTGTATTTTGCCAGCGGATACGAGGCTAATGCTGAGGTTGTGGCAAAAGCGCAGGCAGCCGGATGCCACTATGCATTCACTTCTCTACAGATTCCCGAGGAAGAGGGGATTGATTATCGCACTGAGGCTCGTAAGCTCTTGGAACTTTGCAGGAAGGCAGAAATCAACCTCATTGCCGATGTTTCTCCTGCAACTCTTTCTAAACTTGGCGTTCAGAAGTTTGACGAACTTGCTGAGCTGGGCATTACGTATGTGCGTCTTGACTTTGGGTTTGATGCGGCAGAGACCGTTGAGCTTTCTCGCAAGTTCCATGTGGTCTTTAACGCTTCGACCATCACCAAGGGTGACATTTCCGCATGGCGAGCAGCTGGTGCCGACTTCACTCGTTTTGCCGCCTGCCACAATTACTATCCCAAGAGCTACACGGGCCTTTCGCTGGAGCGCGTCGCACAGATTAACGCACGCCTTTCGGCGCTTGGATTCCAGATTTTCTCGTTTGTTCCTGGCGAGATTTTCCGCGGTCCTCTCTACGAGGGACTGCCAACTGTCGAGGAACACCGGGGACTTTCGGGCGATGCGCTTGTTCAGGCAATGCTTGCGCTTTATGATGCAGACTCTGACGTGGTACTCATTGGTGACCCAGATGTTACTGAGGCTACGTGGAAGCGCATTGGTCAGCTTGAGCAGAATTGTATCGAGCTAAAAGCCAAGTTAAAACCTGATTTTGAGTATCTGTATGACCGCTTGCAGACCGATCGGCCTGATTCCAGCTCGTACATTATCCGTTCACAGGAGTCCAGACTCTGGAAAGATGCTCCGGTGTATGACGCGAAGCCTTCTACCTGGGAAACTGTTGCTACTGGCGCTATTTTGGTGAGCAGTAAAGCATATGGTCGCTATGCAGGGGAACTTTCGATTGCTCGAGGCCTGTTGGAGCTTGATGCTCGCGATAACGTCGCAGGAAACATCTGCGAAGAAGACCGAGCATTCTTGCCGTACATCCACTCTGGCCGCGGCTTTAGGTTTATCCGCAGGTAATTAGCCGCTTTCTGCTAGTTGAGTTGCTCGTGCGAGCGCGCCATATGCGCCGTGGTTACGCGGTGGCAAGTATGGCGCGCCAGAGCGCGTTGGTCTCACGGGGTGCACGAGGCGCACGCGGGCGCTCGAGGTGCACGAGGTGCACGAGGACACCTCGACGTGCATAAAGACTGCCTAATATTCACAAAAACTAATCAAAAAATTGATATGTCATTTAGAGGGTACTGTTTTGGGTAAAAAACCCGTTTAGTTGGAAATAAATTTTTGATTTTATCATTTTGGCATTTACGTTTAAGCAGTTCAGAAATAATGTGAATGCACATGAAAAATTCGTCTAATTAAAAGCGCTGGTAAATCGCTTGCATAGAAATTAGCCAATCCTGTATTTTCCAACTAAACGCATTTTTTACCACTTCGCACTGAAATGGGCCATTTTTGGATCAGAGAAAGTCATTTCGCACCAAAAAGGCCAGTTGGCGCCAAAATGGCATGCGACCAAACTATGTGCAACCGTGTTTCGCACGAGCAATAAGCTTCCTAAATAGCAAAGACTTTCCCACTCAACAAAGAATTGCCTGCTAAACAGACTACCTCCCATTTCCTCGGTGTCGGGAAATAGGAGGCAGCTTAAAAGGTAATGACACTTACAGCCTTTACAACCTGACGATAACATCCTCGGCTGGCTGGCGACGCTTCTGGACAGGATCCATATCACGATAGCCCAGGCTAAGCATGCAGGAAACGCCAAAGTCGTTGTACTGGCCGCCGTCGAGAAGACCCTCTTCTTCCAAAATCTTATCGACAGCCTCGCGGTTAAAGCCCTCGATTGGGCAGCTATCAACGCCAATCATAGCGGCCATAGTGAGCATGTTTGAAAGCGCAATGTAGGTCTGCTTGCAAGCCCAGTCAAAGGTGGCGCGTTCGTTACCTACCAGGTTAAACATGTTCTCCTGGAAGTTTTTGAAAGCAGCCGCATAGGTTGGTTCAAAGTCTGCAGGAAGCTGCTTGATGTCGTGCATCATGTGCTTGACGTAAGCAGACTCTGCATTGACGTTCTTGCGAGCAAGAAGAATAACCAGGTAGTGAGCGCCGTTAAGGGATGCGCGAGCACCATAGCATGGCTCGTAAAGTTTCTCTTTAAGGCGAAGTGACTGCTCAGAGGCCTGATCCTCTCGCAGATTAACAACCAGGAAGCGCCAAGGCTCTAGACCGTAAGAGCTTGGTGCCAAACGACCAGCCTCAAGGATTACCTCAAGGTCCTCGTCAGAGACGTTTTTGGTAGGGTCGTACTTTTTGGTTGCAAGTCTCCACTGGTAGGACGAGAGAACTTTGTTTGCAACGTGTTGTGCGGAACAGGCCATACGTGGTCCTTTCTTGTTGGTGGTGCTCTGGTGAGCTGGAGGTACGCTGTTGGACGGCGGTGAGCTGGGTGCGGTGAGCTAGGAGTGTCATCCAGGAATGCGCCACTCGGGAACATGACGTTTGTGAGCTGGGGCGCTACGCGCGGAAGGCTACTCGGAAACGATAAAGCGACCGGGTTGTCCCAGCTCCCACGTGCCTTTGAGATCGGCGGCAAGCTCAAAGTGCAGCTTGGAGATGCCCAGGTCGTAGTCTTGGACAAGGTGGCGCTGGTTAGGCATAGATGCGCTTACCACGCCATCTGTCAGGTCAAATACAACAGGCAGCTTGTTGATGGCGGTTGGGCATGCCAAAACCGCATTAATGCCGCGGTTAAACCACTCGGGCATCTGCTCCGGTTCAGTTGGAGTACCGTTTGCCGTCATAATCTGCGCAGGCTTTTTGGTGCGCAGACGAATTGCGGTACGAATACCCTCCTGCTTGAGCGGAATCTTCTCCGGAGCGTATCCGATAGAGATAATAATGCCCAGCTTAAGGCCGTTGTACTCGTCGCGAGCCAGAGTTTTCCAGTCCATGGTCTCGGCAATCCAGCATGAACCAATGCCCAGCTGGGTGGCGAGAAGAACGATCTTCTCGCCATAGTAGCCGATGAGTTCACGGGCAATTGCGTCTTCACAATAACCTGCTACGTAGTGGTAAATAGGGCCGACAATAGACCTGTTCTTCATGTGAACGGAAGTGCCGTCCTCAAGGTGAGGACCCTCGATGGTAAGGATTGCGGGGTGATCAGGCGCTGCCTCTGCCATCTGGGCATTTGCGACGTCAATGGCTTCCTGGAGCTGAGAAAGTTTCTCTTGCTCAATAGGCTTTTGGTCGTACGCGCGCAGAGATATGCGCTGGTCCATAGCTTCTTTTACGTCCATCGTGGTCCTTCCTAGAGCAAGGTTAAAGCAGCGAGCCAAATCGCTTAACGTAGAGGCTCTTAATTATGGTGATAAGAACCATATACCCGCTCATGAGTGCAGTTAACCACCCAAAGAAAGTCAATGGCAGAGCAACAAGGCTCAAAGGCTGGGCGAACACCGACAGATACGGAAGAGCACTGACCACAATGATTCCCGCAGAGGTTAGAGCAAGCAGCGATGCCGATGGCATGCTCTGAATAAACGGAATCTTATTGGTTCTGAGCGCGTGGAGAACAAAGGTCTGGGTCCACATGGATTCGATGAACCAACCTGTTTGGAAAGACAGAATAAAGAGTGCTTGAGCAGCGGTGTTTCCAGCTGCAGCAAGTTCTGCCCAGGTTCCTCCGGCAAGCGCGGGAGAGACTACAAAGAACATGAGGGCAAAGGTCAGCACATCAAAGATTGAACTGATAGGTCCAATCCAAAGCATAAAGTTTGTAATTGAATGTGCATCCCAAGAGCGAGGGCTTGAGAGGAACGAATCGTCAACGTTGTCCCAAGGAATCGCGATGCAGGTAACGGTGTACGCAAGACCCAAGAGGAGCAGCTGAAGCGCGCTCATTGGCAAGAATGGCAGGAAGAAGCTGGCCACCAAAACGGATAGCACGTTACCAAAATTAGAGCTTGCGGTTGCCTTGATGTACTTGATGGTGTTGCCGTAGGTTCTGCGGCCCTCTTCGACGCCGTGCTCAAGTACCAGCAGATCCTTCTGCAGTAAGATGATGTCTGCGGACTCTTTTGCCACGTCAACGGCAGTATCGACGGAGATTCCTACGTCGGATGAGCGCATGGCGGCTGCGTCGTTAATGCCGTCGCCCATGAAGCCGACCACGTGGTTGTTGGACCTGAGCGCAGAGACAACGCGAGCCTTTTGCATAGGGGAGAGCTTTGCAAAGAGCTGGGTCTTCTCGACACGCTCTTTGAGCTGCTCGTCGTTGAGATTCTCTACGTCGCTTCCAAGTAAGAGCTCGTCAACGTGGATGCCCACCTTCTTGCAGACGGCGGCAGCAACGCCCTCGTTGTCACCGGTGAGTACCTTGACCTGCACGCCTCTCTGGTTGAGCTTGGCAATTGCCTCGCGGGCGCTCTCTTTTGGCGGATCCAAGAAGGCCAGGTAGCCGATAAGCACCATGTCGCGCTCATCATCTACGCCAAACTCGCCGACGCCGCGAGGGTCGCTCTTCTGAGCAACGCCAACCACGCGCATACCCTCCTGATTGAGCTGGTAGACGCGGTCCATAACGCTCTTGCGCTGGGCGGGAGTCAGCGGCTTAATCTCGGAGTCCAGGTCAACAAAGGAGCACGCGTTGAGGACTTCCTCGACAGCGCCCTTAGTGATCATCTGCGTCTTGTCAGTTTTAGTGTTTCGCACCACAACGCTCATGCGGCGACGCTCAAAGTCAAACGGGACCTCGTCGATCTTCTCGTACTCAATGCTCAGCAGGTTGGTGGGCAGTTCGTCGTTGGAAGTCTTGATGATTGCGTTGTCAATGAGGTTGCGAAGGCCCGTCTGGAAGTAGCTGTTCAGATATGCGTGACGGAGCACGCGAGGATCCTCTTCACCCAGAATGTTGAGGTGGCGCTCAAGCACAACCTCGTCTGCGGTGATGGTGCCGGTCTTGTCGGTGCACAGGATGTCCATGGCACCCAGGTTTTGGATTGCGGCAGGGTTCTTAACAATAACGTCCTTCTTGGCCATTTGCGTTCCACCGCGAGAAAGGCAAGTGGTCACAATAACAGGCAACATCTGAGGGGTAATGCCTACGGCAACAGAGACGCTAAAGAGCAACGCATCAAACCAGTCACCCTTGAGGAATCCGTTTGCAAAGAACACGATGGGGCACATGATCAGCATGAACGAGACAAGTACCTTGGAGACGGACTTGAGGCCCTCGTCAAAGCTGGTCTCGCCGGCAGGCTGCTGGAGCAGCTCGGACATGGTGCCCACGTAGGATTTGTTGCCGGTTGCAACTACAACTACCGTTGCACTTCCTGATTGAACCGTAGTTCCCGCGAACAGCAGGTTTGTGCACTCAGAGAGTGAGAGGGGATAGCGGGTTCCATCTGCACGACGGCGAGCGTGGACGACACCAGCGGTTTTCTCGACAGGCTCTGATTCTCCGGTGAGTGCGGTTTCGTTGACAAAGAGGTCCTTGGCGTCCAGAACGCGGCAGTCCGCGGGGATCATATCGCCCGAGGCAAGGCGGATGATGTCGCCAATAACTACCTGTTCAAAGGGGATTTCTTCTCCCAGCGCGGAAGCAAGTTTGGGCTCTTCGGGAGCTCCGGTCTCGTCCGCGACGTCTTCGGCGTAGTCGACTGCTTCATCTGCGGCGTATTCATCCTCGAAGTCCACGAGGTCATCCGCGTTGGCGTCTGGGTCTTGGCTGAACTCTTGGTCTGAGTTCTGGTTTAAGCCCTGCTCAGCACCCGTGTCGACAAAGTCGATGGGACGACGGATAACTCTTGTGGTTGAGGTCACCATTTTTGAGAGCGCGGCCGCTGCCGATGCTCCCTTGGAGCTCTGGACAAAGTCGATAATGCCGGAGATAAGCACCATTGCGGTGATGATGACGACGGTTGATGGGTCCTTCTCGCCATCTGCGGCAAGGGCCACGTTAGTGACGTAAGAAATGCCTGCGAGCGCAATCAAAATGAAGGTGAAGGGGCTCGCAAAGCTTTTGAGCAGGCGGATGATAAAGGGCTCTTCGGCGGCACTGGTGATAACGTTTGGGCCGTCGAGGTCGTATTTTGCCTGCGCAATGTCAATGGCAAGGCCGTCCGGGGTGGTATGGAACTTTCTACAGACGCTCTTTACCGAATGAGTTGCGGCAAAGGTCAAGGACTGTCCAAGTTCTCCCGAGGTGGTCTGAGCTGTCTTTGTTTGGGCTGTCTTTGTTTGAGTTGTGCGCTTCATGATTGCCATGTGCACCTCCGATGATTAGTGAAAACGAATGACTAACTGGTTGGTGTATGACGCAAACTGAAAGCGTTCTGTTATGTGTGGGACTTGAAACCGGATGATCCGAAACCGGGCACATAGATTCATATATCTACAGGATTGCTCTATAAACCTGCAAATTTATATCCCTATAGGCTGCGGTGCAGTAAAAATTAAAACTTTTGAATAAGAGGTTTCTTTATATCCGTCACACATAAATGAACAGGGTCAGCATCTGCTGTCAGACGTAAGCTGGTACTTCGACTAGGCATATAAAGCACCTCCTTATATTGGAGTTCTGCAAGGGACGTCCAGTAAAGCGGGGCATCTTACGATGGACGGACGTCACGTCTATTCAGACATCTCTAAGAGTAGTTGGGTTGACGACTTTGGTCAACCTATTACTATATATCTTATAAATAACGTGTTTAATCTGCGTATTTATTTGCCGCGATATGGCGAGAAACCCTGTCGAGCAGTAACGCAGAGAAGAAACGACAAGCAGAACGACAAAATGCCGTACGCTGCACTCTTGCTAAGAAGGAGCATCTCATGGGCAAAGTAATTGTATTTGGAAGCCTGAACATGGATATCTCCATCGAGGCCGATAAGATGCCTCAGCAGGGCGAGACTATTGGCGGCAAAAATCTTGTCACCAGCCCAGGTGGAAAGGGCGCTAACCAAGCAGTTGCTGCAGCTCGAATGGGTGCAGATGTCCACATGATTGGTGCTGTTGGCGCTGACTCGTTTGGACAGGACCTCAAGCAGTCGCTTATTGGCTACGGCGTCAATGCAGAGCAGGTAGACGAGCTGTCTGGAGTTTCTACCGGTGTTGCCGTAATTGTGCGCGTAGGCGGCGACAACCGTATTATTTTGGAGCACGGTGCAAATCACGCTCGTATTGCAGACGATGTAAAAGCAGTGCTTGATCGCATTGCGGAGCCAGGCGACGTATTCTTGACACAGTTTGAGTGTGAGTTGTCGACCACGTTTGAGCTCATCAAATACGCGCATGAGCTGGGGCTCTATACGATGGTGAACCCATCGCCATCGGCTACCATGACCACCGGTCTTCTCGCCAGCGTGGACGTGCTTTGCCTGAACGAGATTGAATTTGCGGACCTGTTTGGCGAGGGCAAGATTAGCCCGCTGGTAGAGCCCGAGGCTGCGGTGCAGAAGGTGCTTGAAAGCGGCGTGGCAACTGCGGTGTTGACGCTGGGATCCAAGGGCTCGATTGCTGCTGACGCACACGGCGTTTACCAGCAGGAATGCTATCGCGTGGACACCGTGGACACTACCTGCGCAGGCGACACGTTCATGGGCACACTCGCTGCATTCCAGGCATCAGGACAGCTTGAGGGTCACGACATCAAGCAGGCGCTCGACGTGGCCGCGAAAGCCGCGGCACTCGCTACTACAAAGGTTGGCGCTCAGCAATCAATTCCAACGTATCAGCAGGTAGTTGAGTTTTAGGTTAAAATTACCGTGATTGTTGCTTCATAACTCGCAGTCCACACGCAGAAAACGGCTTCAACCAAGTCCAAACGCAGCTCAAACACATCCTACACGTAGCTTAAACACAGCTCACATGCAGCTCAAACATACAAAGGAGACTTATGACAACGCTTTCAACTAAGACGCGCGTCATCATCGACACCGATCCAGGCATCGACGACGCTATCGCCCTGGGTTTTGCCCTGGCCGCAAAGGCGCTGGATATCAAGCTTATTACTACTGTCAGCGGAAATGTTGGCATCGAGAACGTCACCAACAATGCCCTTAAGCTGCTCAAATTCTGGAACCAGCACGTGCCTGTTGCGCGAGGTGCTGCCGAGCCGCTGCTCAGAAAGCCCATGGACGCAAGCGACGTTCACGGTGCGTCTGGCATGAGGGGCTACGAGTTCGACGGCATTCAGCCGGACTGTCTTCTTGAAGAAACCGCACTTGAGGCGCAGCGTCGCGTCATTATGGAAGGCGCTTCCGCTGGCGAGAAAACCACGCTGGTGACGCTTGGTCCTCTGACCAATATTGCACTGCTGCTGAAAGCATATCCACAGGTCAAGGAGCATATCGATCGCATTGTCATGATGGGTGGCGCCTTGACTCGCGGAAACCTTGGCGTCATGTCCGAGTTCAACGTGGGCGTTGATCCCGAGGCGGCAAAGATTGTCTTCGCGTCCGGCGTTCACGTGGCCATGGTTGGTCTTGAGGTGGGCGATGCTGCTCGTGTTATGCCCGAGGATATCGAGAACATCCAGAACTCCGGCAAGAGCGGCGACATGCTGGTCAAACTGCTGCTCAACTATCGCGTTCACTACCAGGAGGAGGGTTTCAGCATGTACGACCCAACGGCCGTGGCCTACCTGCTGGCACCTCAGATGTTTGAAACTAGGGACGTGTTTGTGGATGTTGAATGCGCCGGTAGTCTTACGACGGGTTGTACCGTTGTTGACCTGGCCGGATATCTTGGCGAGAAACCCAATGCAACTGTATGTGTTGGCGTTGACCAAAAGGCATTCCGTACTTGGTTTGTCCACCAGATCCAAAAGTGCAACGTCCTCGACGGCTCCGCCTCTGCAGTTGAAGGTGTGCTATTGGACTAATTTTGGCGCATTAAAGTCACAAGAAAAAGTCACAAGAAAAAAGCCTCTTCTCGCCATTGAGAAGAGGCTTTGTAGTGCGTAAAAGTGCTGGTTGGTAACGTATTTTAGCCAATGATGGTCATTACGATAGGAATGACAATCGCGAAGAGCACCGTTGAAGTTGCAACAACGTTAGTTGCAAATTTGACGTCAGCCTTACCCTCGTTTGCCAGAATTGGCAGAACGGTTAGCGCTGGAACTGCGGCCTGGATGATAAACGTTCTAGTTTCAAGTACGTTCTGTGTACCAAACACGCCGGTAAACGCTATGATTACGCCAACCATAATAAGCGGGGCAATAACAAATTTACCAATAAGCGTAATTGCCGTGTCGCGGTCAATTCGAATGCTCGAGAGTCCCGTTTCCTGCAAAATAATGCCAATATAAATCAGAGAAAGTGGCGTTACTAGGTTGCCTAAATAGGTAAGACCAGTGTTTACAACTGCTGGAACAGGGATGTTGAACACGAGAAAAACGAGGGCAACCAAGAAACCAATTAATGGCGGAGGCAGCAACTTGCTGATATTAAATTTATGATCAGCTGCATTGTTTTTCTCGCCATCATTTTCTGTTGGCATTGGATCACCGTAAATGAAGAAGATTCCAATTGCCCAGGTAGAAATAGTGTTCATGATGTAGTACACCAAGAAGTAAGGTACGGCATGCTCGCCAAAGAGCGCAAGATTAAGCGGCATACCAATGAAGATGGTGTTGGCATTTGCAAAGGTATTGAGCATCAAGCCTCGGCGACCTGGTTGGACGCGGAAAACGTTGATAACCAAAAATCCTGCAGCATATGACAAAGTAAAGCTAATCGCTGCAATAAGCACCGAGGGACCAAGCTGGAGCAGCTGATTGAGAGACAAGTTTTTTAGTACCGCTACAAAAATAGAGGAAGGAAGCGCCACATTCATGATGAGCTTAGATGCTTGACCAGCGAATGTCTCGTTGAGCCAGTTAATCTTCCTCAGTACATAACCCAGCACAATAATCAAAATGATGGGCAATACATTTTGTAGCGATGTCAAAAAGACAGACATTTTATGCCTCTAACTCTTTGTAGACAGGGAACCACTTAAGGGCGTCAACTGTCTCTTTTGCATCGGCAATTGGCTCGCGGTTCAGACCCTGCCTAATTGCCTCCCCTGCAACGCCAACAGCAATACGCTCGGAGAATTCGGTAATCTTGGAGACTGGAGGAAGAATTGCCGCACCAGGCTTTGTGGTGTCGACGATTCCACCAAGCGAGTGAGCTGCCAGGGAAATCATCTGGTCTGTGAGCAGGCGAGCCTTTGATGCAAGAACACCTAAGCCAAGGCCAGGGTAGATTAGAGCGTTGTTAGCCTGACCAATTTGGTAAGTTACACCGTTCAGCTCCACGTCATCGGATGGAACGCCGCAGGCTACAAGCGCGCGACCATCGGTCCAGGTCAGCAGGTCCTGGGCGGTTGCCTCTGCAAGCTTAGTTGGGTTGGACAGCGGGAAGACCATGGGGCGCTCGCAATGAGCTGCCATCTCGCGAATGATCTCCTCGGTGAAGGCGCCGTGAACGGTAGAGGTGCCAACCATGATTGTTGGGTGGACCGTCTTTACAACGGCTGCGAGGGTGGTGAGTTCATCAGCGTTTGCGAACTCAGAACGCTTGCGAGCAAATGGCTTCTGCTGTGGAGTGAGGTTGTCCATATCGTCAAAGAGCAAACCCTGACGATCTACCAGATAGAAGCGCTTTCGAGCCTCTTCACGGTCCATTCCCTGGTCCACAAATTCCTGCAGCACACGATCAGCGATGCCGCAACCAGCAGTTCCTGCACCAAAGCAGAGATATACCTGGTCGACGAGCTTCTCGCCAGAAATATTGAGGCCACCGAGGATGCCTGCAAGGGTAACAATACCAGTGCCCTCGACGTCGTCGTTGAAGACAGGGTAGGTGTTCTTGTAGCGGTCCAGGATTGCAGCAGCGTGCGAGCGGCCGAAGTCCTCAAAGTGCAGGTAGAGGTTAGGGAAGAGCTTCTCGACGGTGGTTACAAAGTTGTCGATGAATGCGTTATAGCGATCTTCATCAACGCGCTTGTGGCGTTCGCCCAGGTATAGCGGGTCATCGAGAAGTTCCTGGCGGTTAGTACCAGCATCAATAACAACAGGCATAATGCGGTTAGGGTCAACACCAGCTGCGGCGGTGTAAACCATGAGCTTGCCAACGGAAATCTCGACGCCGTTGGTGCCCCAGTCGCCAATACCCAGGATTGCTTCTGCATCGGTGACGACAATCAGGTCGATGTCTCTACCTGCGGCTGCGTTCTTCAGCGAGGTTTCAAGGTCCTCAGGACGATCAACTGACAGGAAGCATGCATACTGTGGATCGACATAGCGCTGAGAATACTGCTCAATGTCTGGTGCGATAGTTGGATCGTAGACGATAGGCATGAACTCTTCAACGTGCTTGGAGAACAGGTTGTAGAACAGCGTGCGGTTCTCGGAGAAAAGCCTCATGAGATAGTGACGCTTTGTCTCGAGGTCAGGATACTGCTGGAAAAGCACGTATGCCTGCTCAGCTTGCTCCTCGATAGTCTGAATGTTTGGAGGTAGAAGTCCTACCAGGCCATACTTCTGACGCTCCTCCTGCGTAAAAGCGGTTCCCTTGTTCAAAAATGGATCGTTCAGTAGTTCAAAACCCGTCTTCATGATGCCTCCTTAGCGCATCAGCTTTAATAATTGCCGTATTTGGCGCAGATAGAATATGTTTTCTATCTGCGATAACAATACCCATATTCTGTTATGTGTTTACGAGAATTAGAAGAAATTCCCTACTTTTTTGGAAAAATTTTCTTGCTAAACATATATGTTCACCAGTGCATATATAAATTTAGTCAAACTGACAAGGTCGTGTTTTCAAATCTCAAGGTGATGTTTTCAAATCCGTTTGTAAGAATCGTTTTAACGGATAAATGTAAGACAGAATTAATGCCAACTGCGGTTTTGCTGAGCGCTTGTCATGCAAGTGGTAAAAAATGCGTTTAGTTGGAATATGCAGTGGTGGTTGATTTTTATGCAAGCCATTTAACTGCGGTTTTGTTACGGATAAAAATAGCAAAATCTGGACACTTTTTGCTACCTGCGCAAATGCAAGTCAGGAATTTCCGTGATTGCGATTTGACTTCCAACTAAACGGATTTTTTACCCAAAAGAGGGGTCAAATTTTGGTGAGTCAAATTTTTGATACAAAACTCCGCATAAACAAGGTGGAATATGCAATTTTCTCGGGCGATTGGATGTTGCTCGGTCAATTGGATAGCGGTCAGCCCTCAAAGCGACGTTATTTCACTACAACAGCACCTTCAGGAAGCGTAATGTCCGCGTCGGTTGCAATTAAAAGGTTGTTACCTGGTGTTTTAGGAGTATCGGGCCACTCGGGCACGTAAGCGATATGCGCAAACTCCTGCGCAAAGACGTTTGCCACCTGGGGAAGTAGCGTAGACCCGTGGCCTTCGAGCGGACAGCGAACATCGGCCAGATATACACCGCCATCTGCAAGTTTTTCTTTAACCACTTGTGCACCGGCTGGAGTTCCCAGGGGTCCAAGCGACTTCCGACCAGCAAACACTTCGTTTACCAGCACGTCAACGCTGCCGGCTTCTGCGTCTTGCAACACCTTCCACGCATCATCTTCGATGACTCGCAGCTCACTTGAAGCCGCAGCTAGAGCCTCGTCCAGAAAGAAATGCTCGCGTGCAAGCGAGACTATCTTCGGATCAATCTCAATCGCGTCAATAACGCCGCCGCTCATGTGCGTAGCCAGGTGTTTTGGCAGCGAGAAACCTCCGCCGCCCATGACTACAACGTGACCCCGAGCAGACACCTGCTGGATGACCTTCGCCATCATGCGGTGATAGTGGACGCAGAGCTCGAAGCGCAGTTCAGGCGCAATGTAGCTCACGGACTGGAAGGTGCCATTAACGTTGAGCAGTCTAATGGGCGTACCGTCGGCGTCCTCGGAGTCAAAAATCATTGTGAGACCAAATTTTGTACGCGTCACAAAAACGCCTCGAGCGCGCAGAATTAACAGAAATAGCTGGTAAATGCCAATAACGGCAAGACCCGCTACGGTCGACCAGATAAAAAATGTCCAAAAATCATGTAAGACCATGTTAATTCCTTGTTAGTAAGGTTTCCCTCGGTTATACTAGCCGATACGGCGTTTTTTCTGAACGCTTTTACAGGAAAAGATTTTCTGGGGGTTTATATGATTTTAGGACTTGGTATTCCTGAGCTTCTGATTATTGTTGTCGTTGTTATGGTCATCTTTGGACCTAAGAACCTTCCAAAGCTCGGCAAGGCTGTCGGCGAGACCGTTAAGAGCGTTCGTGAGGGCATGGAGTCTGAGACCAAGGAAGAAGCCAAGGAGCCAGAGGCTGAGCTCGTTGAGGACGAAGAGTCCAAGAAGTCCGAGTAACCCCATCTCACACGTATAGACCTACTTGACCCATCAACAGAAAGAACACGATGGACACTACTAAAGAGATTGTACTTACCCCAGAAGGCCGTCAGAAGCTTGTCGATGAGCTGGCTTATCGTGAGGGCGAGAAACACGACGAGATTGTTGAGCGCATCAAAGAGGCCCGTGGTTTTGGTGACCTTTCTGAGAACTCCGAGTATGACGCTGCAAAAGAAGAGCAGTCCCACAACGAGTCCCGCATCAACGAGATTCGTCAGATTCTCTCTGTCGCAAAGGTTGTCGAGGGCGGCAGCAAGCGCAATGTTACCGTCGCAATCGGTACAACCGTCGAGCTTGCTGATGCAAAAGGTAAGACAACTAAGTATGTAATTGTTGGTACTACTGAGACTAACTCCCTTGAGCACAAGATCTCTAACGAGTCCCCAGCTGGCGAGGCTCTTATTGGTCACAAGAAGGGCGACGAGGTTGAGTTCACCACGCCAAACGGCAAGGTGAAGAAGTACACCATTACCTCTATTACTCGCTAGACTGGCACAAAAGATTTTTGGTCGCCCCGTGTCCGTCTGGCGCGGGGCGTTTTTACGTGGAGGATACATGTCCGAAGTAGAGAACAACATCGCTGGTAGCTCGGCCGCCGCTGACGCAACCGCCGCCGAGAACGTCGACACAACCGAAGCCACCCCAGAGGCTTCCATCAACGACGAACGCGCGCAGCGCAAGGCCCGTCGCCAGGCACTGCTTGACGCCGGCGTTGACCCATACCCAATCAAGTCCACCGTCACCGCTCACGTCGCTGAGCTGGAGGAGCGCTACGCTGACCTCGAGGACGGCCAGACTGGCGAGGAAGTCTATTCCGTCGCTGGCCGCGTCCGCGCCATCCGCAACCAGGGCAAGATCGCGTTTGTCGTGGTAGAGGACTATACCGGCCAGATTCAGCTCTTCTGCCGCATCAACAACCTTGACGAGAAGAACTGGGAGCTCCTGGGTCTTCTCGACCTTGGCGACATCATCGGCGCAACCGGCGCTATCATGCGTACGCGCCGCGGCCAGCTTTCCCTGGCAGTCACCTCGCTGGAGGTCCTCTCCAAGTCGCTGCGTCCTCTGCCTGAGAAGTTCCACGGCCTCACCGACCGTGAGGTCCGTTATCGCCAGCGCTATGTTGACCTCATCATGAACCCCGAGGTCCGCGACGTATTCCGCAAGCGCTCGCAGATTATCTCCATCATCCGCCAGTTCATGGAGGCGGACGGCTACATGGAGGTTGAGACCCCTGTTCTCCAGGAGATTCTTGGCGGCGCAAACGCAAAGCCGTTCATCACGCACTACAACGCTCTGAACACCGAGAACTACCTGCGCATTGCAACCGAGCTTCCACTGAAGCGCCTGCTTGTTGGCGGTCTTGAGCGCGTCTACGAGCTTGGTCGTCAGTTCAGAAATGAGGGCACCGACCTCACGCACAACCCAGAGTTCACTTCCATGGAGGCATACGCCGCCTACTCTGACCTGGCCGGCATGCGCGAGCTTTCCCAGAACCTCTTCCAGGAGATTGCCCGCAAGGCTTGCGGCTGCGAGGAGGGCCACGAGGTCATCACTTATCAGGGCACCGAGGTTGACCTATCCGGCAACTGGCGCGTTGCGTCCCTGGCAGAGATTGCTTCCGAGGTCACCGGCGAGGAGCTCTCCATTGACACCCCTGTCGAGAAACTCCGTGCAGTCCTGGACCGCTACGAGATTGAGTGGAATCCAGAGTGGCAGGCCGGCAAGCTGCTGTTTGAGATCTACGACGAGCTTGGCGAGAAGAGCATCGTAAACCCAACCTTTGTCTGCGATTATCCTGCAGAGGTTTCTCCGCTCACCAAGCGTAAAGCTGACGATCCTCGTTTGACCGACCGCTTTGAGCTCATTATCTGCGGCGCAGAGTACGCAAACGCATACTCTGAGCTCAACGATCCTGTTGACCAGGAGGAGCGCTTTGCAGCCCAGATGGAGGCTAAGCGTCAGGGTGACGAAGAGGCCATGGAGTACGATTACGACTTCATCCGCGCACTTGAGTACGGTATGCCACCAGCGGGCGGCATCGGCTACGGCATCGACCGCATGATGATGCTTTTCTGCGATCAACCTTCTATCCGCGACGTCCTTCTCTTCCCACAGCTCAAGCCTGAGAAGCGCTAAGAGCTTGGAAGCTTAGCTGTCCCAGCGCAGTACATAAACACGTCGGCCCGGTATCCGCTCGTTGCAGGTACCGGGCTTTTTGTGTGGTTCGTACGGAGGAGCAAAATCCAACGAGAGTCGTATGTTTGCAGAGCCTTCTGATGGGTATAAATCAGAAATATATAGAGAGTTTTGAGAGGTTTCAGCACATGTTTGATAAATTCACTGACAGAGCGCGTAAAGTCATGAGCTTGGCTCAGGACGAGGCTCGCGGTCTTGGCCAGATGTATGTTGGTACCGAGCACCTGCTACTTGCTCTCATCAAAGAGGGGGAGGGCATTGCTGCTCAGGCTCTGGCTAAGCTGGAGGTCTCGTACGACGAGGCCCTGGCAACCGTAAAAGAGCTCACCACGGGCGCAGGAGACCCTATTCCTGGCGGCCACATTCCGTTTACTCCTCGCGCAAAGCGCGTGCTTGAGGACGCGTACAGAGAAACTATGACCCACGGTCAAAGCTATATTGCAACAGAGCACCTGCTCTTGGGCATTGTGTCCGAGGGTAATGGTCGCGCTATGGATGCCCTGCGTACCATGGGTGTCTCGGGCGACGCCGTAAGAAATGCCGTTGATGAGCTTGTTGCTCAGACTCCAGATGATGCACCTGCTGGCCCTCGTATGGCAGAGCCTCGCATTGAGGGTGGCATCTTTGGTATGCCTGTTGGCGCTGGTCAGATGCGTCCTAACGCAAACGACGATGCTTCCATGCTGGAGCAGTTTGGCCGCAATCTTACCAAGCTTGCCGCAGATAAAAAGCTTGACCCTGTCATTGGTCGTGACCGCGAGATTGAGCGTGTCATGCAGGTTCTTGCACGTCGCCAAAAGAACAACCCACTTATCCTGGGCGATCCAGGCGTTGGTAAGACTGCCATTGTTGAGGGCTTGGCTCAGCTCATTGCTTCCGGCAACGTTCCTGACATCCTGCGCGGAAAGCAGGTTTGGACGCTTGACCTAGCAAGTCTGGTAGCTGGCTCCAAGTATCGCGGTGAGTTTGAGGACCGCATGAAGAAGGTTGTTGCTGAGCTGGAGAAATCCAAGAATGACATCCTCTTCATCGACGAGATTCACACCGTCATTGGCGCCGGTTCCGCAGAAGGCTCCATCGATGCTGCATCCATCTTGAAGCCTCCGCTGTCTCGTGGAGAAATCCAGGTCATCGGCGCAACTACGGCAGAAGAGTACCGTAAACATGTCGAGAAGGACGCTGCATTTGAAAGGCGTTTCCAGCCAGTCAACATCGGCGAGCCAAACAATGACGACACCATTTCTATTATCCACGGTCTTCAGGACCGCTACGAGAAGCACCACCACGTCCACTACACCGAGGCTGCTATCAAGGCTGCCGTTGCGCTTTCAAGTCGCTACATCCAGGACCGCTTCCTGCCAGATAAGGCAATTGACGTCCTCGATGAGGCTGGTGCTCGCGCTCGCATCCACAAGATGAGCCTTCCACCAGAGATTGCCCAGGTAGACGCAGATCTTCTCCGCGTTCGTACCCAGAAATCCGAGGCAGCAAGTGCTCAAGAGTTTGAGCAGGCAGCTCGTCTGCGCGACCAGGAGAAATCTCTGGTAGCAGAGAGGGATCGCCTAGAAACTGAGTGGCGCGAGCAGCTGGACAAGAACATTGTTACCGTTGACGAGGACGACATTGCAAAGGTTGTCTCTGGCATCACCGGCGTTCCTGTCTCTAACCTCACCGAGACTGAGGCTTCAAGGCTGCTTCGTACAGAAGACATCCTTCACCAGCGCGTTGTTGGTCAGGACGAGGCTGTTGTTAAGGTTGCAAAGGCAATCCGCAGAAGCCGTAGTCCTCTCAAAGACCCTAAGCGCCCTGGCGGCTCCTTTATCTTCCTAGGCCCTTCCGGTGTAGGTAAGACTGAGCTTGCAAAAGCCCTGGCAGAGTTCCTGTTTGGCTCCGAAGATGCCCTGCTATCCTACGATATGTCCGAGTATATGGAGCGCCACACTGTAGCTAAGCTGGTTGGCGCACCTCCAGGATATGTGGGCTACGATGAGGGCGGAGAGCTCACTAAGGCTGTTCGTAGGCGCCCATACTCTGTTCTGCTCTTTGACGAGATTGAGAAGGCACATCCAGACGTATTCAATATTCTTTTACAGGTATTGGACGATGGTCGATTGACAGATAATAAGGGTCGCACGGTGAACTTCAAGAATACGATTATCATCATGACGTCTAATCTTGGTTCACAATACATCCAGCAACAGTTTGAACATCTTAACGATACTAACCGTGAGGAGGTAATCGACAAGGCAAAAGTTGCGGTAATGGATATGCTGAAGAAGACTATTCGTCCTGAGTTCCTCAACCGTATCGACG
>CALGXY010000079.1:0-24965 GCA_937935155.1 uncultured Atopobium sp. | reverse complement strand
TCTGGCCCATTTTTAGGAGTCAGTCAAGCTAACCAACTTATATTGAATGTAGATTTATATTGGGTAATAAGCTCTCAAGAAACGATTGTTGGAACAGTTGAGCAAGATTTAGGACTATTTGCCATTGGGTCTTATTTTGGAACTCCAAAAATGTGGATTCAAACAAGTAACGCTGGGCTGTTACAAGAAATGCATAATAGAAATTATAGATGTCTAGTTAGAAGTTTTTGTGGCTTAGGGTTAAGTGGATGGCCGCCACCGTACCTAGCTGATGGTTATTTAGGAAGTTATAGCCCAGATGACGGATATTTCGAAATTATAAAAGAAGATTATCACGTATCGGAAATTATTAGCTTCCGATTAGGGGAAGAACACTTGGACTTTATGGCAAATCCTGAACGAATCCTGGATTTAACCAAGTAATTTCAAAGCGTTTTTGCTGTTCTAAGACAAGAGTCAGTTCATTTTGGACTGACTCTTGTTTAATCTTCACAACATATCCGTAATTTCTAAAGGCAGACGGTAGTAAATCATCGGTAAACGGTAGTTGACTTTACCTACTACATATGTAGTTAGTTAAATAATTTATATATTATACAAGGTAAAATAATAGTAAAGCCCGCTAACTGCGGGCCTTCTTAGCTGCTATTAAGATTTATATGAGGTAAATAATACAACAAAACACGTTTTCATATTTTGAGCAGCCAATGAGCGAGAAATTAATACCGTTGGGCGAACTGTCTTCAGAACAAATATCTTTTCTTCATATAGTTATGTAGATGTAAGCCACACAAGTGGCATTGGTGCCACGTTGTGGCAAGGAGAGTTTTAGAAAGAGGCAGAAATGAGCGAGTTTATTAACCGTCCACTTTCGCGTCGCGGCTTCCTTGGCGGAGCAACTGTAGCAGCTGGCCTTGGCCTCACCGCTTGCGGTGGCGGACAGCAGAAGGCAGCTGAAGCTCCATCTGGAAAGGAAGGCGGCGGCACAATTACTGCTGGTACCGCTTATTCAACCCAGAACTATGATCCATCTACTACTTCATCAGCACTTGCTCTTGGTGTTAACTGGCAGGTAGTTGAGGGCCTCTACGGTCTTAACTTCCACGACTACTCAACATTCAATGAGCTTGCTACTGCTGATCCTAAGAAGGTTGACGATTACACCTTTGAGATTACCCTCCGTGACGGCGCAAAGTTCTCTGATGGTAACGAGGTAAAGGCAGATGACGTTGTTGAGTCCTTCAACCGTTCCGCTGCTAAGGGTAGCGTTTACGTCCCAATGCTCTCTCCAATTGCTTCCGTAGAGAAGAAGGATGACAAGACTGTCACCGTTAAGACTACTATTGCTAACTTCTCCCTCCTCAAGGAGCGTCTGTCCATTGTTCGCGTTGTTCCAGCAAGCAGCTCCCAGGATGAGATGAAGAAGCAGCCAGTTGGTTCTGGTCCATGGATGTATGAGTCCATCTCTGACAACACTCTTGACCTTGTTCCTAACAAAAACTACAACGGCGCAACTCCTGCTAAGGACGATAAGCTCCACTATGACGTCCTTAAGGATCCAACCGCTCGTCTGACCGCACAGCAGGACGGAACCACCCTTGCTATGGAAATGGTTCCTGCAGACGCTGTAGACCAGCTCAAGGGCGCTGGCTGCACCGTTGACGCTGTTCAGGGCTTTGGTGTCCGTTTTGCAATGTTCAACCTTGGCAAGGCTCCTTGGGACAACGTTAAGGTTCGCCAGGCATGCCTCTATGCACTTGATACAGACAAGATGCTTGCAAACGCATTCTCTGGTCAGGCTGAGGTTGCCACCAGCTACCTTCCTTCTTCCTTTGCTAACTATCACAAGGCATCTACTGTCTATGCACACGATGTAGATAAGGCTAAGAAGCTCATTGCTGATTCTGGCATTACTCCAGGTGATGTTGTTCTCCGCACCACCGATAACGAGCAGGTTAAGTCCATGGCAACTCAGGTCAAGAACGACCTCGACGCACTTGGCTTTAACGTAAGCATCGTTTCCGATACTTCTCCAGCAACCTATGCTGCAATTGACGCAGTTGACGGCTCTTGGGACATCCTGCTTGCCCCTGGCGATCCTTCCTGCTTCGGTGCAGACGTCGACCTGCTGCTCAACTGGTGGTATGGCGATAACGTCTGGATGACCAAGCGTTGCCCATGGAAGGAGTCTGCTGAGTGGAATAAGCTTCACGAGCTCATGAGCAAGGCTCTTGGCCAGTCTGGCGCTGATCAGCAGTCCACTTGGAACGAGTGCTTCGACATCATCGCTGAGAACGTACCTCTGTACCCAGTTCTCTTTGCTAAGACCTTCACCGCTTCCTGGAGCGAGAAGCCAAACAGCAACGGCGTTGCTCTCAAGGGCTTCAAGGGCATCGGAACCACCGGCCTGTCCTTCATTGATGTCAACACAGTTACTGCTAGCTAATTTGTTGCCATCACGCGCTTAGCATCTCATACATTGGGGCCCGAGCGTTTTACCTATAACGCTCGGGCTCTTGTGCGCAAAATTTCGTCCTGAGGTGCACAAAGTCTCATCAAATTTTATTTGTACGGTTTGTTTTAAAGAGAGAGGGGGAGATAGTGAACAACCTATTACGTCTTATCGGACGCCGTCTTATTGCGCTCCCGATTATGGCTCTAGGCGTCACCTTTCTCGTATTCTTCCTAATGTCTTTCTCGCATGTTGATCCTGCATACAATGCCTTGGGAGAGTCTGCTTCTGAAGAAGCTATCCAGCAGTATCACATTGAGAATGGCCTTGATGACCCATGGCCTGTGAGATATGTACGTTATATCGGTGATGTTGCTCATGGAAACCTGGGTACCTATGGCACTTCTCACTATTCAGTTGCTGAAAGAATTTCAAAGGCTCTGCCAGTAACTATGCAGTTGACCTTTATGGGTCTCTTTATTGGCGCAATAGTTTCGTTTACGTTGGGCGTTATTGCGGCTCTCTATAGAGACCAATGGCCCGATCAAATCATCCGCGTATTCTCAATTGCCGGTCTTGCAACGCCATCATTTTGGTTGGCAGTTCTTTTGATTCTGGTCTTTGCGTCTACGCTCAAGCTTTTGCCTGCCTCTGGAGCACTACCAGATCCTACGGTAAATCTTGGCGGCTACCTTGCCCGTATGATTATGCCGGCATTTGCACTTGCGGTTCCAATGTCTGGTCAGATGACCCGTATTGTTCGTACCGCAATGGTCGAGGAGCTGGATAAGGACTACGTCCGTACTGCTCGCGGTGCTGGTATTCCAGAGAGAATCGTTATCGCAAGAAACGTACTGCGCAACGCTCTTATTACCCCTGTAACCACACTTGGCCTCAAGATTGGTTACCTCATGGGTGGCGCCGTTGTTATTGAGGTTATTTTTAACCTTCCTGGCATGGGTACCGCTATTCTCGAGGGCATCCAGGGTAACGAGGCAATGCTTGTTCAGGGCGTTGTTGTTGTCGTTGCACTGTCCTTCATCATCATCAACATTGTTGTTGATATGTTGTACATCTTGATTAACCCACGCATTAGGACGGTGTAGTGCGATGGTACAAATGAGAAAAAAACAAGTCGAGAAGCTCGAAGAAGCTGCAGCAAAGGGTTCAACCTTTGGTGGCTTCAAGAAGATGAAGACAGCTTCCAAGATTGCTCTTGTTATTCTTGTCTTTGTTGTTCTTGCTTCTGTCTTTGCAAACTTTATTGCTCCACATAACCCACTTGAGATTTTCAACGCTCGTCAGGCTCCAGGCAATGGATTTATTTTTGGTACTGACGATAAGGGCCGCGACATTCTTTCTCGTATGCTTTATGGTGGTCAGTATTCACTGGTCATTGGCTTTGGTGCTACGGGTATGGCACTGCTGTGTGGCTCAATTATTGGTGCAATTGCAGCTGTTTCTAGAAAGACTGTCTCTGAGGTCATCATGCGTGTGCTCGACATCATCATGTCGTTCCCAGGCATTGCTCTTGCAGCAGTCTTTGTTTCTATTCTGGGTAATAGCGTTCCTTCAATCATCTTTGCCATTGGCTTTATGTACACGCCACAGATTGCGCGTATTGTTCGTGCAAACATCGTCAGTGAGTACGGCGAGGATTACGTAAGGGCAACCATTGTTTCTGGTGCTCGTGCACCATGGATTCTGTGGAAGCATGTTCTTCGTAACTGCATTGCTCCAATCATGGTCTTTACCGTTACGCTTGTTGCAGACGCAATCATCTTTGAGGCATCCCTGACCTTCATTGGTGCAGGTATTGCAGAGCCAACTCCAACATGGGGTAACATCCTGGCTGATGCTCGTGCTGGCGTTCTTGCTGGCCGTTGGTGGCAGGCATTCTTCCCAGGCCTGGCTATCATGATGACCTGCCTGGCACTGAATATCCTCTCCGAGGGTCTTACTGACGCTATGGCAGCAGCACCTGGCGCTCCTGTTGATACAGAGAACTCTGACTCCAGGCGTGCGGATGACATCCTTGCATCTGATCCAGTTCGTGCCTACGCAGAGCAGGCAGAGTCCCTTGAGCGCAGACTTAATGCACTCAAAGAGGTTGAGCTGTCCAGAACAGACAGACGTAAGCCAGACTTTGATGTTGCTCCATTGCTCAGTGTTAAAGATCTTTGCATCAGCTTTGAGTCTCATGGAGACGTCAAGGTTGTTGACCACGTAAGCTTTGATGTTCGTCCTGGTCAGTGCATGGCACTGGTTGGCGAGTCTGGCTGCGGCAAGTCTATTACTACCAAGGTCATCATGGGTCTAACTGATCCAAAAGAGACTATTACTGGTCAGGTTCTCTACAAAGACCAAGACCTCCTGAAACTCTCCAAAGAAGAGCACCGCAAGCTGCTTGGTCACGAGCTTGCAATGGTCTACCAGGACGCTCTGTCTTCGCTGAACCCTTCCATGCTTATCTCTTCTCAGATGAAGCAACTTACCAGCAGGGGAGGCACTCGTTCCGCAGAGGAGCTTCTGGAGCTTGTAGGCCTGGATCCAAAGCGTACGCTAGAGTCTTATCCACATGAGCTTTCTGGTGGTCAGCGTCAGCGTGTTCTGATTGCTATGGCTCTTACCCGCGATCCTTCTCTGGTTATCTGCGACGAGCCAACAACCGCTCTGGACGTTACTGTTCAGAAGCAGGTCATCAAGCTCTTAAATGACCTTCAGCGTCGTCTTGGCTTCGCAATGATTTTTGTAAGCCACGACCTTGCACTTGTTGCAGAGGTTGCTTCTGAGATTACCGTTATGTACGCAGGTCAGGTTATTGAGCAGGCAGCTACTACTGAGCTTCTGACCAATCCTGTTCACGAGTACACCCGCGGTCTTCTCGGCTCTGTTCTTTCCATTGAGGAAGGCGCACAGGACGGTACCAGACTTCACCAGGTACCAGGTTCTGTTCCTTCTCCAGAGGACTTCCCAACAGGCGATAGGTTTGCTCCTCGTTCAAGTCACCCAGATCTGGGACTTGAGGTTCACCCTGTTATCAAGGAGATTCCTGGTAAGCACCATCGTTTCTCCGAGCTGCCTGATGAGTATCTGAAGGAGCATGGTCTTGTGCCTTACCTTGAGCGTTCTCAAAAGGAGGTGAGATAAATGGCTACAACAACTGAAGAACAGCCAATTATCTTCCTCGATGACATTTCGGTTACGTTTAAAACACGTACGGGTTCAATCTTTAAGCCTAATAAGGTTCACGCAGTACAGAATGTTTCTCTCAAGCTTATGCCTGGTGAGACCATTGGTATTGTTGGTGAGTCTGGCTGCGGAAAGTCTACTACCGCAAATGTCATGTGTGGTCTTCAGTCTCCAACGTCCGGTCATGTGTACTTCAAGGGAATGGATGTTACCAAGCGTACTCCAGAGCTCAGGAAGCAGATTGGCCGCGTTGTCTCTGTTGTCTTCCAGGACCCAGCAACTGCTCTTAACCCTCGTATGATTGTTAAAGATCAGCTTATGGATCCGCTACTGGTACACAAGGTAGGAACAGAGCAGGAGCGAGAAGCTCGTATTAATGAGCTTGTCAGCTTGGTGGGACTTCCACATTCAGCACTTCGTGCCCTTCCTGGTCAGCTTTCTGGTGGTCAGCGTCAGCGTGTTGCTATTGCACGTGCGCTTTCTCTGAACCCATCGGCAATCATTGCTGACGAGCCTACTTCCGCACTGGACGTTTCTGTTCGTGCACAGATCTTGAACCTGCTTACAGACCTCAAGTCTGAGCTGGGTCTCTCGATGATTTTTATTTCGCACGATATTCAGACTGTCCGCTATGTTTCTGACCGCATCATTGTTATGAATCACGGCCAGATTATGGAAGATGGTCCTGCTAAGCAGGTCTTTGAGCATCCAACAGATCCTTACACTAAGACGCTTTTGGGTGCTGCACCATCTTTGCTTCATCCTAAACTGGGTGAGTAGCGCTTACGTTTTTGTTTGACCAGAGCGCAGCTTAGGCTGCGCTCTTTTAGCTTGTTAGGTGGATCAATGCACCAAGAAACGCTTGAGCTTGCAGAATTGAAGGCAGCTCATGCTCTGACGCCTTATCCTTCAGATTTTGAGGCGTTTTGGAAGGCACGTATGGAGGAAGCGGATAACGCTCCTCTTAGCTGGCAGATTGTACCTTCAACAGAAGTCACGTCATCTGCTTTAGCTTACTTTTTTGATTTGACGTTTGTGGGAATTGATGGCGCGGAAGTCTACGCAAAGTATCTGCGCCCACAGACTGCCTCGGGCGTACAAACTCCGCTTGTTCTACAGTTCCATGGCTATCCAGGGGCTTCTCGCAGTTGGTTTGAGCAGAGCTCATTTTTAGGCTTGGGCTGCTCGCTCATTGCGCTTGATAACCCTGGGCAGGGTGGTCGTAGTTTGGACGGAAGCTCATATAAGAGCACTACCGTCTCTGGTCATTTGGTGCTTGGACTGGATGGGCCAGTAGAGGATCTTTACTTTGTGCACTTGTATCAGAACATTCGCTTGCTCTGCAGAATTGTTCGCCAGCTTGAAGGCATTGATATAGACCGCATTTTTGTGAACGGTGCTTCACAGGGCGGCGGCATTGGCTTAGCTACCTGTGCACTTAACCCAGACCTTATTAATAGAGCAGCAATTCTTTATCCCTTCCTTACCGATTTTAGGTGCGTATGGGAGCTTAATGCTGACGAGGTTGCTTACGAGGGAATTCGTTATTATTCCCGCTGGTTTGATGCAGACGGCTCTCGCGTTGATGAGGTCTTTGCAAAGCTTGCCTACATTGATTCAGCCAATTTTGCACATCTGGTTACCTGTCCTGTGCTTTTTGGTACTGGACTTGATGACCCCGTAGTTCCTCCAGAGGCTCAGTTTGCTGCCTACAATGCTTTGACCTGTCCAAAGAGGCATCTGCTGTATCCAGGCTACGCGCATGAAGAGATTGGTGATTTTGACGATAAAATCATTGATTTCTTCTGCTCAGAAAATGGAGAGCAAGCTCTTAAAGAGTTGGACTCGTCGTTTCCTGCTCAAGCAGAATGCGAGGTGGGAGCATGAGGGGTTTAACACAAAGGCTTGAAGATGCCCGTTCTTATCGCGGTGCGTGGCTTAGACCATCAAACTTTGAATCATTTTGGGAGACGTCTGTAGCGTTTGCACAAAATGCGCACGTAGAGAGTGTGGTTGAGCTGCCGTCTGCTACCCAGACTGCAACGTTCAAGCGCATTACATTTGCCTCAACCGACCAGACACAACTGAGCGCTCGTGTCATTCTTCCAGCGGGTGCATCGGTGGCAGAGCTGACCACCGCAGTGGAGGTCCTGCCTACGACTGAGCTGTCAGCCACAACAGAGCTACCAGCGGTGGTACTCTTCTCCGATCTGGGTCGGGGAGCGCGCAGCTGGCTGCATCTATTGCGCTTCTCGGCACTTGGTTTGCCCGTTGTGGCTTTGGAGGCTCGTCCATGCGAAGCCCAGCTTAAAGACGCTTGGAGGGGAGCGCTTAGCGCAGAGGAGCTTGCTCACGCGCTCATCAACCCAGATGACGCTGCATCCTCCACGCTCAAGCAGCTCATCGATGACGCGCTGGTAGCTGCCTCGGTTGCCTCACGCTTTCTGGGACGCACAACCGTTACCTGGGGAGAAGGTCTAGGCGGCTCGCAGGCATTGTTTGCGGCTGCGCTTCTGCCCAAGGATGTGAGCGCTACCATGGCGCTGAACCCGCTCTTTGCCGACAACGCAACAACCCTGCGCTCGGTTGTCGGGTGCGGAGACACTCCGCAGTCAGATGCAGCTATCGACGCGGTCGGTCTTCTCGACAGCGCGTGCGCGGCCGAGCTGGTGCGTGTACCTGCGCTTATCGGCACGGCCCTGCTGGACCAGACCGCGCCAACTGAGGGAACGTTTGCGCTGTTCAACCGCCTGCCGGGGAAGAAAGAGATGCGTGTGTACCCCAAGTTTGGGCACGAGCGCATCAATCAATTTGAGAACGAGCAAATCAACTGTCTCTGCGAGGTTATATCAGGACTTTGTCATAACTAAGCGGACTATAATTACGTAGGTTCTTTGAAGTTGCTTTTGATCAATGCTTTGGTCGGCCACTTCAGTACATTGTTGTATGAAACCAGTTGGATTTTCCAACGTGTGAAAGGATAAAGCATGTCCAGTAACGTACCATTTAGCGGTGTTGTTCCACCAGTTGTAACCCCAGATACCCCAGACCATCAGCTTGATGTTGTGTCGTTTGAGCGCTCCATTAACCGTCTTATTGAGGCTGGCGTAGACGGCCTGTTCTTCCTCGGTTCTTCTGGCGAGGTTGTCTTTGCAACTGATGAGCGTCGTGATCAGATTGTTCGCGAGGCTGTCCGCATTGTTGACCACCGCGTTCCGGTCCTTGTGGGCATCATTGATACCCAGACCGAGCGCGTCCTGGAGCACGGTCGTCGTGCCCTCGCACTGGGTGCAGATGCTCTTGTAGCAACCGCTCCTTTCTACGCACTTGGTGGCCCAGCTGATATTGAGGAGCATTTCCGCATCCTTCACCAGGAGCTGGACGCACCTCTGTTTGCATACGATATTCCTGTCTGCGTTCACACTAAGCTTCCTTGGAAGATGCTTGCTCGCCTGGGTGCAGAGGGCGTTCTTGCAGGCGTTAAAGACTCTTCTGGCGATGACGTTTCCTTCAGGTATCTTGTTCAGGAGAACGAGAAGAACGGTCACCCTCTGACCCTTCTGACTGGTCACGAGATTGTTGTTGACGGCGCTCTTCTTTCTGGTGCAGACGGTTCTGTTCCTGGTCTTGCTAATGTTGAGCCAGAGGGCTACGTCCGCATGTGGAAGGCAGCTCAGGAAGGTAACTGGGCAGAGGTCAAGCGTGAGCAGGACCGACTCAACGAGATTTCCCACATCTTTGATGTCACTTCAGGCGTTCAAGGCTATGGCGCTGGCGTTGGTGCATTCAAGTGTGCACTTAACCTCATGGGAATCTTTGATTCTGACCAGATGCCTCGTCCTGTTAAGCCACTTGATGGCCAGAACCGTGAGGCAATCAAGCAGGTTCTTATTGCAAACGGCCTTCTCTAAACAAGAGGGGACACCATGGACTCTAAGTTTGTTTCTCCAACACATGTTTGCGCCGTTGATATTGGCGGTACAAAAATTGCCTGTGGCATAGTTACCCTTAACGGCACCGACGCCCCAAACGTTCAGTCCGTAAAGAAGGTTCCTACCAATGCAAAAGAGGGTGGCAAGCAGGTTCTTGCCACCGTTCTCCAGGCAATTAGAGAGGCACTTGCTCGCGCACAGGAGCTGGGTCTTACCATCTCTGGCGTGGGTATTTCTTCTGCTGGTGTTGTTGACCCTCGTACGGGCGACATCACCTACGCAAATGAGCTTATGCCCGGCTGGGGCGGAACCGCTCTTGGATCCGCAGTTACCAGCGAGTTTGGCCTTCCGTGCAGCGTTCTTAATGACGTTCATGCTCACGCTCTGGGTGAAGCTCGTCATGGTGCTGGCCACGGTAAAGATAGCGTTCTTACCGTAGCAGTTGGCACGGGCATTGGTGGCGCCTTTGTGAACCACGGCATCTTGATGCTGGGTGCTCACGACGAGGCTGGTCATATTGGTCACGTTGCAACTCCAGCAGCTGCAGGCGTTGATTGTCCTTGTGGTGGAACTTCTCACCTTGAGCCTGTTTCTGCAGGTCCTGGTATTATTCGTGAGTACGTCCGCCTTGGCGGCTCCGACACGCTTGAAGACGGTTCTGCTCTTGATGGTGCAGAGATTGACCGCAGAGCTCTTGCTGGCGAGAAGATCGCGCAGGCTGCAGAGGAGCGCTCGGGCCGCGCACTTGGTGAGGTCTTGGGTAGCATGTGCAACATGCTTGACCCTTCTGTCATCATTCTGTCTGGCTCCGTTGCAGAGTGCGGTAAGTACTGGCATGAGGCTCTTGAGGCTGCATTTAAGCTGCAGGCAATGCCTCCTGTTCAGGCAACGCCTCTTGTGAAGGGCACGCTTGGTGGAGAAGCTCCTCTTATTGGAGCTGCAGAAAACCTTGTTCTACCTGGCTATTTAGAGACACGTCTTTAGGAAAAAGCACGTCAGCAGGTTAATTCTTTGCTGACCAGTCACGCCGCAAAGACACGCACCTTTAACGTACGTACATTCTGGTAAGGAGAATACCGTGGCACACTCAGAGCTTGTTGAGTCACTTAAAGGAAAACTCATTGTTAGCGTCCAGGCGTATCCTGGTGAGCCTATGAGGCATCCAGAGACCATGGCTCAGATTGCACGCGCTTGTGAGCTTGGCGGCGCTGCAGCTATTAGGTGCCAGGGTTTGTCTGATATTTCTGCTATTAAAGGCAGAGTCGAGATTCCTGTCATTGGCCTCTGGAAAGAGGGCCATGAAGGCGTCTACATTACTCCTACGCTTCGTCATGCACGTGCTTGTATTCACGCAGGTGCAGACGTTGTTGCTTTGGATGCAACAGACCGCCCAAGGCCAGATGGTAGAACTTTTGAAGAGACCGTTGCGGCGCTCCGCGCAGAGTCTGACGTGCTGATTATGGCTGACTGCATGACTATGGATGATATCCGTCGTGCTGTTGCTGCTGGTTGTGACCTTGTTTCAACCACACTCTCTCACAATAAGGCTGCTATTGATACAACGCTTGATGATGGTCCTGATATTGCCCTTCTCAAGCAGGCAACCACTGAATTTCCAGGTATTGCCATTATTTGCGAGGGTCACGTCCATACGCCACAAGACGCAAAAGATGCTCTTGATGCAGGCGCTTGGGCAGTTGTTTCAGGTACTGCCATTACGCACCCAACTTCAATTACCTCTTGGTTTGCTGCAGCACTTGAGGATTAACGCTTGGAGCGGTAAGGTTTTCTCGTCACGTATGTAAGGAGCGCCTGTGAAGAAAAACGATCCCACACCTTCAGTTATTCCCGACATTGTCATTATTACGGGTATGTCTGGATCGGGTCGTACGCAGGCGCTTCATGTGTTTGAGGACATGGGTTATTTCTGCATTGATAACCTGCCACCAGCTCTTATTTTGCAGCTTTCTAACCTTGTGGGCATTAATACAGGTGTTGGCCGCCACTTGGCCGTTACCTGCGATTTGCGCTCGCAAGGTCTTTTTGATGACATCTCTGAAGCTCTGAAGTCTCTTGCAGATCACGAGCTCACCTACAAGATTGTCTATCTGGATTCCTCAGACGAAGTACTTATGCGTCGCTATAGCGAGAATCGTCGTCGTCATCCTTTAGCGCAGGAGGGAGAAAATCTCTCATCTGCAATTTCTAAGGAGCGCGCACAGCTACAGGACATAAAAGCGCTGGCAGATGTGGTCCTAGATACCTCGTCTATGCGTACTAATACGCTCAAGAGTCGTCTTCGTCGCGCATTTTCAGAGCTTGCTGAACAGCAGCTTATGGATGTTAGCGTATTTTCCTTTGGCTTCAAAAATGGTTTGCCCGTTGAGGCTGACCTTATGATTGACGTGCGCTTCCTGCCCAATCCTTACTATGATCCAGAGCTTAGGCCACTTACCGGCCTTGACGAGCCAGTAGCTCAGTTTGTCCTTAAGCATGGCACTACCAAGAAATTCCTTAAGTCTTGGTTTGAGTTGCTTGATGTAGTTATGCCTGGTTATGTGCAGGAAGGCAAAAGCTTGCTCTCTATTGCGGTAGGTTGTACAGGTGGCCAGCATAGAAGCGTTGCAATCGCCCGTGCTACGGCAGAGCATCTTACCAGCCAGGGCTATCGCGTAACGCTGTTCCATCGCGATCTTGATGCGGCTCAGAAGAAGTCTCAGCAGGCTGAGTAGAAGTTAGTCTGTCATGTCCTATACTGCCTTGGTAAAAAATGAGCTGGTCAGCGTACCAGAAATTCAGACGGACTGTGAATTAGCCCAGCTTTCTGCGCTTATTCGTGTTTCCGGAACGTTATCGATGCACGGTCCTGGCAAATTTGCCGTTCGCATTGTTACCGAGACTGGCACGGTTGCCCGAACAGTTATTAGTTCTTCTCGCCGTCTGTTTGATCTGGGTACTTCCGTTGAGTACCGCCGCTCTATCATGCATAAGAAACGCAACTATTTGCTTGAGATTTCTAACCAGGATTCGCTTGCAGAAGCGCTTTCCGCTCTTGGCATTTATATACCGGGAGAAGGCCTGGTAAGTGGCATTCCTAAAAGCGTTATCCGCACCAAGCAAGCGCAGCGAGCCTTTTTGCGTGGAGCGTTTATGGCGGGTGGATTTTTGGCCGATCCCTTAAAAGATTTTCACCTAGAGATTGCTGTCTCGGGAGAAAGATTTGCCACTGAGCTGGTAAAACTTATGGGATCCATTGGGGTAAAGGCGCGGCTTAATCATCGCAACCGTCATACCAATGCACTCATGCGTACCAGAGAAATTTATGCTGTCTACCTTAAGAGTTCTGACGACATCATCAAGTTTTTGCGAGAGATTGGTGCGCCAACTATGGCGCGCGCTATTGCGTTTACGCGCGTACAAAAGCATTATCGCAACAACGTCAACCGAGTTGTCAACGCAGAGATGGCTAATCAAACGCGGTCTTCAAATGCAGCGGCAGACCAGTTAGCGCTCATAGAAAAGGTCGAGAAACTCGTTGGACTTAGAGCTCTGCCGCCAGCGGTCAGAGATTTTTGTCTTGCACGAAAAGATAACCCTGAGCTGTCATTATCTGCGCTGGGGGAGTCGTTTGTACCACCCGTATCCAAGTCCGCCATGTATCACCGACTGCTTCGTTTGGAAAAAATCGTTCAGGATTTAGAAAAAGATGCATAAGTTATCGGTGAGTGCGGTAAAATACTCGGTGTACGGTTTAAATGTTAATGAATCCGGAGAATGGCTCTGGGTCACCGAAAGGAGCATTACGTATGGCAGTAAAGGTTGCTATTAACGGTTTTGGCCGCATTGGTCGCCTTGCATTTAGGCAGATGTTTGGTCACGAGGGTTCCGAGATTGTTGCAATCAACGACCTTACTTCTCCAGAGATGCTTGCATATCTTCTGAAGTATGACTCTACTCAGGGCAACTATTCCCGCGATCACAAGGTAGAGGCAACTGACCACTCCATCATCGTTGACGGTCACGAGATTGTTATTTACAAGGAGGCAGACGCTAACAACCTGCCTTGGGGCGATCTCAACGTTGACGTTGTTCTTGAGTGCACCGGTTTCTACACTTCTAAGGACAAGGCACAGGCTCACATCAACGCTGGTGCTAAGAAGGTTGTCATTTCTGCTCCTGCAGGCAATGACCTCCCAACCATCGTCTTCAACGTTAACCATGAGACCCTCACTGCAGATGACAACATCATCTCCGCAGCTTCCTGCACCACCAACTGCCTTGCTCCTATGGCAAAGGGTCTTAACGACTTCGCAACTATCAAGTCCGGTATCATGACCACCATTCACGCATACACTGGTGATCAGATGATCCTCGACGGCCCACAGCGCAAGGGTAACTTCCGTCGTTCCCGTGCTGGTGCAGAGAACATCGTTCCTAACTCCACTGGTGCTGCTAAGGCAATCGGCCTTGTTCTTCCTGAGCTCAACGGCAAGCTTATTGGTGCTGCTCAGCGCGTTCCTACGCCAACTGGCTCCCTCACCAACCTCTATGCTGTTGTTGACAAGAAGGTCACCGTTGACGAGGTCAACGCTGCAATGAAGGCTTATGCAGAGACCATCCCAGAGACCTTTGGTTACAACGAGGATGACATCGTTTCCCGCGATATCGTCGGCGAGACCCACGGCTCCATCTTCGACGCAACTCAGACCATGTGCTCTGACCTTGGCGATGGCACCACTCTTGTTCAGGTCACCTCTTGGTACGACAACGAGAACTCCTACACTTCTCAGATGGTCCGTACCATCAAGTACTTCGAGAAGTTCGTTGCTTAAGTTCTAGTTACATAGACGCCTTAGGCGCGGTCGCAGCATCTGCCGCGATCGCGCCTTCTTTTGTTGGAAACGTATTCAAAGGAGTGACATGGCTTTTACAAAGAAGACTGTCCGCGATGCAGATGTTGATGGTAAGCGCGTTCTTATGCGCGTTGACTTCAACGTGCCTCTGAAGGACGGCGTTGTTACTGACGACACCCGCGTTCGCGCTGCACTTCCAACCATCCAGTATCTTCTCGACCACAACGCAAAGGTCATCCTGATGAGCCACCTTGGCCGTCCAGATGGCACCGGCTTCCAGCCAGAGCTTTCCCTGCGTCCAGCTGCAGAGAAGCTTGCTGAGCTTCTTGGCCGCGAGGTTAAGTTTGTTGAGGACACCTATGGCGAGAAGGCCCGTGAGGCTGTAGACGCACTCAAGGACGGCGAGGTTCTTGTTCTTGAGAACGTCCGTTTTGACAAGCGTGAGAAGAAGAACGATCCAGAGATTGCAAAGACCCTTGCATCTTATGGTGACATCTTTGTTCTTGATGCCTTTGGTACCGCTCACCGTGCACAGGGCTCCGTTGTGGGACCAGCAGCTTACCTTCCTGCATACGCTGGCTTCCTGCTTGAGAAAGAGGTTGACACTCTTACCTCTATCTTCTCTAACCCAGAGCGCCCACTTGTAGCTATCGTTGGTGGCTCCAAGGTTTCTTCTAAGATTGGTGTTCTTGATCACCTTATCGACTCCGCTGATACCCTTATCATCGGTGGCGGTATGGCTTACACCTTCTTCCTGGCAAAGGGTTATACCGTTGGTACTTCTCTTCAGGAGCCAGACTGGATTGAGCGCGCAGGCGAGATGCTCAAGAAGGCAGAGGAGAAGGGCGTTAAGATTCTGCTTCCTGTTGACAACGTTGTTACCGATCACTTTGGTGAGGACGCTGTTGGTGAGGTAGTTCCTTCCGATCAGATTCCTGCAGACCGCATGGGTATGGACATTGGTCCTAAGACTGTTGAGCTTTACTCTGAGGCTATCAAGGGCGCAAAGACCGTCTTCTGGAATGGTCCTATGGGCGTCTTTGAGTTTGACCAGTTTGCAAAGGGCACCGAGGCTGTTGCTCGTGCTGTTGCAGATGCTGATTGCACCTCTATCATTGGCGGCGGCGATTCCGTTGCAGCAGTTAACAAGTTCCACCTTGCTGACAAGATGAGCTGGATTTCCACTGGCGGCGGCGCTTCCATGGAGCTCGTTGAGGGTAAGGCACTTCCAGGAGTGGAGGCGCTTCTCGATGCGTAATCGTATGATCGCAGGTAACTGGAAGATGAATGAGACTTTCGCTGAGGGTGTTGAGCTTGCTCAGGGAATTGTTGATCAGCTTGCTTCCGGTACCGGAAACGTTGATGTTGTTATTGCTCCACCTCTTGTAGACCTTAAGGGCGTCTCCGAGGTTCTTACCCAGGCCAACTCTTCTGTTGCTCTCTCTGCACAGAATGTGTACTGGGAGGAGTCTGGTGCCTTTACTGGTGAGACCTCTCCAGCAATGCTGACCTCTGTTGGTGCAACTTACTGCATTATTGGTCACTCCGAGCGTCGTGGCTACTTTGGCGAGACCGACGAGGACATTAACCGCAAGGCAAAGGCACTGATGGCCCATGACATCGTTCCTATTTCTTGCTGCGGTGAGTCTCTTGAGGTTCGCAACGCTGGTACCCACGTTCAGTTTGTTGTTGACCAGATTAAGGCAGACACCAAGGGCCTAGAGATTACCGATCCTTCCAAGTACGTTATTGCTTACGAGCCAATCTGGGCAATCGGTACTGGTATGACTGCAACTGCTGATGATGCACAGGAAGTTTGCGGCGCAATCCGTAAGACCCTGGTAGAGATCTTTGGCGCAGAAATTGCAGATGGCATCCGTATTCTTTACGGTGGTTCTGCAAAGCCAGAGAACGTTGGCGGCTTCCTCGAGAAAGAGGACGTTGACGGCGCACTTGTTGGTGGCGCATCTCTTAAGGCTGATTCCTTCGTTGCAATGGTAAAGAGCGCAATGAACTAAACTGTGGCAAAGCTTCTTACCACCGGTGAGGCGCTTGTTTCATTTGTTAAGTTCTTGTTTGTTTTGCAACTTGGCACACGTCATTCCCAAAGGGGAGTGGCGTGTGCTATTCTTTTCTCTTGTACGTGAAAATAACTAGGGCTGGATCTTCTCGCCAGCAAGAGGGGGAACCTCGTGGGCGTTCTGAATACAATTCTTTTAGTGCTGTTTGTACTTTCTGGCATTTTGACGGTGCTGCTTGTTTTGGCACACTCCGGAAAGGGCACCGGCGTTTCTGACATGATTGCTGCATCTATGTATAACGCAAGCGCTGGTTCAGGCATTATGGAGAAGAACCTTGATCGCCTTACCGTCATCACTACAACCATCTTCTTGGTTTGCGCTATTGTTATGGCTTTGACGTTCCCTGTTGGCGCTATTGGCTAAGCAGTCGCTTGCATATTTGAATTACCTGCCGAGAAACCCGAGTTTCTCGGCATTTTTTATTCGTAGCCTGCGGAGCATGTGAAAATTTGCTGTTGAGAATAACGGCAAAATGGTTGGACGCGACGGATAGTAGTTTTCTTTTACTTCTTAACAGAATTTTCAATAACGTTTCTCATATGTAAACAAATTTGATTGTGACCAGAGCGCTGGACTCAAACAGTCATTATATGTGGATACGTTTTACTGGGATTGGTATGCATAATCTTGCTTATCTAAGAGATATTTTTTGGGTTAAGCAGCTTATCCATGGTAAAATTGCACTTTGCTGTGTATTCACGGCATGTTTGTTGTAGGAATGCTAGGTTGCCATACCGAGAAAACCTCGCTTATCGGGTGGATAAGCGCAAGGCGGTGAGGAGAGTCAATGGCACGGTTTGTTTGGTACGTTACAAAGAGGATTTTGAGCTACATTGTGATGATTTTTGTTGCAACTTCGCTCACATTCTTCCTCGCATCATCATTTATGAACCCACGCTCCAACTTTGAGCAGCGTACTCCACGTCCTCCACAGGAGTCTATTGAGGAAAACCTGTATAGGACTAATCTGAATGATAAGACTCCAGTTATTGAGCGTTATCAGGTTTGGGTTACTAATCTATTTACCAAGTTTGATCTTGGTATGACTCCAACAGGCGATAACGTTAACCGTGAGATGAGCTCTAAGTTTATGGCTTCTATTGAGCTTATGACTCCAGCAACTATTTTGTCTGTTGTTATTGGCGTCAGCCTGGGCGTTTATACTGCCCAGCGTCAGTATCAGTGGCAGGACCGCTTCTTAAGTGGTGTTGCTTCGGTTCTGCTGGTTATTCCAACCGTTGTCATGGCAATCTTGATTGTTTTTGCAGCAATCGAGATTAACGCACGTGCCGGTTCTCGTATTTTCTACGTTACCGATCTTTCCAGTGGAGATACCGGAAACTTCTTCACTTGGCTTATTGACTTCCTCCAGCACATTATTCTTCCAACCATTGTTCTTACTATCGTAAGTTCCGTTGGTTACCACCTCTCTCAGCGTACCTACCTACTTGACGAGATGCACGCAGACTACGTTCGTACTGCTCGCGCTAAGGGCCTCACTCGTAAGAAGGCAATTCGTAAGCACGCTCTTCGCGTCTCTTTGATTCCAACCGCTGTTTCAGTTGCTTTCTCTCTTGCAGGTATCTTCACAGGTGCTGTTATGACCGAGAAGGTCTTTGCAATTCACGGCCTTGGTGAGTACTTCATTAACTGTATTAACAACAACAATATTCACGGTGCAGTTGCAGTCGCAGCTTTTTCTGGCGCAATGACTCTTGTTGGCGCTCTTCTGGCTGACCTCTTTGCTGCTGCTCTTGATCCACGAATTAAGATGAGCTAAGGAGGCGGACATGTCTAAAGAAGAGTTTCAGAATAAAGACGAGAAAAACGTCTCCATTGATGCGGGTCTTACTAACGCCGAGCGCGAGCTTCAGGCAGATGCTAAGTCTGACAACAAAGAAGTTAAAAGAATTAGCTATGCTGGCCTGATTGCAAGGCGTTTCTTCCGCCAGCGTTCTGCAGTAATCGGTTTGATTATTCTTGGAATTATGGTTCTCATTGCAGTTTTTGGACCATATGCCACTCCGTTTAATTACACAGATGCTGACTTTACTGCAATTAACATGGCTCCTAATGCAAAGCATTGGTTTGGTACTGATGGTGCTGGCATTGACCTGTATGCCTGCGTTGTCCACGGTCTTGGTCGTTCGTTGACCATTGGTATTAGCTACGCAATCTTGACTACTATTATCTCTGCAATTATTGGTACTGCCATTGCCTATGTCCGTGGCATTCCAGAGAAGATTGGTATGTGGCTTCTTGATATGCTCATGGTCATTCCTAGCTTCTTGCTGGTTGCTATGATTGTTCGTGCAGCAGGTGGTGAGTCTGGTTGGCTCATGCTTATCTTTGGTCTGACTGCTTTTGGTTGGATTGGCCGCGCGCGTACTATCCGTACTATGGCTCTGTCTTTGCGTGAGAGAGATTACGTCAAGGCTGCTAAGTACATGGGTGTTCCACCATTTACCATCATTGTTCGTCACCTTATTCCAAACCTTGGCTCAATTCTTATTATTGACTTGGTCTTGGCTGTTATTGGCGGCGTTAACTCTGAGACTGCATTCAGCTTCTTGGGCCTTGGTATTAAGGCACCAGATACTTCTCTTGGTTACCTTCTGAGTGCTGGTTCTTCTGCAATGCTTACTACTCCATGGATGATTCTGATTCCATCGGCATTTCTGATTGTTGTTTGTGTTGGCCTGCAGCTCATCGGCGATGGCCTTCGCGATGCCTTTGACCCTTATTCACGCGCTGCTGGTAGCGTTAAAGATCAGGAAGAGGATTCTTCCAAGGATAACGCTCAGCTTGGTGATCTTGAGGGTAGCATCGTTTCTGAAGAAACTACGGAGCGTGCATAATGTCTGACACTACTACTACTTCAACAAAGCAGGGAAGTGTAGAGATGGACGATGTCCTTCGCTACGAGCTGCTTGAATCAAACGGTCCAAAGGGTGCTCCAACAGGAGATCCAGTTCTTTCTGTTCGTAACCTTAAGGTTTCCTTTAATACTGAGGCTGGTCGTGTAGACGCAGTTCGCGGTGTTAACTTTGACCTCTGGGGTGGCCGTACCCTTGGTATCGTAGGTGAGTCTGGTTCTGGTAAATCAGTAACTGCTCTGTCTCTTATTGGTCTGCTTGATGACAACGCTCACGTTACTGGCTCTATTAAGCTTGGTGACGAGGAGCTCATTGGTAAGACTGACGAAGAGATGTCAAAGCTTCGTGGTACTAAGATTTCTATGATTTTCCAGGATCCACTGTCTGCTTTGACTCCAATGTTCTCTATTGGAGATCAGCTTGCAGAGGCTCTGCTTACCCATAATCCTCATATGAGCAGGCCAGACGTTCGTAAGCGTTGTATTGAGCTTCTCTCTATTGTTGGTATTACTGATCCAGAGAATCGTCTGGATTCTTTCCCACATGAGTTCTCTGGTGGTATGCGTCAGCGTGTTGTTATTGCAATTGCTATTGCAAACAATCCTGACATCATCATTGCAGACGAGCCAACCACCGCTCTTGACGTAACTATTCAGGCTCAGATTCTTGACGTCTTGAAGGTTGCACAGAAAGAGACCGGTGCGGCTGTTGTTCTGATTACTCACGACCTTGGTGTTGTTGCTGGTACCGCTGATGACATTATGGTCATGTATGCAGGCCGTGGCGTAGAGCGCGCAAGTGTTGATACGCTTTTTGCTGAGCCTCGCCATCCTTATACCATGGGCCTTCTGGGTGCTGTTCCAAAACCTCACCTTCAGGCAGAGCATAGGCTTGTTCCTATTAAGGGTAATCCACCATCACTTGCTGCTATTCCAACTGGTTGTCCATTTAACCCACGTTGTCCTATGGCTACCGAGGAATGCTCCAAGAAAGAGCCAGTGCTGCTTCCTGCAAATGCTGCTGAGGGCCACCTGGCATCTTGCCACCACCTTCAGGAGATTTGCGAGAAGAACCTTACTTACGCTGAGGTGTATCCAGACTTTGAGCCAATCCTTCCAAAGTGGGTTGATGTCCCTCGTAATGAGCGTCCTGTTGTACTCAAGGTTGAGAATCTTACCAAGACATTCCCTGTTCAGGGTAAGGGCTTTATTAGACGCAGCAAGGGCACTATGACTGCAGTTGACCGTGCAAGCTTTGAGATCCATGAGGGAGAAACCCTTGCGCTTGTTGGTGAGTCCGGTTCTGGTAAGTCAACAACTCTGATGCAGATTATGGATTTGCTGAAGCCTGAGGATGGTCGTATTACGGTCCTTGGTAAAGATGTTGCTGAGCTTAAGAACGCTGCACAGCGTAGAGAGCTTCGTAAAGATCTTCAGGTTATCTTCCAAGATCCAATGAGTTCTCTAGACCCTCGTATGCCTGTCTATGACGTTTTGGCTGAGCCACTTCAGGCACAGGGTTGGAACAAAGAGGATATTAATACTCGTATTGGCGAGCTCATGCGTCTGGTTGGCATCAACCCAGACTATGTTGACCGCTTCCCATCTCAGTTCTCTGGTGGTCAGCGTCAGCGTATTGCTATTGCTCGTGCTCTTGCAACAAGTCCAAAGATTCTTCTCTTGGATGAGCCAATTGCATCTCTGGATGTTTCCATTCAGGCAGGTATTATTAACCTTCTTGAGGACCTTCAGGTTCAGTTGAAGATTTCTTATCTCTTTGTTGCTCACGATCTTGCTGTTATTCGTCATATTTCTGACACGGTTGCTGTTATGCACCTGGGCAAGATTGTTGAGTACGGTGAGACGGAAGACGTCTTTACTAACCCACAAGATCCTTACACTAAGGCGCTTCTCTCGGCTATTCCAATCCCTGATCCAAAGATTGAGCGTACTCGTGAGCGCATGATTTATCAGGATGGTAAGCTGGTTCCTGCTACTCACATCTCTAACGAGTAACAAAGATTCAATAAATTTTCTGAAAACCCGCACTTAAAACTAGGTGCGGGTTTTCTTTGTTACAAATAATGAACGAGGTTGTTACGGGAATGTTTCTGCTATGGAGTATTTTCAGGCAATTTCGTATAGTTAAGTGAATATCTGTAGGCCTTTAACGAAATGGGTGATCATATGGCTGACAGTTTTTCCCGTCGTTCGTTCTTTGCTCTGACTGGTATCACCGCCGCAGGCCTTGGCCTTGCTGGTTGTGCTCCATCAAATCCTCAGGGCGGCACTACCACCACTGGTACTGAGCCACAGGACGGCTCTCCTGCAAACACTCCTCTGGATCAGCTTCCACTTCCAGAGAAGGGCAAGACGTACAACAATCCTAAGTCTCGTGATGAGGTTAAGGATGGCGGTACTCTGACTCAGCCAATCAACGAGATTGGTCCACAGTGGAATTACTACCAACTTGCTGGTAATACCTCTTACATGAACATCCTTCACGGTCTTATCAACCCTCGTGACCTGTTCCTTAACAATGCTGATGGTGATAAGTTTGAGCCAAACAAGGATTACATCAAGGACTTCAAGGTAGAGGAGAAGGACGGCAAGCAGGTTGCTACCCTTACCTTCACTGATCAGGCTACCTTCAACGATGGTACCGCTATTGATTGGACCGCAATTCAGACCGCATTCATTACTATGAGTGGTCAGAATAAAAAGTTTGCGGTTTCTTCAACTGATGGTTATAACAAGTATGAGTCTGTTGAGCAGGGCGATACTGCTAAGACCGCTGTTATTACCATGAAGGAAGCAGTCTATCCAATCGAGAGCATCTTGAGCTATGCTCTGCACCCAAAGCTTCAGGATCCAGACTTCTTCAACAATGGTTACAACAATGAGCCACACAACGAGCTTGGTTCTGGTCCTTATATCGTTGATTCTTTCGATGATTCTGCTGTAACCTTCAAGCCAAATCCAAAGTGGTGGGGTGACGCTCCTAAGCTTGATACCCTTGTCTACAAGCAGATGGATACCCAGGCTTCCATTAACGCATTCAAGAACGAAGAGACTGACACTACTGGTTCTTCCGTATCTGGTTCTGCTGAGCTTCTCTCTAACTTCACCGGTCTTGGTGATAAGGCACAGATTCGTCGTGGTCTTGGTATGTCTATTGCTGTTATCGAGATCAACTCTACTCGCGGCGTTCTTCAGGATGTTGCAGTTCGTAAGGCATTCTGCCAGGTCGTTGACCCTGCAACTATCGTTTCTATCGTCTTCCAGGGTGTTAACTGGAAAGAGGACGCACCAGGCTCCATGCTTTGGCCTTACTGGGCAGCCGGCTATGACAACAACCTCCCAGACGATCTCAAGAACCTCAAGTCTGTTGACGAGCGCAAGGCCGCTGCTAAGAAGACCCTTGAGGATGCAGGCTACAAGCTTAACGGCGATTACTATGAGAAGGATGGCCAGCAGGTAACCTTTGCTTACACACTGTTCGGTGACGGTACTACTGTTAAGAACCGCGCTGCTGCAATCCAGAAGATGTGCAAGGACGCAGGCATTAATCTTACCCTTGATTCTCACCCATCTTCTGAGTTCTCTGATGTTCTTACCTCTGGCTCTTGGGATGTCTGCCTCTTTGGTTGGGTTGGTAGCTCAACTTCTTACAACAACGGTGGCCAGCTCTATGGTTCTGAGTCTGGATCCAACTTTGGTCAGCAGGGTTCTGCAGAGACCGACGAGATGTTTGCAAAGGTTGTCTCTACCAAGGACTTTGATGAGCGCATGAAGCTCATGAATGAGGCAGAGAAGAAGATGATGCAGACTTACGCATATCTTCCTATCTACACTGGTCCAGACTGCTACGTTGTTAAGAAGGGTCTTGCCAACTTTGGTCCATCACTCTTCCAGAGCGTACCTGCAACCATTGTTGGTTGGCAGAAGTAAGCAAGGGATAAGGCGGTCTTCTCGCAAAGTTCTTTTGAGAAAAAGTTTTAAATTTTCTCTCAAATGTTGCTTGAAGATGTGTTAGTATATCCCTCGCTGCAAAGCAAGTCGGAGTGGCGGAATTGGCAGACGCGCTAGCTTGAGGTGCTAGTGACCTACTAACGGTTGTGCGGGTTCAAGTCCCGCCTCCGACACCACGGAATTTCGGCGGATCTCTTCGGAGGTCCGCCTTTTTCGTATACTTAGGCAATGTGATTTGTTTTTTCTCGCTGGTAAGGAGTGACTGTGGCAGATAACAAGCTGAGCGTAAGGCGTGTTGAGGGAGTTGTCGACGGGACCGTTGCTGCAACTCTGTCTCAGTTGCTGCGCCTGACCAGTGATGCAGTTATCGTTTTTAATATGGAGGGCACAGTTCTTCTCGCCAATGAGGAGGCCGAAAGCCTATTTGCTAAGGAAGACGGCACCATTGCCGGCCTGGACGTTCGCTTTTTGTTCACGCCGGCAAATCAAGAAAACCTGCAGAAACCGTTTTCTGTAGAGTTGTTGCCGTTTGCGATTGATGGGTCCACCTCTATGGTGGCTGCTCCTGCGCAAGATGGCACGTCGCAGGTATTAAGCGTACGCGCAGATTATGTGGGTGCTCCTACACAGGCTATTGTTCTGACAGCGTCTAAGCTTCGTGACATGGCTAGCCCTATGCACGATGATGAACGAATGGTGTTGGACCTTCGCCGGGCCAACAGGAGGCTCTCAGGAGCGCTTCAGATTGTTTTGGACACGCTTGACTCGGAAGATATGGGTCAGCTTATCGAGCGCGTGTTAGAAGAGCTCTCAGAGACTGTCGAAGCGGACGGCGCGCTCATTTATCTTGCTGAGCAAGACGGGTATCACCTTCATGGTGCAACGGAGTCTTTGAGACGTGCGTCATTGGATAGAATTCCTCGCTACTTTGCGTTTAACAGCTCTCTGGAGCGTTTGACGTTTTATTCCGAGCACGCACTTCGCTTGCATACTATGCCTTTGAACTCTAGCGCGCTCAAGCAGGGAAGAGTTAAAAAGCGCAACCTTGTTAACGAAGAAACTCGTGAGGTCATAACCGTTGACGCAAGTCATTTGCCTCCGTTTACCAGCTTTCTTGTGGTACCCGTATGGTTTGGCGGCCACATTGTTGCTCTGATTGAGGTGGGCTGGGAGCGCAAGCGCGCGCTTTTGGTTGAAGACGCAAGACTTCTGGACTCCATTGCAAATTACCTCTCGGTACAGCTTGTAGGCGCGTTGTCGGCCATGAGAACGCAGCGTAGAGACACGCTTCGCGAGGCACTAGCTCGCGTGCGTCAGGGGTTGCTCCATAGCGCTGCAGAGGGCGAGAAGATCTCTGGCGAGCGTTTACAGCAGGTTATGAGGTCGGTGGGTACCGATCTCTCCGCACAGGTTTTTTCGGTAGATTGCTGTGAGGTCACAGGAAACATTACGCTCCATGCGCTTGGCGCTGAGCAAGCGTTTGGCGACGCTCAGGACGGCGCGCAGGTTGCAGCAGAGGCCGGTGGCGCACAGGATGGCGGCAACCAGATTGCGCTCCCCTCAACGGTTGAAGGGCTCAAGACAGGAGAGGGCGAGGCGTCAGTCAAA
>CALGXY010000078.1:0-14801 GCA_937935155.1 uncultured Atopobium sp. | reverse complement strand
GTCCGCTTTCTGATGTGGCGAGAAGAGCGGGGCGTAGCTGGCCATTTTCATAGTTATTAATGGCAAAGCAGTGATCATAACCACGAGCAATTTTGAGCTGCTCATTATCTGCGTCAAGATCTTTGCCAATGGTCTTAGGTGTGCGGAAATCAAAGGGAGTTCCTGCAACAGCATCGATGGTTCCTGCGGAAACCGAGTCATCTCGTAAGGGAAGATATGAGTCTGCCTGGATAGTGAGCTGGTGACCTAGAACATCACCAGAATCATGACCGTTGAGGTTAAAGTAGACATGGTTGGTCATGTTTACAAAAGTTGTAGCATCAGTTGTGCAGGTATACGTAAGATTTAGCGTTGACTGTGAGGCTTCTTCAACAAGCGTATAGGCCGCAGTAATATGACGGTTTCCTGGCAGTCCATATTCTCCATCTACCAGGTCAATGCTAAAGGTTACCGTATTATGCGCTTCATCGATTTCTGCCTGCCAAATGCGCTTATGGATACCAGCAACAAGATCAGTGTGCAGGTTATTTTGATTGTCTGGACCGTTGTTTTTAGGAAGGTGATAGACAACTCCATTAAGCGGAATTTCTGCTTTATCTGCTCGATTAGCAGAAGGTCCAATGGAAGCGCCAAAACAAGCTGGGTTATCTAAATACAAGTCAAACAAGCCATAGCCAAGAACGACATCTGCTTGTGTGCCATAGATATCTGGTACAGAAATACCAAGAATGGTTGCACCAAAATTACTCAATTTAACTGCTGAATGAGCGCCGCGAATAGTATAGGTAAGCGCAGCAGGGGAGTTAACAAAACTATCAAAAGGTCGAACATCAATCATCGGATACCTCCGAGATACCACTCATAGTGCATTACCCTTACTATGTTAACGTACTCATAACGAACTAACAGGAAATTATTAAGTTTTCAGTCAGTGGTATTTTTGCGGGGGCAAACGGTTAGAGCGCAGGTCAAAAGTCCTTCTCGCCGAACGGTTCTTTTTTTACCGTGAGCGTTTAATTTGCTGATAAATATGCAATTTTATCGCGTTATGTCAATCTGCCTGTTAGTATGAGTACGTAAACAAGCAGATAATCGGAGGAATTCGTGACTCGCTCGCATAGTTCTAGCTTAAATAAGCGCTCTGTTTCAATGGCTGATGTTGCACAGGTTGCTGGTGTTTCTCAGCAGACCGTTTCTCGTGTTGCTAATGGCGCTCAGAACGTCAGTAAGGCAACGCGAGAAAAAGTCCAGGCCGCAATGGAGTCCATGGGCTTTAGGCCAAGCTTTGCAGGCAGGTCGTTAAGGTCTGGTTCGTATCAATCGGTGGGACTCTGTCTGTACGACATTCGCGAGTTTGGTAACTTAGCCACGCTTGATGGCATTGTTTCTGCAGCTCGTGAGCATGAATATGCAATTACGATGATTGAGAAAGGCTCCGACGACGGCTTGTGCCTGCAGGATATTTCTCATCGTATGTCCAATCTTCCCGTTGACGGCATGATTATCAGCATGAGCCTTATGGCATCAGACTTTGAATCATTTGTGCCGCAGCCAGGCCTTGGAACAGTCCTTCTTACTATGCACGAGCATCCTTATTGCACAACCGTTGACTCAGATCAGTATGGTTGTTCAAAGCTTGTTATTGACCACCTCTATGAGCTTGGTCACCGCAAAATTCGCTTTGTAGCAGGTCCTTCATACTCAATTGACTCGCAATTTCGCGAGAAGGGCTGGCGAGATGCCATGTCTGAGTATGGTCTGGAAATTGTTGAGCCACTTGCTGGCGATTGGACTGCTAACAGCGGCTATGAAATTGGTAAAAAACTGCGAGATACTCGTGATTTTACTGCAGTTTATGCAGCAAACGACCAGATGGCGCTAGGTATCATTGCGGCATTTGAAGAAGTGGGACTGAGCGTACCGGAAGACGTGAGCGTTGTTGGTGTTGACGACTCTCTTGAAGACTATTTGCCTAACTTCTCTTTGACCACCGTACGCTTTAATCTCCTCGAGCGCGGTCGTGTGGCACTTGAGCATGCAATACGTGCATCTGAGGCGGGGTATGAGCCTGAAGCAATTAGAATTGCTCCAAAGCTTATTGTTCGTACCACCACAGCGGCACCACAGAAGTAGAGAAGTCTCTTAAAAAGTCGGGTTTCTCGCCATAATCAGCTATACTGTTCAGGCAATAGTTGATTAGAGGAGTTGTATGTCTGAGTCACCAAATAAAGAACTAGGCTGGTCAGTTCAGGTTTCCTTGGATACGCACGAGATTCGTGCAGGAGAGACTGTAACTGCTACTCCTAAGATTATTGGTGCAGACCCTGAGGGCTTTAAATTTCACTATGTGTGGAGTTTGAACGACCGTTGGGATGAGGGTTTTTGGGATACCACAGAGCATCAATTTGGTGATTCAATTCCTAATACGTCGTGGACATATACCTTCCCAGAGCCTGGTCGCTATCATCTCTACATTGATGCATTTGACACATACAACAACCCTCAGACAGTTACTGCCTGGGTAGTTGTTGCTGGTGATGATGATTTTATGCGTCCACCGCTTCCATCTGAAGACGCAGAAACCGTTGTTGCGGTAAACGGCGTTTCAGAGATCTTTAATATTGCTTCTGAGCAGTTTAACTCGCTGAAAGAGTACTTTATTGCTTTTGCACGCGGCGAGGTTGCTTTCAAAGAGTTCAAGGCCCTTGATGACATCTCGTTTGAGGTCAAGCGTGGCGAGGCTTTTGGCCTGGTGGGCACCAACGGTTCCGGTAAGTCTACCATGCTCAAAATCATTGCGGGTGTCCTTGAGCCTTCTAAGGGAACTTGTGAGGTTAAAGGTACCATTGCGCCTCTCATTGAGCTTGGTGCTGGCTTTGACATGGAACTGACTGCTAAAGAGAACATCTACCTCAATGGCGCTCTTCTTGGTTACAAGAAGGAGTTTATTGACTCGCACTTTGACCAGATTGTAGAGTTTGCTGAGCTTGAGGGCTTTATGGACATGCCACTCAAAAACTACTCCTCTGGTATGGTGGCACGTATTGCCTTTGCAATTGCAACCGTTACAGAGCCTGACCTGCTCATTGTTGATGAGACACTCTCGGTAGGAGACTTCCTCTTCCAACAAAAGTGCGAGAACCGCATCAAAGAGCTGGTTGCTTCTAATAATGTTACGGTCCTTCTGGTTTCTCACTCCATTGACCTGGTCCAGCGCATTTGTGACCGTGCCATTTGGATTGAGAAGGGCAAGCAGCGCATGCTTGGTCCTGTGGATGAAGTTTGTGAAGCTTACGAGCACCTCAAGAGATAATTAAAATTCCTAACCAAAAGTTAGGGTCTGTACGAGTACAATATGTGTGTCTTTAAATGTGGTACGAGATACCCGTAAGGCTCATAGTCATAGTTTTGCCTTTTGGATACCTTGTGCCTGGTCAGGTGAGGTATCTTTTTTATTGGAGGCACTATGGCTCAAGAAGGTTCGCACTCTCTCATTGTGGATGAACAGTCCCTTGACCGCATGCTTACACGAATTGCTCACGAAATTGTCGAGAATAACGATTCAATTGAAAACGTTGCTCTCGTAGGCATTATTCGCCGTGGAGAAGTTTTGGCTTCTCGTCTTGCGGAAAAGATTTTGAGTTTTACCGGATTTAAGCCAAAAGTTGGCTCGCTTGATATCAGCTTTTATCGCGATGATTTTAGAAGAAATACTGCACCGGTACTTCATGCAACTAATATCGATTTTGATATTACGGGCACAAGTGTTGTGCTGGTAGATGACGTTCTTCAGACCGGAAGAACTATCAGAGCAGCGCTTGACGCCCTCATTGATTACGGCCGCCCTGAGCGTGTTCAGTTGGCTGTAGTAGTTGATCGCGGTCACCGCGAGCTTCCTATTAGACCTGACTATGTGGGAAAGAACGTTCCTTCATCAAAGAGCCAGGTAGTCAGCTTAAATGTTAAAGAAATCGATGGTCAGGACTGCGTCTTGCTGTATGAAGCTGACTTTTCTGACCCCTTTATTGAGGGAGGAAACTAATGCTTTCGGTTAAACATTTGATTGATACAAACAGTTTGACTCGTGACGACATCCAGCAGATTCTTGATACTGCTCAGTCGTTTGAAGCGGTAAATAACAGAGACATTAAAAAGGTACCAGCACTTCGAGGCCGCACCATTGTCAATCTGTTTTTGGAGCCTTCTACCAGGACTCGTTCTTCATTTGAGCTTGCCGAGAAACGCCTCTCTGCTGATTCTCTGAACATGGGAGGTTCAACCTCGTCTGTTGTTAAGGGAGAGTCGCTGGCAGACACCATTCAGACTATCGACGCCATGAACGTTGACATGTTTATCTGCCGCGCAAGACTTGCAGGTACGCCACAAAAGATTACGGAGCACACCGATGCCGTTGTCATCAATGCTGGTGACGGTAAGCATCAGCACCCAACGCAGGCAATGCTTGACCTCTATACCATTCGCAAGAACTTTGGACACTTAGACGGCCTTAAGGTTGCCATTGTTGGCGACCTTTCTCACAGCCGCGTTGTTGGTTCTTTGGTGCCAGCACTTAAGACTATGGGCGCAGAGGTTGTTCTGGTAGGTCCTCCAACATTCCACGTAGACGATCCAAGTTGGTTTGGTTGCTCTCAGACCTCACACTTTGATGAAGTCATTGGTGATGTGGACGTCGTGTACATGCTTCGCGTGCAGCTGGAGCGTATGGAAGGAGCTCCTATTCCTTCTCGCCGTGAGTACAACAGGCTTTGGGGCCTTGACGAGCGCCGCAGTAAGCTGATGAAACCTGAGGCAATTATTTGCCACCCTGGTCCCATGAATCGCGGCATGGAGATTAACAGCGAAGTGGCCGATTGTGCTCGCTCTCGTATTCTTGACCAGGTCAATGCAGGCGTTTTGACGCGCATGGCCGCAATGTATCTGCTTTTGGGAGGAGACTCTGATGGCATTTCTGCTTAAGGGCGCACGCGTTGTAGACCCACAGCTTAACCTAGATGCCGTAATGGACGTTCGTATTGAGGGAGAAACTATTGCTGAAGTTGCAGCAACTGTTGCACCTCAAGAGGGAGATACCGTTATTGATGCAAAAGGCAAGGTATTAGCACCTGGCCTTGTTGATATGCACGTTCACTTTAGAGATCCTGGCTTTGAGTACAAAGAGACCATTGAGACGGGCTCTAGGGCTGCGGTTCATGGTGGCTTTACTGATGTTGCTACCATGCCAAACACCAATCCTGTCACCGATAACGGTCCTGCTGTTCGCTTCCAGATTGATCGTGGCAATGAGGTTGGTCTCATTCACGTTCGTCCTATGGGTGCTCTAACCAAGGGTTCTAAGGGACAGGAGCTTGCTGAGATTGGCAACATGGTTGATGAGGGAGCATCCGCATTCTCTGACGACGGCCACGGCGTTCAAAGCGCTGGTATGATGCGCACCGTTATGGAGTATGTCTCCCAGTTTGACCGCGTTGTTGCTGCTCACTGTGAGATTGAGTCCATCAGTGCTGGTGGCGTTGTTAACGAGGGTCGTGCAAGTACGCGCCTTGGCATGTTTGGCTGGCCAGCACTTGGCGAGGAGCTGGAGATTTCCAGAGACATTGATCTTTGCCGCCTTACTGGTTGTCCTCTGCACATCTGCCACATTTCAACGGGCAGGGGAGCAGAGCTGGTACGCGCAGCTAAGAAGGAAGGCCTGCCGGTTACCGCAGAGGTTTGCCCTCACCACCTCTTCTTGTCTGAGGATGACATCACCGATACCTATAACGCCAACCTTAAGATGAATCCGCCACTCAGAACCGCTGAGGATGCTCTTGCACTTCAGGCTGCTGTTGCAGATGGTACGGTTGATTGCATTGTTACCGACCATGCACCTCATGCAGCTCACGAGAAGGACTGTGAGTGGGAAATCTCTTACTTTGGCTGCATTGGTCTTGAGACCTCGCTGCCTCTGATGATCACCAATATGGTGCGCACCAACAAGCTTTCCTTTACTGGTCTTGTCCGCGCTATGGCCGTGAATCCTCGTCGTATTCTGCGCCTTGAGCCTGTTAAGATTGCTGCTGGCTATAAGGCTGACCTGACCCTTTTTGACCCAGAAAAGAAGGTTCAGATTACGCAAGAGTATTTTGAGAGCAAGTCTAAGAACTCGGCCTTTATTGGCGTAGAGCTTTATGGCGTTGCAACTGATGTGTTTGTTGACGGCAAGCGTGTTCTTGCTAATGAGGTAGTTGTTCCTGGAGGGGAAAAGTAATGCCACTACGTGGAAATGTACAGGTATTTGACTTTACGGTTCTGAGTAATACCCAGGTTGCCCAGAATCTGTATAGAGCTCAGCTCAAGGTGCCAGGTCTTTGTAAGTCCTTGGAACCTGGTCAGTTTGTAAACGTCAACGTCCCAGGCGATAAGCGTCATATTCTTCGCATCCCACTGTCCTTCTCGCTTGCTGATAAAGCAACTGATACGCTTGAGCTTATCTACGCAACAGTGGGCGAGGGCACACGCAGGCTTTCACAGATGAAGCCAGGGGATACCAGCGACATGACAGCTCCGTGCGGTCGCCCCTGGCGACTCAATGCCTCTAGTAAGAGAAGTGTGCTGGTAGCAGGCGGTGTGGGCATCACGCCAATCATCGCTGCAGCGCGCAAGCTTACTGAGCTTGGTGTTGAGTTTGACGCGGTTATTGGTGCACAGACTGCCGAGAAACTCTTTGGAGAAGAAGATCTTCTCGCGCTAGGCGCACAGAACGTGTACGTCACAACAGATGATGGTTCTAAGGGTACCAAGGGTTTTGTAACAGCAGCTTTGGAAGAGCCTTTGAGCCAGGGCATTTGGGATGCCATCTATACCTGCGGTCCAGAGCCTATGATGAGAAGCGTGGCCAAGCTGGCAATTGCTCATAACGTTGCCTGCCAGGTTTCTATGGAGCGGATGATGAGCTGCGCTTTTGGTGCATGCAACACCTGCAATGTCCCACTTGCTAAGGGCGGCTATGCGTCTGCTTGCATGGTTGGACCTGTCTTTGAGGCAAAGGAGATCGCATGGTAGATCAGGTAAAAATGGCCGTTAATCTGGGCGGCATCCAGATGAAAAACCCTATCAACACCGCTGCGGGCACCTTTGGTTATGGCTGGCAGTTTGAGGGCTTTTACGATGTTTCCCTGCTTGGCGCAATTACCATGAAGGGCGTCGCCCGTGTTCCCTGGGAAGGAAACCCTGCTCCTCGCATGTGTGAGCTTAACAGCGGCATGATGAATAGCGTTGGTCTTGCTAATCCTGGAGTGGACGATTTTATCGCCCATACCGATGACTACATGAAAGACCTTGAGGGTCGCGGTACACGCGTTATCATGCAGATGGCAGCACATTCCGTCCAAGAGATGATTGACGTTGTTGAGCGCCTTGAAGAGCTTAATCCACACATTTCAGCTATTGAACTTAACATAAGCTGTCCAAATCTCGAGAAGGGCGGAAAGCCCCTGGGCGGCACTCCTGAGCAGGCTACAGAGATTATGAAGGCAGTTCGTCCTTTGACTAAGTTGCCTATCCTGGTCAAGATGGCTCCCGTCAATGTTGCCGAGATTGGTAAGGCTTTTGAGGCTGAGGGCGCTGATGGCCTTACGCTCATCAACTCCATTCCTGGTATGTCAATTAATGTTCACACCAGAAAGAGCAGGCTTTCTAAGCCAACAGGAGGTCTCAGTGGCCCTCTCTGTCACAACGCTGCTGTCCGTATGGTCTGGGAGTGCGCGCAAGCGGTCTCTATTCCTATCTGCGGTGTTGGTGGCGTAGAAACGGGCGAGGATGCTGCAGAGTTTATCCTGGCAGGCGCTACGGCTGTTTCTGTTGGTTCAGCAAATCTTTACGACCCTATGTGTGCTCCACGTATCCTGAACGAGCTTACTGACTGGGCAAAGTCCCAGGGAGTATCTGACATCCACGAGCTGATTGGAGCTGTTGAATGCTAACAGACGAGCAGGCACGCGACGCCGTTATTGTTGCGCTTGATTGCACAAGAGAAAGAGCTCTGGAGCTCACCGATCTTCTCGCCGGCCATGCACGCTGGGTTAAGGTTGGCATGACGCTTTTTTATCGCTACGGACCCTCGATGGTAGATGAGATGCACGCTCGCGGTTTCAAGGTGTTTCTTGACCTTAAGGTGCACGACATTCCATTCCAGGTCAAAGGCGCTGTCCACTCTGCATCGCTTTCTGGTGCAGACATCTTATCTATCCATGGCCTGGGAACCGCTCAGATGATCTCTGCTGGTCGCGAGGGTGCAGAAGAGGCTGCAGCAGAGCGTGGCGTTGATGAGTCTGGCCGCACCAAACTGGTGGCTATCTCTGTGCTTACCAGCATGGATGAGGATGCGCTCCACTCCATTGGCGTAGACGGATCTATTAAGGATGAAGTTGCTCGTTTGGCGTCTCTTTCTTACAACGCAGGTGCTGACGGAATTGTCTGCTCGCCTCAGGAAGCACAGGAGATGAGAGAGCTTTTGGGACCAAATGCGCTCATCGTGACCCCCGGAGTACGTCCAGAAGGTGCCGAGAAGGGCGATCAGGTCAGAATTTCCACACCTTCAGCTGCAATTAAGGCTGGAGCAAGCAAATTGGTAGTTGGTAGGCCAATTACCTGCGCAAACAATCCAGTCGAAGCATTTGAATCCATCATTTCTGAGCTCAAAAATTAACGGAAATTGTTGGAATTGTGATGAACAGGTGGTTTTTGATGCGGAAATATTAAAAAACCCCTTGTAAATAACGTGTTATGTGGCAAACTATTTTGCTGAAGTGCAAAAGGCACATTAAATTGAGTTTCGTATATGAAGTACGAAAACGATGTTTGGAGGAACAATGGCTCTACCTACACTTACCGATGAGCAGCGCAAGGCAGCACTTGAGAAGGCAGCTCAGGCTCGTCACGCTCGTGCAGAGCTTCGCGAGAAGGTTAAGACTGGTAAGGTCTCCCTTAAAGAGGTCCTTGATTCTACCGATCCTATTGCTGAGCGTATGAAGGTTTCCGCTCTTATCGAGTCCCTTCCTGGCTATGGCAAGGCAAAGGCAGCAAAGATTATGGACGAGCTCGGAATTTCCGCAACTCGCCGCGTTAAGGGCCTTGGCGCTCGTCAGCGTGAGCAGCTCCTCGAGGCACTGACCAAGTAGTGGCTCGTTCAGCCAAACTTTTTGTAGTATCTGGACCGTCAGGTGTAGGAAAAGGAACGCTTGTCTCTCTGTTGAGGGACAAGCGCCCAAACCTAGGCCTGACGGTTTCGGCTACTACGCGCTCTCCACGACCAGGAGAAGTCGATGGAGTTGCGTATTATTTTCTCTCCGATGAAGAATTTAAAAAGCGCGTTGATGCTGGTGAATTCCTTGAGTGGGCTCATGTTCATGGCCATTGCTATGGCACGCTCAAATCCGAGGTTGATCGCCTGATTTCTGCAGGTCAGTCTGTTGTTCTAGAGATTGACGTTCAGGGTGGACTTATGGTCCACAAACAATATCCCAACGCCATTCTCGTCTTTATTAAGCCACCTTCATTTGAAGAGCTTGAACAGCGCCTTAGAGGTCGTGGTACAGAAGACGAGAAGACCATTTCTACAAGACTTTCTAATGCGTCACGTGAAATGGAGTATGCAAACGACTATACTGTTTGCATTGTGAACGACAACCTTGAGACTGCTCTCAGCAAGCTCGAGGAAGTTTTTGATGACTATGAATCAGACGGAGGTCAGCTTTAATGTCTGTTATTAAGCCTGAGATTGACAGCCTGCTTCAGAAGACTGAGCAGAATCCATTCTTGCTTTGCTCACTTGCTTCTAAGCGTGCTTGCGATATTAACAATATGCTTCACGGTCAGCACCTGCGTGTAACCGCTGTTCAGGATTTTGATGACATTACTACTGTTGCAAGTGGTAAAGATTCTGTCTCTATTGCTATGAAAGAGATTAACGACGGTACCCTTGGCTTTGTTAAAGAGTCTTTTGACGAGGCAATTAAGGGCGAGAACACCATCGTTTACTAAGAGTTATGACTGAAAGAGTATGTCTGGTTCACTACCACGAAATTGGTTTAAAGGGTAAGAACCGATCCACTTTTGAAAATCAGTTGGTAACAAATTTGCGACGAGCCCTCCGACACTTTCCAGTGGCGGGGGTTTCTCGCATTTCTGGCTACCTTCTTGTAGAAACCACTGATAAACAAGCAACTGAAGAGCTGCAACATGCCGTGGCCCAGGTTCCCGGTGTAGCTCGCGCTTCTTTGGCGTATCGCTGTGGCTTAGATGAGCAGGAGTTTTGTAACGCCGCCGTGAAGGCGCTGGGGGAGTCCGGTGACTTTACTACGTTTAAAGTGCATGCTCGTCGTTCCTCAACGGTCTATCCAAAGCATTCCATTGAGATTAACCAGCTTGTAGGCGCCGTACTTTGCGAGAATTTTCCTGATAAAAAAGTTCAGATGCATAATCCGGATATGACGGTCTATGTACATGTTGTTCAGGGCAACGCATATGTTTACGCTGCATCTATTCATGGTGTTGGTGGTCTTCCTGTTGGCACTGCAGGCAAAGTTGTATCGCTTCTTTCAAGCGGTATTGATTCTCCTGTTGCAACATGGATGGTTGGTCGCAGAGGTGCTACGGTTATTCCCGTTCACTTCTCTGGTCGCCCTATGACTTCCGATACCAGCGAATATCTGTGTCAAGATATTATTGAGGCGCTTGAACCTGCTGGTCTTATTGGCAGAATGTATGTTGTGCCTTTTGGCGAGCATCAGCGTGAGATTTCTCTTGCTGTTCCACAGGCTCTTCGTGTCATTATGTATCGTCGCGTGATGTACATCATTGCACAGAGGATTGCAGAGCTTGAGGGCGCTAAAGCCTTGGTAACTGGCGAGTCACTTGGTCAAGTTGCTTCTCAGACGCTTGATAACATTGCTGCTGTCAACGAGGCTGTCACCATACCTGTTTTGAGGCCTCTGATTGGCTCTGACAAGCAAGAAATCATCCGTCGTGCCCAAGAAATCAATACGTTTGATATCTCAACGCAGACGGCTCCTGATTGCTGCACATTGTTTATGCCTCGCCGTCCTGAGACTCACGCAAGAATGCGAGAAGTTCTTGAAGCATGGAATTCCTTTGATCATGATGCCATGATTGATGACCTTATGCAGCATATTGAGTATATTGACTTTAGCCAATGTCCTTCATATAAGCCGCCTAAAAAGCTTGCTGCTCGTCATAGAGAACTTGCTCCAGCAGAGTTTATTACTGACTAGGATATTTTTAAGTTTGAAGTATTTCTGCAGTTCAAAACTTTTGATCGCTTTGCTCAGATGCATTTTTAGAATCCGCCCCGTAAAAGGGCGGATTTTTTATGCGAGTGGTTTGATAATCTTATTTAGCGCATTTCTGTACTTGTTAGTTTGTGCAACATATCTGGTAATTGTTGATAACTGTGTCAGATTACCAGCAGTTTTAGGACAAAGCTATTAGATGAATCTCTAAAAGTAGCGCTTCTCATTAACCTAATAGTTGAATATAAATCTGAGGTGATTGTATGGCTCAGATTTCAAATAACCGCACTCAAATAATTAATAAATTGATGAGAAGGTTTAATCTATCTCAGCAACAACTCATAGCGGTTGCCGCTGTGGTTGTCCTAGCTATCGTGTCAGCAGTTGTATTAATTGGAATAATCTCTGCTGGAACATCAGAGTCTTTTGATAGATCACATAATCAAGCAGACTCTACGCAAGGAGTGACTGTTGCAGAAAATCCACAACATACACAAGAAGATAATGCTACAGATCAGCCAGGAGCTGATCATAAGATTAAAGAAGCTTCTCCTCAAATGATGGTTCATGTTGATGGAGCTGTTAAGTCGCCAGGACTTTACGCTCTACAAATGGCAAACCCACGCGTGAATGACGCAATTCAAATTGCAGGAGGTTTAACCGAAGATGCAAACGGCCAAGGGATTAATCTAGCGTCTCCTGTTGAAGATGGTCAAAAAATATATATTCCTAAAAAGGGAGAAGAGCCGCCTCCAGAGATTCCACAGCCAGAGCAAAACAAAGCCACAAGCAATAAGCAAACAAATACGAAGAGAGATAAAAAGACGGTTGTAGATATTAATCGAGCAACTGTAGAAGAATTAACTAAGCTTCAAGGTGTGGGAGAAGGACTGGCTCAGCGAATTGTTGCAGACAGACAAAAGAATGGACCTTTTAAAACAACTGAAGATCTGATGCGTGTTTCTGGAATTGGCCAGAAAAAGTTTGATCAGCTCAAGGACAATATTCGTGTCTAAGGCGATAGAACAACCCACTAGACCTTTTATTCCGTATAGCCTTTGTATCTTGCTATTTGTTTGCGTATGGCTGCATGTTTTTATCGCAAGAAACGTAATGCTTGATACTATTTTGCTTCAGATTTTAGGAAGCTGTATGGCGGCGGCATTAGGACTTTGGTATGTAAAGTACGCGCATACCAGCCTTATGACTGTTGGAGTGGTTTTACTTTCACTTGTAATAATCCTAATCAGATCTTCCTTTATATATGTCAGTCAAATGACATCGGTGGATCTTTTAGAGTCAACCGCTATACATAATTTTGAATTAGTCGTATCAAGAGATTTAGTTTATAAAAATCAAAATGAATTCGAAAAAATGTGTGCATATTCTTTTTCTGTTGGTGGAAAGAGAATAAGAGCAATTTTACTTTTAGAGTCTTTTAAAAGTTATAAGGAAGTGTCTGATTTAGCTTTAGACTTTGCTATTTCTCTTGAGCTTATACATAATTACTCTCTTGTTCATGATGATTTACCTGAAATGGATGATGATAAATTTAGAAGAGGAGTTCTTTCTGTTTATGGTAAATATGGACAATCAAATGCAGTTTTGGTTGGAGATGAACTTTTAAATAATGCAAATTTAATTATGTTTAAAGCTATTAAAAAACTTGATAATATTCAAGAGATAAAAAATGCAGTTAGTGCAAGTGAAATTATACTTAATTCAAGTGGAATAAATGGAATGATTTATGGTCAATTTTTAGATCTTGAAAATAAGATAGAAGATTTAAGTGATATTGAAAAAATAAATGATTTAAAAACAGGTGAACTTTTTAAAGCTGCTATTTTATCAGGAGCAAAACTGGCTGGAGCTAGTGATGAAGATTTACTTCACTTAGAAATCTATGCAAAAAATTTGGGACTTGTTTTCCAACTTCAAGATGATTTATTCGATTTTGAAGAGGATGTTAAACTTAATAAAAAGACTTTTGCAACTGTTCTTGGGAAAAATGAAGTTGAAAAGAAAATTATTGATTTAAATCGTATTTCTTTTGAAGAAATAAATAAAATTTCTGGGAATAAAGATTTCTTTATAGACTTTATAGACTTTATGGCAAAAAGGACATACTAATGGAAAGAGCAGATATTTGTTTAGTAAATTTAGGGCTTGCTAAGTCTAGAACTTATGCTAAAAAGATTATTTCTGAAAAAAGAGCGTTTTATGATGGAAAAGTAATAGAAAAAGTGTCCATGCTAATTGAAGATGAAAAGTTAATAACAATAAACTCAACTTTTGAAGATACTTATGTTGGCAGAGGGGCAATTAAATTGGACTGTGCAATTAAAAATTTTAATCTCAATTTGAATAATTTAGTTTGTATGGATATAGGAGCCTCAACTGGTGGTTTTACTCAAATCATGTTAAATGAGAATGCTAAAAAAGTTTATGCAATAGATGTTGGTAGAGATCAACTTGTAGATAGTTTATTAAATGATAAAAGGGTTATAAGTCTTGAAAATACAAATTTTAGATATTTAGATTTTGAAATAATTGGAGAAAAAGTCGATTTTATTTCGATAGATGTCTCATTTATTTCTTTAAGATATATCTTTGAAAATTTGTATAAATTTTTAAAAGAAGATAGCTTAATTGTTGCATTAATTAAGCCACAATTTGAATGTGAAGGAAAAAGTCTTAGTAAGAAAGGTATTGTCAAGTCTGAAAAAGTAATTGATGATGTTATTGAGAAAATTAGACTGTATGCTTTAGCTAATAAATTAGAAATTATTTCTATCATTGATTCTCCAATTCTTGGAGGAGATGGGAATAAAGAAAAATTAGCACTTATTAAAGGAGTTTTTTAAGAGGTTTTTATGAAAAAATATACAAGACAAAGAATTATTCTAGATTTAGTTGAAAATAATGAAATAAAAACGCAGGAAGAACTATCAGAATGTTTAGAAAAGAAAGGTATTCGTTCTACACAAGCAACTGTTTCTAGAGATATTAAGGAATTAAAAATTTTAAAAGTTCAAAATAAAAAAGGTGAATATAAGTATAAAGTTGTGGACTCAATTTACGAATCCTTAGATGAAAGATTAAATAAGATTTGTAAACTTGCGATTTTATCTATAAAACATAATGAAGATATGATACTTATAAAGACTATTCCACATACAGCAAGTATTTGTGGATCATATATTGAAAGTGCCAAGTTGAAAATGGTTAGTGGTATTGTAACTGGTACTGATACAATTTTTATTGCAGTTGATGACAAATCTTTTTTAGATTCTGTAATTGAAGATATAAAGAAACTAGTAAGGTAGGGATTTTATGTTATCTGAATTATATATAAGAAATTTAGCGATTGTTGATGAAATAAAAATTTCCTTTACTGAAGGACTTAATATTTTAACAGGAGAAACGGGAACCGGTAAATCTATTATTATTGGTGCCATTTCTTTGCTTTGTGGAGGAAGAGCAAACGCTTCA
>CALGXY010000077.1:0-58287 GCA_937935155.1 uncultured Atopobium sp. | reverse complement strand
AGCTTAATCCGTGTGTTTGACGGCGCTACGCGCCGGACACAGGGGATGTCTCAAAAGTTGGTTACTTTTTGGACATCGCCATCAGCATAGCTGATAGCGAGTTTAAAATTAAGTCTTTATACAGTAATGACTATTAGAACCGCCACGGATGGCGGTGGTTCCATGCAATAGTGATGTTTTTGCACAGCAAAAACTCGCGTTCAAAAATTGACAAGGAGGTCAATTTTTGAACTTGCCACAAACGGCAGTGCAGTTTGTGGAGAGATGAAGAAAAACGCTCCGTATGGGGGCAAGGAAGGAAAACTATAATGAGCTATTTTACGGAACAAAAAACAATACGAGATTTATTTACCTTTCAGCTCTATGAAATTCCGCAAAATCAGAGGAAATATGTTTGGAAAACGGAGCATTGGGAAGATTTATTTTCTGATATAGAATATGCAGCAGCACATAATCTTGAACACTTTATCGGCAGCATTGTGTTATTTAAAGAACCTGACAGTCAAAATGGTCTTTCCCGTTTTACTATCGTTGATGGACAGCAGCGTATTTTTACCTTGACGATTTTTTTAGCTGCTATCCTTTTGACAATGAAGCGTAGTAATCAACAGAATGATTATTATGGCACCGAAAAATATCTTTTTGCCACGGACGATAAAAATCAAACCTATCCTGTTTTTACTTCATCCTATCATCTGGGGCTCAAGGCTTTGGTAGAAGCAATAAGAAATGCGGACTTTGGTGCAGCGTGCCTTGCTGTGGAGCCGCTCTTAAATACAACGATCCTCGATAAAAGAAGGGATATGCAGATAAAAAATGCATTTATGTATTTTGAAGGCAAACTGCAAAGTTATATTGCCGCCAATAATAATGATACACAATGCATTTCGCATTTACGGGATACCATTCTTAATATCAAATATGTAAGAATAGAGGCATCAACCGAAGAAGATTCATACACCATTTTTGAAATCCTCAATGCACGAGGGCAAAGCTTAGCCGATCATGAGCTGCTCAAGAATTATATTATGCGCTATACCTCGTCTGCGGCTCGTATCAATGAGATAAAAAATGAATGGGACGATATGGAAAAAGCTATCGGAATATCAATAGATAAATACTTATCGCATTTTCTTAGCCATAAATATCAGATTTCCAAATCATCTGCAAAAGACCTCTATAACCTTGGATCTGCACGTTCTTCTCGCTCCATAGCAGAAGACAAGAAAGAAGAAGTTGCTGGAGAGGAGGGAGAAAGCCAGGACGCATAAGTCCAGCTTTCGCGTGTAATGCCTATTACTCCAGCTCGTATGCCACTTTTTGATCACCTGGGAGAACTCCGTCGTCGTGTGACTATTGTGGTGGTATCGCTTTTTGTTACCGCAATCATTATTTATTTTGCTACACCTGCACTGATTGAGATTTTGATTGACCCTATCAGGGAGTTTTTAACCGACGGTAAGCTTACGGTTATCTCGGTCCTTGGCGGCTTTAGTATCAGGTTTAAGGTGGCTTTCTTCTTCTCGGTGATTATCTGCACACCTATTATCATCTGGGAGATTATGGCGTTCTTCTTGCCTGCGCTTAACGCCAAAGAGCGCAAGTGGGTTGTACCTACCGTAGCCGCTATGATTACCCTGTTCTTCTTGGGTATGCTGTTCTGCTACTTCATCATTTTGAACACCGCAATTGGTTGGATGATTGGCCAGTCGCAGGAATTTGCAGGAACCATTAATGAGGCAAGCGATTACCTCAACATTATTATGATGTTTGAGATTGGTTTTGGTGTTGCGTTCCAGCTTCCTCTGGTTATCTTCTACCTGGCTATTCTTCACCTTGTTCCTTACAAGGATATGCGTGAGCAGTGGCGCTATGTTTACGTTGGATTGATGATCCTCTCTGCAGTTGTCACTCCTGACGCATCACCTGTCACTATGATTTTGATGTTTGCAGCTCTTATCCTTCTGTACGAAGTTGCTCTGGCTGTTGCTCGCTACGTCATTATTGCCCGCGATGGCAAAGCTGCTCTTAAGTGGAGTCGCGAGGACTATGAGCAGCATGAGCTGGACAAAATCTAGTAATTCCGCTTTTTAATTTGGAGAGTGTTGTTCTTTGATTCTAGTTGTTACCGAGAAAAACGACGCAGCGCAGCAGATTGCTCGCCTTCTGTCTGAATCGGGTAAGCCTGAGGCAGACAAGGTATACAACACTCCTGTTTATCGTTTTAGACGTGGCGGAGAAGACCATGTTGCTATTGGTCTTCGCGGTCATATTCTGCAGCCGGATTTTCCTTTGGCTCTCAAGTTTGATAAGGAAGAGGGCTGGTACGGAGAAACTGCAGAAGGGGAGCACCTTCCTGCAGACGTTCCAGATGGCCTTGAGCGTCCTCCTTACAAGGTTAAGCGTAAGCCTTTTATGGTAGACGGCGTTGACCTAAAGGGCTGGAAAATCCCTAGCTTGCCTTATTTGATTTGGGCTCCTGTAGATAAACAACCTGCAGAAAAAGAGATTATTCGCGCCCTCAAGAATCTTGCTAAGAAGGCAGAGTCTGTAATCATCGGCACAGACTTTGACCGCGAGGGAGAGCTTATTGGCTCTGATGCGCTGGCACAGGTTCTCTCGGTTAATCCTAATCTGGCAGTATTTCGTGCACGCTACTCCGCCTTTACTAAGACAGAGATTGAGACTGCCTTCAATAACCTGGTGGATCTTGATTACAACTTGGCTGCAGCAGGTGAGTCCAGGCAGTATATCGACCTCATTTGGGGTGCTGTACTGACCCGTTACCTGACCACTGCACGCTTTGGAGGTCTGGGCAATACGCGCTCTGCTGGTCGTGTTCAGACTCCTACGCTGGCACTTGTTGTTGAGCGCGAGCGTGAGCGCTTGGCATTTAAGCCAGAAGAGTATTGGGTTATTTCTGGCGTTGCTGCCCCTGAAGATGATGCGGAAGCAACTTTCAAGATGGTTCACCAGACCGCAAGGTTCTGGGATCAAGCTGAAGCAGATGCAGCTTACGCAGTTGTTAAAGATCAGACGCAGGCAACGGTTGTCGAGATTGAGTCTCGTAGCAGAAAGCAGCAGCCACCAGCTCCGTTTAACACCACGTCGCTCCAGGCAGCTGCAGCTGCAGAGGGTATCTCGCCAGCTAGAACTATGCGTTTGGCAGAGTCTCTGTACATGGACGGCTTGATTTCATACCCTCGTGTTGATAACACGGTTTATCCAAGTTCGCTTGATTTGAAGGACTGTGTCCGTACGCTGTCTGCAGTTCCTCAGTATGCTCCTACCTGCAAAAAGCTTTTGGGTCAGTCAAAGCTTCATGCCACTCGTGGTAAGCAGGAGTCTACTGACCACCCACCAATTTATCCAACAGCAGCTGCAAATCCAGATGCTTTGCAGCCCGCAGCTTGGAAGCTCTATAACCTGATCGCTCGAAGGTTCCTAGCAACCCTTATGGGTCCAGCTACTATGAGTGGCACTAAGATTACGCTTGATGTCGCAGGTCAGCCCTTTGTTGCAAATGGAACGGTCTTGGCTGAGCCAGGCTTTAGAGAGATTTATCCCTTTGGCCTTAAGAAAGACGATCAGATTCCTGATGTCGGAGAAGGTGAGATTGTCTCCATTCAGTCTTTGTCGCTTGATGCTAAGCAGACAGAGCCACCTGCTCGCTATAGCCAGGGTAAGCTCATTCAAGAGATGGAGAAGCGAGGCCTGGGTACAAAGTCTACGCGTGCCTCCATTATTGATACGCTCTACCAGCGTAAATATCTCAAGAATGATCCTGTTGAGCCAAGTCAGCTTGGTATGGCAATTGTTGATGCGCTTTCGCAGTTTGCGCCACACATTACCTCGCCTGATATGACAGCAGAGCTTGAGTCCGATATGACAAGCGTTGCTGAGGGCAAAGACACGCGTGATGGTGTTGTAACTCACTCAAGAGCGCTGCTTGCGGGCATGATTGATACGCTTATTGACCACAAAGAAGACCTGTCTGAGGCCATTGCTGATGCAGTTACTGCTGACGCAAAGGTGGGAACCTGCCCTAAGTGCGGCAAAGACTTGGTTGCTAAGAGCTCTCTGAAGACTCGTGGAAGCTTTGTTGGCTGCATGGGTTGGCCAGACTGCGATGTTACCTATCCACTGCCTCAGGGACGTGTTGAGCCGCTTGAGGGAGAGGCCGGTGTCTGCCCAGAGTGCGGTGCTCCTCGCGTAAAGGTTCAGCCGTTTAGACAGCGTGCGTATGAGACTTGCATTAATCCAGCTTGTCCTACAAACGCAGAGCCAGATCTTATTGTGGGTGAGTGTCCAACCTGCAAGGCCAATGGCAAGCACGGGGACCTGGTAGCTCATAAGTCAGAGCGTACGGGTAAGCGCTTTATTCGCTGCACCAACTACGAGGAGTGCGAGACAAGCTATCCTCTACCAGCTCGTGGAAAGCTCGAGAAGACCGATGAGGTCTGCCCAGATTGTGGCGCTCCTATGGTGGTTGTTACCACTCAGCGTGGTCCTTGGAAGCTTTGTCCAAACTACGATTGCCCTGGTAAAGAAAAGAAAACTGCCTCGCGTAGAGGCGCTCGTAAGAGTACTAAGAGCACCAAATCCACCAAGGCAGCAAAAAAGTAAACGTATGACGGTGCATCGAGAGGTGCACCGTTTTCGGAAGAACGAGCGTCCCTCTCCAACGCCCGCTCCATACGTATTTTTACCCATTTTTGAGCACTTTTCATGTGGAAATGCGCAAAACCTTTAGAATATTCATGGCGAGAAACACAATCTGCCTGTATCGTGAGATAGTTAAGAGGGAGGGAAGCATGAACAAAGACGCACGTACATCTCAAGGCTTGTTTATCACGCTTGAAGGCGTTGATGGCTGTGGCAAGTCAACACAAGCTTCTCTTCTGCGAGAAGACCTTGAAGCTCTTGGCTTTGATGTGGTCTTTGTTCGTGAGCCCGGTGGAACTGCTATTTCTGAGCAGATTAGAGGCGTGGTACTTAATCCAGAAAACGGCATGATGTGCGATGAGTGTGAGCTGTTGCTCTATGAAGCAAGTCGTGCTCAGCTGGTAGGAGAGGTTATTCGACCAGCTCTAGCTGCGGGCAAAGTTGTCTTGTGTGATCGCTTCTATGACTCCACCTTTGCCTATCAAGCAGCTGGTCGCGGTCTTGATACAGACCTTGTGCACCGTGCAAATCGCTTGGGAAGCTGTGGGGTTTCTCCTGATAGAACTCTTGTCTTTATGCTTGAGCCAACAGTTGCTCATGCGCGTGCTACGCAAAATGACGCCGATAGACTAGAAGCAGAAGGTGTTGCCTTCCAGGAGCGAGTTTTTGCTGGTTATAAGCAACTTCTGCAAGATGAGCCTGAGCGTGTAAAAGCTGTAGATGCAGATGGCACAATTGATGAGGTTCGCGCACGTACTCGTCAGCTGTTAGCAGATCTTATTCCTGGTATTTGTGAGCTTGGTAAGTGACGCGTTTATGACTCAAGAGAGCACACATACTACTCATAGCACCTATCCACTTCCTCAGGCACTTACCCGTCTTCAGGATCAACCTCAAGTTCAAAATCTGCTTGCACGTGCACTTCATGAGCACAAGCTTGGCCACGCCTATCTGTTTGTAGGAGCTCCTGGTTCCGGTAAAGGTCTTGCAGCCAAAGCTCTGGCACAGTGTGTTCTCTGTGCTCAGGGCGGTGACGCTGCCTGTGACGACTGCATTCGTATTTCTCGCGGTACTCACCCTGACGTGCACGTACTTACCCCAGCTTCCGCAAATGGCTACCTCATTGAGCAGATTCGTCAGCTCATCGCTGATGTTAGTCTGGCGCCTATGCGCTCAACTCATAAGATTTACGTGATTGACCGCGCTGATTTGCTCAGAGAAAATTCTGCAAATGCACTGCTCAAAACTATTGAAGAGCCACCTGCAGATACCATCTTTATTCTGTCTGCACGTTCTTCTTCTGCGGTGCTTCCCACCATTGTTTCTCGTTGTCAGGTAGTTGCGTTTAGAACACTCACTGACGATGCTGCTAAAGCTGCTATTATGCGAGAGATTTCCGCCACAGAGCAGGAAGCTCGTATTGCGCTTGCAGCAACAGGAACCCCTGGTAGAGCTGTGGAGTTTTTGCAGTCTTCTACGAGAAAAAACATTCGCAGACAGCTCATTGATGTTTTTGGCAATCTGCTCAGAAATGACTCGTGGGATGTACTCACTTCCGCAAAAGAGCTGATAGAAGCTGCAAAAATCCCTCTAGGGGATGTAAGGCGAGCTCAAGAAGAAGCGCTCGCTCAAAATGAAGACTTTCTTACCAGCGCTGCGTTAAAGCAGGTTGAGGCGGCAAATAAGCGAGAACTCACAGCGCGCGAGCGTTCGGGTATCATAGAAATGTTGGCAATTCTGGAATCGCTTCTTCGCGACGTACTTTTATGTTGCGAAGCGGTTGATGAAGAGATAGTAAATACGGATGCAGCAGGCATTATTGACCGCGTTGCATCTCAAACTCATACCCAGGGTGTTTTGGGGGCTCTTGCTGCGGTGCAAGAGGCTCAATACAACCTGGACCGCTCTGTTTCTCCCCAGCTAACCCTTGAGGTTATGCTGCTGCATATCAAGGAGGCACTTACATGCCCACCGTTGTCCCGGTGAAATTTGAATACGCCGCGCGCGACCTTTGGTTTGATCCAAAGGAGTCCGGCGTTCTTGAAGGTGACCACGTTATCTGCCAGACCGAGCGCGGTCTAGAGATTGGTCTTGCTGTTGCTGATCCTCGTGAGATTTCTCAGGAGGAGTTTGAGTACAAGACAAACAAAGCCGAGCTCAAAGACGTTGTTCGTGTAGCAACTGACGAGGACCTTTCTCGCGCAGAAGAGCTTGCCGCTAAGGGCGAGGCTGCGCTTCCTGTGTTCAGGAAGTTTGCTGTTCAAGAAGAACTTGAGATGAAGCCCATTGGTGTCGAGTACCTTTTTGATGGCGAGAAGGTCGTGTGTTACTTCTCGGCTGATGATCGCGTGGACTTTAGGCAGCTTGTTCGTGAGCTTTCTCATGAGCTTCACGAGCGCATTGACATGCGTCAGATTGGCGTCAGGGAAGAAGCAGCGGTTATTGGTGGCTACGGTCACTGTGGACAAGAGCTCTGCTGTAGAAGGTTTGGCCTCTCTTTTGAGCCAGTTTCTATCCGCATGGCAAAAGAGCAGGATTTGCCTCTGAACTCCACCAAAATTTCTGGTGCGTGTGGCCGCTTAATGTGCTGCTTGCGCTATGAGTTTGAAGCCTATCGCGATTTTAAGAACCGTGCTCCAAAGCGCAATGCTGTCATTGAGACTCCTCTAGGCATGGCAAAAATTGTTGAGTACAACACGCCAAAAGAGGAGATTGCGCTTCGTCTTGAGAGTGGCAAGGTGGTACGTATTCCTCTTGCTGACATGGACACATCTCCTGCGGCTCAGCAGAAGTCGGAAGACCTTGGCTGTTCTTGCAGGCCAGACAGCGTTTCTCGCGCTGCACTTGAGCGCCTTGAATCTGTTGAGGTTCAGATGGCTCTGGCAGAACTTGATAGGGCAAATGGTCTGATTGTTGATGAAGAACCAGAGATTAACCCTGATCTCTTTGTCACAGAGGCTCCAAGGCGCAAGCGTGATCGCTCCGAGCAGAACTCTGCAAATAAGCAGGAAAACACTAGGAACTCTGGAGCAAGAAACGCCCGAGAAGAACAAGGCGCTCAAAGTTCTTCTCGCACCCGTCGTGTAAGAACTTCAAAGAATGCTCAGGTCAATCCTGGTTCTAGTACTTTTGATGCTGCAACAGATACGCTTCGTCGTACCCGCCGCCGTCATCACGCAACAGAAGAGGGCACTGCAAATACTCAGGCTCCTCAGAAAAATGAGCAGGGTACAGCTCCTGCACAGAAGCAGCCTCAGGGTAAGCGCTTTAGAAGGACAGATGCTCCTCAGGCACCACAGAAAGCCGATGAGGCACAGGCACCAGTTCGTGCAAAGAGGACTCGTCGTCCAGGTGATAGGGCGGGCATGAAGACCCAGAACGCCCCACAGAGTGCTCCACAGAATGCTTCTGGTTCTAACGGTGCATCTAGAGATGCTCAGCCACAAAATGCTACGCGTCGTAGACATAGAAGAACTGGACGCGATGATCGCGGTCGCGGTTCAAAGGACAACGCGTAATGTATACGCTTAAGACTGAATATGCCTTTGACTCAGCGCATTTTCTTACCAACTACTACGGCAAGTGTGAGAATCTGCATGGCCATCGCTGGCATGTGACTGCCTGCATTTCAACTGCAGAGCTTGGTGAGTCTGGTACAGAAAAAGATATGGTTATGGACTTTGGCGTCTTTAAGCGTAAGGTCCGCGCGCTATGTGATTCCCTTGATCATACGTTTTTGATTGAAGAGGGTTCTCTTTCTGAAAAGACGCTGACCTGTCTTAAAGAAGAGGGTTTCTCGCTTACCATTTTGCCGTTTAGAACAACAGCAGAAAACTTGGCTAAGTATCTCTTTGAGCAACTTGAGTCAGAAGGTTTGCCCGTCTCTTCCGTTGAGGTTGATGAGACCCCTAACAATTGCGCCATTTATTCAAAAAATATGAAGTAACCTGTTGTTTTTTAAAGCTCGTGCGAGCAACGTAACCTCGATGGGTATACTCTACGTATGTAGAGGTTTTATCTTTTGGCGAGGTGGAATTTCATGGCTCACGGAGCGTTGCGGGGTGTCAATTTAACTGGTTGGCTTACGCTTGAACCGTGGGTAACTCCTGAGCCGTTTGCACGCACGGGCTGCGTTGATGAGGCTCAGCTCATTAAAGCGCTGGGTGTTGAGGACTACCACGCTCTTGTTAAAGCGCATCGTTCTTCATTTATTCAGAGTTCTGACTTTGTCAGCATTGCCGCTCGTGGTTTTAATGCGGTAAGAATTTCTGTGCCTTGGTACGTTTTTGATGAAGAAGCTGCAGGGACTCCATATGTTAGCTGCATTACCGAGCTTGATAGAGCTCTTGAATGGGCAGAAGAACTTTGCCTGCACGTTATTTTTGTACTGGCAGTAAATCCAGGTTTGCCTGATGGCTTGAATGACCAGCCAGGAGGTGCTCCGCGCACGAGAATTTCTGGGGAGAAGTCGCTTTCTATTCTGCATAAGCTTGCCCTTCACTATGCTCACCGCAGTGGTTTTTATGGCATTGAGGTAGCCGATGAGGTTAAGCCTCGTGTGCGCAAGGGCTTTAAGCTCACAGATGGTATTCCTGGTCATTCGCTTAGAAACTATTATCGCCGTGCGTATGAGACCATTAGATCTGTGGCAGGAGAAGAGCCTGTGGTCATTCTTCCAGATGGTGGCTGGCCTCAGGGATTTAGGCGTTTTATGAGCCAGCAGGCCTATCAAAACGTTTGGCTCGACGCTCACCTTGATAAACCTTGTGAGGGAATTGATTGCTCAGGTCCTCGTGGTGTTCAGCAGCTCATTGATAAAAACGAAGCGTATTTGAAGACTTCTGCTTCAGGCGGTCTGCCAGTCATGGTGGGTAAGTGGTCAGCATCACTTCCAAGCATTGACGGCGCTATGACGGCAGAGGGAAGAATTGCGCTTGAGCGCATTTACACTTCCGGCCAGCTCAAAGTGTACAATACGTGTCCTGCATGGTTCTTCCAGACCTGGAAGACCTCCGCATTTTTGGCTGCATGGGACGCACGCGTTGCGCTTGCAACGTTTGAGAGGGGAATGCTCGAGTAATGACAGAATCTACTCTTTTAGCAGGTAAACTGTCTATTGTGGGCACGCCTATTGGTAACCTTTCGGACGCGTCACCGCGCGTTAAAGAAACGCTTGCAGCAGCAGATGTCATTTTATGTGAGGACACACGCGTGACCTCAAAGCTCCTCTCGGCATTTGACATTCATGTGCCACTGCAGCGCTGTGATCAAAATATTATTGAGTCGCAAATTGAGCCAACGCTTGAGAGGCTTCGTGCGGGTCAGCATGTTGCGTTTGTGTCAGATGCCGGTATGCCAGGCATCTCTGACCCGGGTCAGCATTTGGTAGACGCGGCGCTTTCAGAAGGTCTTGCAACGGAAGTTATTCCGGGTCCTTCTGCGGTAACCTGTGCGCTTGTTGCATCAGGTCTGGCAAGTGATCATTTCTTCTTTGAAGGATTCTTGCCCAGAAAGCATGGACAGATTGTTCAGCGCTTACAGCAGCTTGCATCAATTCCTGGCACTATTGTGATGTATGAGTCTCCGTTTAGAGTGCTTGCAACGGTTGAGGCCATAGCCGAGGTGTTTCCAACCAGGCAGGTGGCTCTTGTCAGAGAGCTTACTAAGCTGCACGAAGAAGTAGTGCGTGACGTGGCTCCTTGTCTTGTTGAGATACTTGCTGCAAAAGAGAATCTTAAAGGCGAGTGTGTTTTGGTTATTGCAGCTCCCACAGAAGAAGAGCTTGCCTCTGCATCATCGCAGGCAGAAGGAGAATCTCAGCTCTCGCTTGAAGATGCAATAGAGGCCGGTCTTGCTGCTGGTACGAGAAAATCAGCTCTGGCTAAGGAGCTTGCTCAGAAGTTTGGTATTGCACGTGATGAGGCATACCAGGCAATTCTTGCTCACGAGGCATAATCACCATACCAACACAAAGAACGCCCAGCATTTGCTCTATACTGGATAAGTTATTGCAACTTACACAAAGGGAGTCATTATGCCCGAGGCCAAGCCGTCATACTTTATCACCACCCCAATTTATTACGTCAACGCAAAGCCACACCTGGGAACTGCGTACTGCACCCTGCTTTGCGATATCCAGGCTCGCTTTAGACGTGCTGCTGGTTACGATGTATTTTTCCTCACCGGTATGGACGAGCATGGCGAGAAGGTCGCTCTTGCTGCAGCTGATCACGGTTTGTCTCCACAGGCATGGTGTGACTCGCAGGTTCCTTTCTTCAAGGGACTCTATGAAGAGCTCAACATCTCATATGACGACTTCATCCGTACTACCGATGAGCGCCACGTAAAAGCTGTCCAGTATCTGTGGGAGCGCATGCGTGAGGCTGGCTTCATCTATAAGGGATCTTACGATGGTTGGTATTGCATCCACGAGGAAACCTTCTTCACCGAGACTCAGGTAGAGAAGGCAGATGAAGAGGCTGGTTGCAAGGGTGCACACCTCTGCCCAGATTGCCATCGTGAACTTGAGCGTGTCTCTGAGGAGTCTTGGTTCTTCAAGCTTTCCGCATTCCAGGACAAGCTGCTTGAGCTGTATGCTGAGCACCCAGATTTCATTGAGCCAGACTTCCGCGCCAACGAGGTACGAAGCTTTGTTGAGTCTGGCCTCCAGGATATTTCTGTATCCCGTACCAGCTTTGACTGGGGAGTTCCGGTTCCTTTTGATGAGTCTCACGTAACCTACGTCTGGTTTGATGCTCTTCTTAACTACTACACCGCTGTTGGCTACGGTGATGACAGTCCAGAGGCTGCTGCTATGAGAAAGCGTTTCTGGCCAGCTCAGATGCACGTTGTTGGTAAGGACATCATTCGCTTCCACTGCGTCATTTGGCCTGCAATGCTTATGGCTCTTGGCGAGGCTGTACCTGAGCACATTTTTGCTCACGGCTTCCTTAACGTCCGTAATTCTGAGACCGGCGTTGTTGAGAAGATGAGTAAGTCTCGCGGAAACGCCATTGCACCTAAGGACGTTTTGGACCTGCTGGGTGTTGAGGGCTACCGCTACTACTTCATGACCGACGTCACTCCTGGTGAGGATTCCGGCATTTCCTTCGAGCGCATGGAGCAGGTCTATAACGCTGATCTGGCAAATAGCTGGGGTAACTTGGTTTCTCGCGCCCTTAATATGAGCGATAAGTACTTTGAGGGCGTCACTCCAACTTTTGATGGATCTTCTGTTGCTGCAGACCATCCTCTGCGCAAGCTGGCTGAGGGCATCTATGACCGCTACGCCGCGTGCATGGAGAAGATGGACTACGTAGGCGCTAAGAACATCATCATGGAGCTTGTCCACGCAGCTAACCACTACATTGAGGACGCTGCTCCTTGGACGGTGGCAAAAGACCCAGAGCGCGCATCAGAGCTTGCAGAGATTATCTATACGCTGCTTGAGTCTATCCGCATTTGCGCACATCTCTTTATGCCATTCATGCCTACCACATCCGCAGAGGTTCTTCGTCGTATGAGCCTTGATGAGGCAGAGATTACCTCTACCGATACCCGCAGCGAGTGCGTATGGGGCAAGCTTCAGGGTGGCCTGGCTGTCTCTAAGGGAGACGCTCTGTTCCCACGTCTTGCAAGCAAGTAATCGTGTCGGAGCACGCATCGCATCAGACATCGTGGCTTGCTAATCAGCGCGCCACTAAAGAAACGCTGGAACGTTTTGGCCTTGCCACCAAATACAGGCTGGGTCAAAACTTCTTGGTGCAAGATCATGTTATCGAGAAGATCGTTCAGCTTGCAGAGGTTCAGCCTACCGATGTGATTGTTGAGGTTGGGCCCGGTTTGGGTACCCTTACGGTGGCCTTGCTCGACAACGCGCTCGCAGTGTGCTCGCTTGAAGCAGACTCTGAGCTTGAGCAAGTCTTAGCGCTAACCTGCAAAGAGCCTCATCCAGACTCGTTTGCGCTGGTTATGGGAGATGCTCTGGCAATTACGCCGCAGAAGCTTGCTGAGGCTTACAACACGCTTCCGACCGTTGCTCATGATGCAGCGACGAGCGCTCCGATGCCAACAAAGTTTGTATCCAATCTGCCGTATCAGGTGGCAGCTACGCTGATCCTCAAGTTCTTCCAGGAGCTTCCTTCGCTTGAGCGAGCGGTGGTCATGGTACAGGCTGAGGTGGCCGACAGAATTGCCGCCAAGCCTTCTACCAAGGCATATGGTGCCTATACCGCAAAGCTATCTTTGTTTGCCCAGGTTACTGGCAGATTTGAAGTGGGCCCTGGCAACTTTATGCCTCCTCCACGCGTCAACTCTGCTGTGGTCCGTCTTGATCGCACCCAGGCGAGAAACCCAGTGTCCTCCAAGCTTCTTTCTGAGGAAGAGCTCTTACATACCATGAGGGTCATTGACGCTGCTTTTGCACAACGCAGAAAGACCATTCGTAATTCAATGAGCGCCTCTGGTTTTGATAAAGACAAGCTAGACCAGGCGTTTCTCGCCACAGGAATTGCGCCTACGGTGCGCGCAGAAGTTTTGACCAGCCAAGATTTTATTTGTCTTGCAGCTGCTTTGGAGCCTTTGAGTGAGTAAGAAAAAGCATCATCTACCAGCAGAAGAAGTGGAAGCACTTTCGTTTTCTGACGGTCAGTTATTCCATGACATCTACGGCACACCTCGTCCAACACCTCGCGTTTTAGCACCTGTTGCTGATACCCATGGTCACCTGGGCAGTCTCCACGAGCACAGTGCAGCGGAGTCTCTTGCTCGCGCTGCCGCAGCGGGTGTTCGTATGCTTATTGTGCCCGTAGATATTGCTACGGAGTTCCCTCGTAAGTGGGCAGGTACCAGCGCTTTTATCGCATGGTTTGAGGATACTCTTATCCAGGCACGCGCTGCTTATACAAAGCTGGCTGAGGCAGATCTCTGTGTACCCTGTGATTTACCTGCAGAGTATTTGTTTGAGCACACGTATTTTGTAGTTGGCGCACATCCTTATAGTGCACCAGACTACAACCAAGAAGCTGAACAGCGCTTGTTTGAGTTGCTTGAGCACCCTCTATGTGTTGGTGTGGGAGAGATTGGTCTTGATTTTGGACCGTACTGTGAGGTTCCAGAAGAGGTCCAGCGTCAAGCATTTGAGCGTCAACTCTTAATTGCACATGAACACAATCAACGCGTTGAGTTGCACTTGCGTGATGGTGCTGATGACACGCACGCTCATGATTTGGCGCTTGAAATTTTGAACCGTCTAGGTGTGCCTAAGGCGGGCTGTGACCTGCACTGTTATACCGATGGTCCTGAGGTCATGAAGCCTTTTGCAGACCTTGGTTGCTTTGTAGCCTTTGGTGGCGCAGCAACCTTTAAGCGCTCAGATGATATTCGAGCTGCAATGATTTCCTGTCCAGAGGCGCAACTGCTCTCAGAGACTGATTTCCCCTATATGGCGCCAGAGCCTTTACGTGGAGGGGAGTGCACGCCAGCGATGGTGGTGCACACGGTTGAGCGCTTGGCGGAGCTTCGTTGGCAGCGACTTGATATCCCCAAAGAGAAGACGTATACCATACTGTGGGAAAACGCCCAGCGCTTTGTAGGACTTGCATAGCACAGCAGGAGGTGAGCACATATGACAAAAATCCTGGTAGTAGAGGATGACCATCAGATTCAGCAAGAGTTGGTACTCCTGCTACAAAGAAACGGCTTTGAGGCTCAGGCGCTCACGTCTTTTGAGTCTGTACCTCAACAGATTATTGCTGCTCATCCAGACCTGGTTCTGCTTGACCTTAACCTTCCCGGCATTGATGGGCAACAGATTTGTCGAGAAGTACGACAGCTCTCAAACGTTCCCATCATTGTAGTTACCAGCAGAAATACTGATCTTGATGAGCTTATGGTGCTTTCGTTAGGAGCAGACGATTTTATCGCCAAGCCCTATAACACCCAGATTTTGCTTATGCACATTACTTCGGTTTTGAGGCGTGCAAATAGCGATGTCACAACAGGAACAAAGCTTTCACATGCAGGTGTGACGCTTGATTCTTCTTCCTGCAAAGTTTCTGCAAATCAGAAGAGCGTCGAGCTGACCAAAAACGAGCTCAGAATACTTTCACTTTTGATGCAAAACGCGGGAACGGTTGTTTCTCGCCAGCGTATTCAAGAAGAACTGTGGCAGTCGGACGAGTTTGTTGATGACAATACGTTGACGGTAAACATTAGCCACCTCAGAAATACTCTTGCAAGCATTGGCGTTGAGGACTTTGTCATGACACGCCGCGGGCTTGGCTACGTTATTGAGTAGGCTGCTATGTCGTTTCTCAAGTATCTAAAAAATCGAACTATTTTCTTTCTTGCGCTTATAGCTAGCAGCACGTTGATTGGCTTTATGCTTAAAGGTGTTGGACTTAACGTGTTTGCTATTGCCTACTGTATTCTGGTTTTATGGGTAGTGGGAACAGCTGCACTATTAGCCGATTATTTTCATCGTCGTTGGTTTTACCAGCAGCTTGCCGATAATTTAGCGGCAACTGATAAAGAAAGCTATCTGGTTCCTACCATGCTGGATACGCCTTCAACGCTGGAAGAACGGCTTTTTAAAGACGCGCTTTCAAGCATGTCAAAGTCTATGATGGACCAGCTTGCTGATGAGCATATGCGATCAAAGGAATATCGCGAGTACATTGAGATGTGGGTGCATGAGATTAAGACTCCCATCGCCGCAGCTCATTTGGTTGCTCAAAATAATCCATCGCTGCCTATGGATGACGTGCAAACACAGCTCACTAAGATTGAATCGCTGGTAGAACAGGCGCTCTTTTATGCTCGCAGTGCATCCGTAGATCGAGATTTTTCTATCAGAGACGTCAATTTGCAGTCTATTGTCAAAGACGCCCTTAAAAATAATGCACGTGTCTTCATTGACGCTGGCGTTTCTCCGCATTTTGATGACTTGGCTCACGTGGTAAAGGCTGACCCAAAGTGGCTTGAGTTTATTTTGCGACAGCTTCTCATTAACGCTGCAAAGTATTCAAATCCAGAGCTTGCACCTGGCGAGAAAAACGTTTGGATTTCTGCCTCTGTCTCAGAGCCACGTGAGGGAACCACTTCAACCACTCTTCTCATTAAAGATAATGGCATTGGTATTCCTGAAGAGGACCTTGCCCGTATTTTTGATAAGGGATTCACCGGCCAAAATGGACGCAAGTACGCCAAATCCACCGGCATGGGTCTCTACCTCTGCTATGAGCTCTGCAAGAAAATGGGCCTTAAGCTGGCTGTGAGCAGTACAATTGGTAAAGGTTCAACCTTTTCTATTACGTTTAACCAGTCTTTTACTGACCTGCAATAAAGGCATAGCTTACAGCATGAGCTCCCACAATTCATCCGTTTGAGGATCGCTTCCTACTGGGAAGGTATGCTGACTAAAACGCTTGAATCCCCAATGTGAATAAAATGCCTTAGCAGGCTCATTGTGTTCCCAAACACCCAGCCACACGCGCTTCTTACCCTTCTCTTTTGCTAAATCAAGGGCAAATTTCATAAGCTTTGATCCAAGGTGTAGGCCTTTGAAACGTGGAAGGATATACAGGCGCTCAATTTCAAGCGAGTCATCGCGCTGACCCTCGGTTTGCTCATAACGCGTATTGAGCTTAAGGTAGCCAGCTATCTGGTCTTCCACCTCAACAAAATAGAAATATGAGTGTTTAGCAGCAAGTTCGCGAGCAAGCTTTTCTGTGTTGTAGAGCGAGTCAATACAGCTTGCCAAATCATCTGCCGTATTAGAGTCAATAAAGGTATCTACAAATGTCTCTACGCTAAGCTTTTGCAGCGCACGTAAATCAGCTGCTTCAAGTGGCCTAATTGAAACGTGAACGTCATCAACATTGACCGTGTTTCTCGCCTGACGATATGCATCAAGGTCAAAAGAGAGCACATGGTGAAGGACGCCAAAGTGATCAAGCACCTTAGAAGATGCTTGCATAAAGCCAGCGCGCTCATAGAAAGACTGAGCTTTGAGTTGTGACTCAACTAACACCTTGGAGATATCGCTTTCTTGTGCCAGGTAATCAAGGGTATCGTGCAGCAGCTTTGAGCCAATACCAGCGCCTTTGTTGCTAACACATACGCGACCAATAAGAGGGGAGTTGTATGACTGCCCCGCATCAATGATGCGCAAATATGCAGCTACCGAGTCAGTATCTTGATAAAAGACATGGGTAGAAACTTGATCAACGTTATCAAGATCGTTGTACATAATCTGCTGATCAACAATAAACGTTTCTGCTCTTAGAGAAAGAATTTGATATAACTCTTTAGCGGTAAGCTGCCCAAATCTTTTAATTACCAACTTCATAGCATGCCCCTCCCGTATGCTTGATAGTGATATTTTGACACATCAAAGTGAGAAAAGCGTAAGGTTTCCGTAAGGTCAATCGATGGCAACGTAAACGGTAGTGCGGGAGTATATATCTCAAGATTTACTCGCTTTCAATGAAAGGACGCAACATGGCAGCTACTCAAACAGCTCCAACTCAGCCAACTGTTGTGGCTGGACAATCTTCAGCACTTACCCCTCACACCGTTTTGGTTTGTCAAAACCTCGAGAAGTACTATGGAACTCGTGGAAATATCACTAAGGCGCTGGACGGCATTAATCTTTCTGTAGCTCGCGGTGAGTTTATCGCCATTATGGGTCCTTCTGGTTCTGGCAAAACTACACTTTTAAATTGCATCTCTACCATTGATCAGGCATCTGCGGGCCACATCTTTATTGACGACCAAGAGCTTTCCAGTCTGCGTGGCGCAGAGCTTTCTGCCTTTAGGCGTGACCGCTTGGGCTTTATTTTCCAGGACGCAAACTTGCTCGATAGTCTTACTGCTCGCGAGAATATCGCGCTCTCACTAACCATTGGTCACGTCCGCGCTCAGGAAGTTTTGGAGCGCGTAGAAAACGTTGCCAAGCTGCTTCAGATTACTGAGGTGCTGGACAAGTTCCCTTACGAGATGTCCGGCGGTCAGCGTCAGCGCGTTGCTGCTGCTCGAGCAATTGTTACCAACCCTTCGTTGGTCCTGGCGGATGAGCCTACTGGCGCTCTGGATTCAAAGAACGCTCGTACACTTCTGGAGAGCCTTGAGAACCTCAACCGTAATGGCGCAACTATTGCTATGGTCACTCACGATTCATATGCAGCTTCTTACGCTCATCGCGTTATTTTCATTAAGGATGGACGCATCTTTAACGAGATAGTTCGTGGCGAGAAACCCCGTAAGCAGTTCTTTGACCAGATCATGGACGTTGTTTCATTCCTGGGAGGAGAGGGTGCTGATGTACAGTAAAATCGCGCTTGGTAACGTCAAGAAATCACTGCGCGATTTCAGCATTTACTTTCTGACATTGGCAGTAGGCGTTGCACTATTTTATTCCTTCAATTCAATTACTCAACAATCTATGGTGTTGAATCTTTCTGAAGATCAGAGACGCATTGTTCAGCTCTTAAGTAATACCATCTCTGGAGTAAGCGTTTTTCTTGCCGTTATTATGGGATTTCTTGTTGTCTACGCTAATCAATTTCTGATTCGTCGTAGGAAAAAAGAATTTGGTATGTATCAGATACTGGGCATGACCAAGAGAAATGTCTCTAAGATTATGAGTATTGAGACACTGCTTGTTGGTTTTCTCGCCCTGGTAGTTGGACTTGTTGCAGGTATTTTTATCTCTCAATTTATGATGTTTGCAACGGCCCATATGTTCAACACGACTCTTGATTCATTTAAATTTGTTTTCTCACAAACTGCGTTGATTCAAACGGTTATTTACTTTGTGGTTATGTTTGTGGTTGCGCTTATTTTTAACGTTACCACGGTGTCCCACTACAAGCTCATTGACCTTCTTAACGCAGACAAAGTAACTCAAACCGTTAAGGTAAGAAATCTTACTGTCTCAGTACTGCTCTTCTTGGCCTCTCTTGGAATCATTGCGTATTCCTATATCTTGCTTCAGCACAATGGTTTAAAACAGATAGATGAAGAGTTTGCCATGGCTACTGCTTTGGTATCTGTGGGCACAGCACTCTTTTTCTTCTCAATCTCTGGTTTTTTGCTCAGATTCATGCAGATGCAGAAGGGCTTCTACTACAAGGGTCTTCACTCATTTATCCTGCGTCAGTTTAACGCCCGCGTTAATACTGCTTGGGTTTCTATCTCTCTAGTCTGCGCTATGCTCTTTGTGGCAGTCTGTGGACTTGGTACGGGCTTCTCGCTTGTTGACTCTATGAACGCCAGTTTCTCTAAGCTTAAAACGTACGATGTTTCTGTAGCAATCAATCCAGGCTCAGAGCGCAGTTATACTCCTGGTCCAGCAGATTCGTACGACTACCTTTCTGTAGTGCAGAAGCTAGATCCAGAGTGGGATAAAACTATCAAAAACGCCTTCCAGGTAGATACGTACTACGCTCAAAGTGATCCAACAACGCCTAGTTTTACGTATGGCTCTATTGATGCTGTAACAGGCAAGCGCTTTAGTGATTACTTTACCGGCTATAGTGGCCAGGAAGATCCTGCGCAGAAAAACGTAACTTTGATGCGAGCTTCTCAGTACAACAAACTGCGCGTTGCATCTGGGCTTGAGCCTGTTGACTTTGGTACTGACGGCTATATGGTTTGGACGCTAGATACTAATCTCACAAAATACTGGCAGGATTCTCTTGCAAACAATCCCGAGCTCACCATTGAGGGCCACAAGCTTCATGCTGTTGGCGGAACGCTCGACATTGCGCAGACACAAGGCGGTCCTGCACTTATGCCAGCAGCTGGAATTGTGGTTGTTGCTGATCAAAGTTTCCCTTCAAGCACCGTTTTGACCAACTCTTATATCTTAGGTAACTACCAAACTCCAGGTGATGCTACTGAAGCTCAGTTCCGAAATCAGATGAAGCAGTACTTTGACGATGGTGGCCTAACTGGCAACGATTCCGACCCATATTCTTTAATGTTTGTGGTCACTGCTTCTCAGTACATTCAATCTACTGTTGGACTCTCTGGTATTGTGACGTATTTGGCACTGTATATTGGTTTGGTACTCTTCATTGCGTGCGCTGCTATTCTGGCACTTCAACAGCTCTCCGAGGCATCGGACAACGCTCGTGCGTATCAAGTTCTTGCAGAACTTGGTGCCGAGAAGGGCCTTGCAAGTCGCGCACTCTTTGTTCAGATTGGCGTGTACTTCCTGTTCCCACTGCTTATGGCAGCTGCACACGCAACATGCGCAATGTCTATTATGGTTTCTGTCATCAAGTCGATTGGCAACTTTGATGTAGCTAGCAGCATTGGTGGAGTAGTTGCAGTCGTAGCTGCTTTGTATGGTGGATACTTCCTGGTTACCTATTTTGCTGCACGTTCAATCATCTTCAGGGGAGCAAAGAGGATGCAGTAAATTGCACTTTCGTGTTGTAAATTCGTGAAAGAAGGACGGATGTTCCTCTGTGGAGCATTCGTCCTTCTCGCTTAGGTAAAATGGAAACGTTATGTCAGATGGTATCTGTGCAGAGCACATACTCAAGGAGGCATCATGGGTCTTTGGTCAAAGGTTAAAAATGTGTTTGTTCCTTCTAACGGAACAGAGCAGCCTCAGAAGGCTACATTTGCTACCAGGGAAGACACTATCTATGCACCAGTTTCTGGTGTCCTGGTAAGCGTACAAGAGGTTCACGATGAGGTAATCTCAAGCGGTCTCTTTGGCCAGGGCTATGGCATTTTGCCCGTTGGTCTTGATTGCGTCTATGCTCCTTGCAATGCTCGCGTTACCGCAACTAACGTAACCAATCACTCAATTGGCCTTACCACTGATACTGGTATTGAGATTTTGATTCACATTGGTGTTGGCACCATCGAGATGAACGGTAAGGGCTTTACCCGTTACGTTCACGCTAACGATGAGGTCAAGGCCGGTACTCCACTGATTTCATTTGATGCTGCTGCTATTGAAGAAGCAGGATATGAGAACGTTGTAGTTGTTACCGTTGTTAATGCAGATCAGTATGAGCGCATCGATCTGATTGGCGAGTCTGGAACACTGATTGGTGGTCGTCCACTGGTTAAGATTGGCGATCCTCTGATGTGCGTCAAGCACTAGGGTTTCTCGCCAGCTAAACATCTGCAATAAACGAGGTTTTACATGCTTAGAGTTACTAAGGCAATTCTTCACGTCTTTGATTTTGAGACGGGAACTAAATACTTCTCTCAATCTACCTTGGATTTAGAGGACCGTCAGACAAAGTCATACGTACAGCGTAGACTGCGTAAAATTACGGCAAATCCAGAGTCTAGACATGGAGAGTTTGCTCCTACCAGTAATTTTGCTGGAGGTCTTCAGGAGTATGCCCACGGAGACGTTGAGTTTGTAGAGTTTTCTCATCAGATTGCTCAGTGGTTCTGGGAAGAGCTTCGTCGCGCAGATGACGTTGAGCAGTGCGATCTTTTAGTTGTGGACTACATTGATACCGATGCTGGTCAGGCTCTTGCCAGCGCTGCTGCAGACGATGAGGATGCTCAGGCTGAGGCATTTGAGGGTGAGGGAAGACGTCTTTTTGCCATTGTGCTTCTTCCGCGCAAGCAGGCCTTTATTCATGACGTCAACGGTTCTGCAAATGAGATTTTGCGCCAAGATGCAACGCTGCCATCTCCTACGCAAAAGGTTGATTCATATGCTGTCATTGACCTGGATACAGGCGCCATTGACTTCCACGACCATGACCGCTCTGTAGCAGGAGAGGGAAAGTTCATCATCCCAGAGCTTTTCCTTGAGTGCACATCAGAGGCGTCTAGTCATGAGGTTATTGGCGAGGTAACTGTTATTGTTCAAGACTTGGCTGAAGAGTATGGACTTGAGCCTGCTGTTGAGGTGTCTCGTGCTAAGGCCGCCGTTGCAGAAGCAGCAGAGGTAGAAGAGGTAGTAGACCCTATCAAGGTTGGTAAGCGTATCTTTGAGGAGCGTCCTGAGATTCAGGAAAAGTACGAGGCTCAGGTGGCAAGCAGAGAGCTCCCCGAAGAAGTTCCTGTTAAACGCGGTGTTGCTAACAGAATTGCAAAGAATCATAAAATCCGTACGGATACGGGAATTGAGATTTCATTCCCTTCCAACCTAACAGAACGTCCAGGTTACCTAGAATTTTCTCACGAGTCTGATGGCAGGATTACCATTTCAATAAAAAATGTTGCACATATTGAAAACCGCTAAATCCTACCGTTGACCTCACAATTTAGAGCTAAAACTCCCCGAAATTCGTTTCGGAGAGTTTGTAAATTACGTATCTTTTTGAATATCATCGTGTATCTCGGGTAGAATAGTCTCTCAAAGGTCACACCGTACTACTAAACGTTCTAGGAGACCCTTATGAGTTTAAAGAAACAGCAAAGCACAACCATTGAGGAGCAGAGCGCTGCTCTTTTCAACCGTCGTGATGCTCTTAAGATTTTTGCCGGCATGGGCATTGCTGCCGCTGCCGTTACTGCATCCCTGATTAATACCCGTCCTGCTTTTGGTGTTACCCAGGCTCAGATTGATGCTGCTCGTAGCGATTACGATGCTGCTCAGAAGCTGCTTGATGAGATTTCTAATGAGGTCTCCAACATGCAGACTAGCCTCAATGACACTAACTCTCAGATTGGCGCTATTTCTGATCAGATTGCAGATAAGCAGAATCAGATTGATGCTAAGCAGAAAGAGATTTCTGAAAAGGAAACTCAGATTGCCGAGAAGAGAAAAGAACTTGGCGCTCGTATGTCCAGCAACTACAAGGCTGGCCCAGCTGGCGCTCTAGAGATGATTCTTTCTTCCGCAAGCTTTGAGGAGCTCACCTCCAATATTTACTACCTTGATAAGATCTCTGAGTCTGATCAGAAGATGATTGAGGAAGTTAAGAACTTGAAGGCTGCTCTTGAGGCAGATAAGGCTGCTCTTCAGTCCGAGAAGACCGAGCTTGAGAATAAGAAGGCTGAGCTTGAGAATCTCCGCGCTTCTCAGGAGTCTCAGCTTAATGACATTTCTGCTCGTCAGGCAGACGCAGCAAACGTTGTTGCAAATCTTGATGACAATGTTAAAGAGCTTATTGCCCAGCGTGACTCTGAGCTTCTTGCTGCTCAGCAGGAGGCAGAGCGCGTTGCCGCTCAGCGTGCTGCTTCATCAAGCGACAGCGGTGGTGGCAGTAGCTACTATGGCGGTGGCGGCGGCGGAGGAGGAACCTCTTCTGCTGGTTCTGGTTCTGCTGCTGCAGTTGTTAATGCTGCAGGCTATACCGGATCTACCGGTGCTGGCTTCTGTGCTGCTTGGGTTTCTAACGTCTTCTCAAACGCAGGTGTTGGCACCTTCTACGGCAACGCTTGTGATATGTACTATTCCTGGTGCTACTCTACTGATCAGAGTGCTATTGAGCCTGGCATGATTATTGCTGTTCCAACCCTTGGTGGTTCTGCTGCAGCTCTGATTTACGGCCATGTTGGCATTTACATTGGTGGCGGCATGGTCAGGCACTGCCTCTCTGGTATTGTAAGAAGCCAGAGCTTGAGTTCTTGGATTTCTCAGCTTGGTGCTTTGAGTACTCCAAGGTGGGGCTGGCTTGGCGGCGTTGTCCTAAGCTAAGGTATTGGCCCTTCATAACTTGTTATGTAAAAGAGCTTGGTTGCATGCAACCAAGCTCTTTTTGATGTCTATTTGACGCAAAAAGGAAGGGCGCAGATGCCAGAAGCACCTACGCCCTTCTCGCCCTATAAAGGGGGAGTGGATTACTCTTCAACCTCGAGAAGCTCAATGTTGAAGTTAAGGTCTTTACCAGCCATTGGATGGTTGGTGTCAAAGACGATAGTGGTGCCGTCGTTAGAGACAACGGTTGCCATAACAGGGTATCCCTCAGGGGTGCCAAGAGTAACCTGCTGACCTGCAACAAGATTCTCAGAGCCTGGAAGCTGAGCTACGGGAACAGGCTGCACTGCCTCTTCATGGCGCTCACCATATGCCTCTGCTGCTGGAATGTGGACGTCAACAATCTGTCCAACGGTCATATCTTTGACAGCCTCATCAAAACCAGGGATCATCTGACCAGCCATGCAGGTAAATGCCAGTGGCTCGTTGCGATCACGGGAGGAGTCAAACTTAGTTCCGTCATCAAGAGTGCCTACGTAGTGGACCTTTACCTTTTTACCTTCGTTGCTCATGAAACTCCAATCGTTAAAAACATATCTTTGGCATTCTACCCAAGAGTGACGTAAATCAACCTTTGAATGATAAAGGTATAAAATACTTTACATTCAGTTTGAAAGGTTTGTAATGGAAGCTCGCTTAGCTCCTCATAATTTTGTTGGTGTATTTGACTCGGGCGTTGGTGGCATGAGTGTGCTTAAACACCTTGTTGCCCAAATGCCTCACGAGGAATTTCATTATTTTGGCGATTCTGCATTTGCTCCTTATGGCACTAAACCAAAAGCGCAGATTGCCCAGCGCTCTGCGGCTATTGCTAAAAAGTTTATCGATGAGGGTGCTAAAGCGCTGGTTATAGCCTGCAATACTGCTACAGCTGCTGCTGCAGACGAGCTGAGGGCAACCTATCCTCATGTACCTATTGTGGGTGTTGAGCCAGCTCTTAAGCCTGCAGTAACTGCATATCCCCATGGAACAGTGGTTGTTCTGGCTACAAAAGCAACGCTCTCTTTGCAGAAGTACCACAACCTTGAGTCGCGCCTGCATCCTTCTGCAAAGGTTATCTCTATTCCAGGGGAAGGACTGGTGGAGCTTATTGAATCTGGTCAGGCTGATTCAGAACAGATGCATAAACGACTCGCCGAGCTTTTGGGAAATTATGCTGACCAGGTAGATGCCGTGGTTCTTGGGTGTACCCATTACCCCTTTATCAAGAAGCAAATTAGCTCTGTTTTAGGAGACGTAGAATTTTTTGACGGTGGGGCAGGCGCCGCTCATCAGCTTAAGCGTTTGCTTGGACAGGCAAACTTGCTTGCTTCTGCAGATGCCGCTGCCGACAAGAACAATAGCGCCGTAGAGCCTGATATTTTATTCTCATCAAGCATAGATACTCCTGAAGAATTGGAGTTCTACCAGGAGTTCTTCTCGCAAGATATGTAAGCGTGGCTGGGTAAGCGTATTACTTAAGCTTAGTCTCAAGCCACTTTTTGAGTACTACTGCGTTGTTGTACGTAGTGTCTTTGTCCGAGAAAAGCAGTGTCACGGTAGATTGATCAAGCTTTTTAAGCTGTTTGACAAAGGCATCTGCGTCAGGATTGCTGTCAAGTTCAGCTGTATAGGTAGACACAAAGCTATCAAAGCGCTCTGGATCGTGGTTGAATGCTTTTCTGCACTCAGTAGTAGGAGCAATGGTTTTAGCCCATTCATCAGCGTGTAGGTTCTCTTTTTTGATACCACGAGGCCACAGTCTATCTACCAGCACGCGATACCCATCGTCAGCTTCTGGTGTGTCGTAAGTTCTCTTAAGTTTGATATTCATTTTTGCTCCCTTCAGCTCATGTACGTTATACCGCAAAATATCTATTCGGTTACAAACTATTTAATAGGACTAGGTATTCATATCCGCATGTTTATGATGAAGTTCATTCTTTAAAACCCACGGAGAAAGGAAAGCCATGGCAAACTCAGTGGAGAAGAAAGACATCGATTGGACAGCGCTTGGCTTCGCATATACACAGTGTGACTACAGCTACGTTGCCCACTACAAAGACGGTGCTTGGGATGAGGGCGGCCTTACCACTGATCACAGCATTACACTGTCTGAATGCGCAAACATCTTCCATTATTGCCAGGAAGTTTTTGAGGGTTTAAAAGCTTACACCACAGTCTCTGGCGATATTGTCTGCTTCCGTCCTAATCTCAATGCTCAGCGTATGGTTGACTCTGCATCTCGTCTTGTCATGCCACCATTTCCTGAGGATAGATTTGTTGCTGCTGTTAAAGAGGTTGTTTCTGCAAACGCAGCATGGGTTCCACCATTTGGTACGGGCGCTACGCTGTATGTTCGTCCTTTTATGATTGGTACCGGAAATACTGTTGGTGTTAAGCCATCTCCTACCTATGAGTTCCGCATTATGGTCACTCCAGTTGGAGCTTATTACTCCAACGGCGTTGCTCCTGTTGCACTGACCGTTTCTCCTTATGACCGTGCTGCTCCTCACGGAACCGGTAACATCAAGGCTGGCCTTAACTACGCTATGTCTTTGTACCCAACTACCTGGGCACATGAGCAGGGCTTTGCAGACAGTATGTATCTTGACTCTGGCTCTCGTACCTATGTTGAGGAGTCCAGTGGCGCAAACTTCCTCTTTGTTGATAAAGAGGGAACCCTGGTTATTCCACAGTCTTACACAGATTCCATTTTGCCTTCTATTACCCGTCGCTCTCTGGCAACGGTTGCTAAAGACCTGCTGGGCATGAAGGTTGTTGAGCGTCCTGTCCGCTTTGACGAGCTTGACCAGTTTGTTGAGTGCGGCATGTGCGGTACCGCTGCTGTTATTTCTCCTGTTGGCAAAGTTGTTGACGGCCAGAAAGAGATTGTCTTTGGCGCTGGTATGGAGGCTGTTGGACCAGTTATGTCTAAGCTCCGCAACACGCTGACCAGCATTCAGTCTGGCGAGATTGAGGCTCCAGAGGCAGACTGGATTTGCAAGATTTGCTAAGGCTTGCGTTTTCAACAACGCTTTGTTTTTAATACAAAGGCGAGAAGACCAACCGATCTTCTCGCCTAATTTTTATCTGCAAAAGCAGGATACGTGTGACGGCTATGCCTTGACGCTTATGCCTTGTGGGAAGAGCCCAGGTTATCCATGTGGCTTGCAACAATCTGAGTGATTGCTTCCATACCAGGAACGGAAGGCTTCTTTGGATCAAAGTTGCCAGGGTTTTCTGACATGTACTTCATAAAGGCTGCGGTAAAGACCTGGCGGAGCTCGGTTGCGTAGTTAACCTTGCAAATACCGTTCTGAATTGCCTCTGCTACCTGGTCATCTGGAACGCCAGAAGTACCGTGAAGAACCAGAGGAATATCAAGGCGCTGGCGGATTGCCTTGAGGACGCCCTGCTCAATGTGAGGTGTGCCGTGGTAGACGCCGTGAGCGGTACCAACGCCAACTGCAAGAGAAGTGCAGTTAGTGCGAGCGACAAACTCCTCAGCCTGGTCTGGATCAGTGTAGGGGTTCTCGCCCTCAACAGCTGGGCCGTCGTCCTCTTTGCCGCCAACTTTGCCAAGCTCAGCCTCAACAGGAAGGTTGATAGGACCAGCAAACTTGGTTACGGACGCGGTAAGTGCAATGTTGTCCTCAAATGGAACGTGAGAGCCGTCAATCATGACGGAAGTGTAACCGGCACGAGCTGCCTGGATGCAGCGGTCAAAGCCGTCACCGTGATCTAGGTGAAGAGCAACAGGAACAGTTGCCTCTTCAGCAGCACAACGAACCATGGCAGCAAAGTAATCAAGGCTTGCGTACTTGATGGTGCCAGGAGTGGTCTGAAGAATAACAGGGGAGCGGCGCTCTTCTGCTGCCTTAACAACAGCCATTACAAACTCAAGGTTCTCAACGTTAAAGGCGCCAACAGCATAATGGCCAGCCTGTGCGTCAAGAAGCATCTGCTTAGTAGTAACGAACATCTATTGCTCCTTTCGCCCTAATGGGCTCTTTAATTGACTGAAAAAATTGTAACGTTTCTCTTACTCTGTTATGCAACTTTTCTAGAAATCGTTTTGTCTTTGTAACCTTTGGCGAGAAACCCGTCTTGCGGTGACTTACTTAGCAATCTTTTTGATTGCTACCTGCTTATGAATTTCTGCTGCAACAGCTTGATCAAAGCGTCCGGTACCTGCAGAAAGACAACTTGCGGTAGCGCAAGACAGCGCAAAGGTAAGACACTCTGAGGTTGGCTTTTTCTGCGCAAGCGCAACAGCAAATGAGCCAACAAGGGTATCTCCTGCACCAACAGGATTGATAGCCTCGATTTTTGGAGGATTTGCCCTAAAGGTTCCTTCATCAGAAACCATGAGCGCACCTTTTGCACCAAGCGAGACAACTACAATTTTAATGCCGCGTTTGTGCAGCTCCTGAGCTGCCTTTATGACATCGTCTTCTGTAGTTACTTCTCTTCCTAGAAGTTGACCGATTTCATCGGTGTTTGGTTTGATCATGGTAGGAAGGGCATCAATACAGGAGGTGAGCAGTGCACCGGATGCGTCTACAATGCAAGGCACGCCCGCAGCCATGGTCTCTTCAATAAGTTCTTTGTAATTTTCGGCAGAAATGCCCTTGGGAACACTGCCATTAAAGGTAACAACTTCGGCCTCGTTGGTAAGCTGCACAAGCTTTGCCTTGAAAGCAAGGAATTCTTCAGGAAGTACAGGCTGTCCAGGCTCTAAGAATTCAGTTGATTGTCCGCTTGGCTCCAGGATATTAATGCATGAGCGGGTTTCTTGCTCGGTATAAATAAAATCGCTGGTAATACCATCTTTATGAGCCAGCTCAACAAGGTATCTTCCGTTATTACCGCCTACAAATCCTGTGGCACAAACGGGGTAGTTAAGGGTGGTAATGGCTCGTGAGGCGTTAAGACCCTTGCCGCCCGCGCTGTTATCTACTACCGAGACTCTGTGTACCGTTCCATCTACAACAGGAGAGTCCAGGTAGTACGCCTTATCAATGGATGCATTGAGTGTTACGGTAACAATCACGCATATCACCTCGTCTAAAAGACAGTGCACACAAAGTGCCCAGAGGGAAGCAGGGGCGAGAAACACTATGGAATAGTGCCGCTGCAAATGGAATTGAGTTAAATCTATTTAACCAAAGAGCCATCAAGAAACTTTTCTTTAGATGTTTTAAAAAAAGATACCAGTACATAATTTCTTAATACCAATTTTATTTTCTCACCATATTTGAGCAGGATTTTAGGGTTGTTTACTACATTTATTACGTATAAAGGTGCGTTATAAGAACTTCTCATTTTTCAAGGATAGCTCTAAATTTTTTAGTGCATCGTCACAATTTATCCATATATCTACCTGCGAAAATAACAACGTGTGTACCGTTTACGGTAAAAATAGTACCGTTAAGCCGTCGATTGTTAACGTACACATCTCAAGATGCTCACTAGACTATACTTATGTTAGGTTGTTATCTGGTATCTACCACTTAGAGAGAAACTTCAACACCCCTAGTTTTCCGTGTACCTCTCCAGATAGTTTCCAACTCTTTGAAAGGAGTTTGACATGGTAGGTTGCGTTTTAACTGGTCATGGAACTTTTGCAAACGGACTTGCTGATGCCTTAAAGATGATTGCTGGTGAGCAAGAAGCTTTTGTTCCCGTTCCTTTTATTGAAGCCGGTGCTGCAACATACCCAGAAACTCTTTCTGCAACAATTTCCGATCTTCTTGATACTACTGACGGTGTGCTGGTTTTCTGCGATCTGCTTGGCGGAACACCTTTTAATCAGGCAATGATTATTGCTCAGAGTTATTCAAACGTAGAAGTTGTTACCGGTACAAACCTTCCTATGCTTCTTGAAACACTTGGTAGCCGCATGGCAGATACCTCTCTTGAAGAGCTGGTTGATACTGCTGTTTTAGCTGGTAGCCAGGGAGTTGTCCATAAGCGTCTTGAGCTTGAGGTTGAACCAGAAGATGACATCTTCGGAGACGATGGTATTTAAGTAGCTTTTTGTTGTTGAGTTAAGGAGATGCACATGGCAAATCTAGCAGAGAACATTCTTGCTTCATCCATTGTTCTTCTCGCGTTCTTGGTAATTTTGGGCCTTGTTTATTCCTTCTTTGTTTGGAGAGCCTCTTCTAAAAAGGCGGGAACAACTTCAGAGTTTCTGAAGAATCTTCATCCAGGTCAAAAAGTTAAAACAAATAACGGAATGTATGGCGTAGTAAAAGCTGTCAAAAAAGAAACAGTTGATGTTGAATTTGCTCCAAATGTTGTTATTACACTTGATCGTTGGGCGTTGGTTTACGTTCCTAGCAGTAAATAAAGTTGTGTAGCAAAACGCGCAACGCAAGATGTGAGTAGTGCGATAAATTTGCAGATAAAACGTACGTATGTACAGGCAAAGAGAGGAGAACTTGTTATGGGAGAACCAGATATCAAGCTTGCTCGAATCGATAATCGTTTGATTCATGGTCAGGTTGCCACTCAGTGGAATGGCACCCTTGGAACTAACCTCATCCTTGTTGCTAATGATGAGGTTGCAGGCAATAAGATGCGTCAGGGCCTCATGGATATGGCTGCACCAAGCGGTGTTGCAACCAGGTACTTTACGCTCCAGAAAACTATCGATGTTATTCACAAGGCTTCAGCAAGCCAGCACATTTTCTTAGTTGCCGAGAATCCAGAGGATGTCCTCACTCTGGTCAAGGGCGGTGTTCCAATCAAAAAGGTGAACATCGGCAATATGCACATGGCTGAGGGAAAGCGACAGGTCGCCACAAGCGTGGCGGTAGACGATAAGGACGTCGCTGCCTTCCGTGAGCTTCAGGAATTGGGGGTGACTCTAGAGATTAGACGTGTTCCTACGACCCCGGTCGAGGATATCTCAAAGCTATTCGAGTAAGTTTTGCGCGCAACTTCCTGGTAGGGAATATAACAAGTTGCAAAGGTGCAACAACTCTATCAGGTTGGCAAAAGTATTTGAATAGTCTGCCGATCATCGTCATCGGTAGTTATGGTGTGTTTGAAAGGAGGAGTTAAGATGGATGTTAGCCCTATTCAGGTGTTATTAATTTTCATCGTTGCGTTTATCGCTGGCATCGATCAGTTTAGTTTCCTCGAGTCTCTTTACCAGCCAATCGTAACTGGTTTTTTGGTTGGTTTGATTCTTGGTGACGTTCAGACTGGTCTCATTGTTGGTGGTACTTATCAGCTTATGACCATCGGCAACATGCCTGTTGGTGGTGCTCAGCCACCTAACGCTGTTATCGGCGGCATTATGTCTGCAGTCTTTGCAATCACTACTAAGCTTGAGCCAATGGCCGCTGTAGCTGCAGCAATTCCATTCTCCCTGCTTGGTCAGTATGCAGTAACCATCATCTTTACCATTATGTCCCCTGTAATGGCAACTGCTGATGCATACGCCGAGAAGGCTGATCCTAAGGGAATTGCTCGTATCAACTATGGTGCAATGGCTGCTCTTGGTCTCTTCTTTGGTGTCATTGTTACCCTGTTCTTCCTGGGTGGCGCTGCATTTGGCACTCAGATCACCACGGCAATTCCAAAGTGGCTCATGAATGCACTGTCCGTCGCTGGTGGCATGATGCGCTTCGTCGGCTTTGCAATCCTGCTGAAGGTTATGGTTTCTCGCGAGCTTTGGGGCTTCTTCCTCATGGGCTTTGCAGCTGCAATCGTATTTATCAGCATTCCTGAGCTCTCTGGTCCAGCACTTCTGCTTCTTGCTCTCATCGGCTTTGGTATCGCATTCTGGGATTACCAGCTCCAGACCAAGATGAAGAATGCTGCTCCTGCTGTTGTTGCTGGAGGTGACTTCGAAGATGGCATTTAATATTCCTGATACCTATCAGAACACCACTCCTGCTGAGCCACTTGATCAGAAGACGCTCAACAAGATGGTATGGCGCTCCCTGTTCCTGCAGGCTTCCTTCAACTACGAGAGAATGCAGGCAGCTGGTTGGCTCTACGGTATCCTCCCAGGTCTTGAGAAGATTCACGGCGACAACAAGGATGACCTTGCTGCTTCCATGAGTCACAACCTTGAGTTCTACAATACCCACCCATTCTTGGTCACATTTGTTATGGGTATTGTTCTCTCCCTTGAGCAGAACAAGCTGGATATCCCAACCATTCGTGCAGTCCGCGTTTCTGCAATGGGTCCTCTGGGCGGCATTGGTGACGCACTGTTCTGGTTCACCCTTGTTCCAATTACTGCTGGTATTACCTCTAACATGGCAATCTCCGGCAACGTCTTTGCACCATTCTTGTTCCTCATCATCTTTAACATTGCACAGTTTGCTGTACGTTATTGGCTGATGAATCTTTCTTACAAGATGGGTACTGACGCAATTACCCTGCTCACCGAGAACGCAAAAGAGTTCACTCGTGCTGCTTCTATCCTGGGTGTCTTTGTTGTTGGCTGCCTGGTTGTCTGCTATGGCGGAACCAAGCTTGGCGCTGGCGCAAACATCCCTAACGGTGAGACACACAGCGTTGTTCTTTCTCAGGTAACTCTTTCTGATGAGCAGCTTGCTTCTGGTCAGTATGACAAGGCTCTCTTTGCTAAGGGTTCTTATTCTGACTACAAGAAGAATCCTGAGTCCGTTATGTTCATCGGCGGCAAGACTGCTGACGGCAAGGACGGCACTACCGCTATTGCTCCAGTCGGTAACGGCGTTAATCTGGTAACTGTTGGCGAGGAAGTTACTTCTCCTGTCTCCATTGACATCCAGAAGATCCTCGACGGCGTTTGCCCAAAGCTTATTCCACTGGCTCTTACCCTTTGCCTGTACTACCTCATGGCAAAGCGTAACTGGACTCCAATTATGTGCATCTGCCTGCTTCTGGTAATTGCACTTCTTGGTTCTGGCTTTGGCGTTCTCCCATATATTTGGGGTTAAGTAAGTGTGACGGGTGTCCACTTAGTGGGCACCCGTCTTTTATAGGAGAGTTTTGATGACAGCGTTTATGGGAAGACAGCCACTCTACGAACAGCTAGCAAACATGCTGCGCTATCGTATTGAGAACGAGATGGATCCAGACGATCCACTTCCTTCTGAGCGTGAGCTCTCCGATTCCTATGGACTTTCTCGCACCACGGTAAGACTTGCCCTGCAAGAGCTTGAACACATGGGGCTCATTTATCGCCAGCGTGGCCGCGGTACCTTTGTTGCAGACGTCTCTGAACGTGCAACAGACCTTATGGGAGGCTATAGCTTTACTGACCAGCAGCGTCAGTTAGGTCGAGTCCCTAAGACAACTATTCTGGAGTTTGACACTATTGAGGCTAATAAGTTCTTAGCCCAGCATATGCACGTTATTCTTGGCGAGAAACTCTTCCGCATCAAACGTTTAAGAAGCGCTGATAATGTGCCCATGATGCTGGAAGTTACCTACCTTCCAGTTTCACAGTTTTTCTCGCTCACTGCTCATGATGTTGAGCAAAAATCTCTCTACCAAATTTTTGAAGAAGACTACAACGTAAAGATTGGCGTAGCAGAAGAGGAGTTCAAGGCTTCAATTGCTCGCTCGGATGACGCCACTTTATTGCAAATTTCTGAAGGCTCGCCTGTTTTGAGTCTCACACGCACCACGTACAATGACAGAAATATCATTGTTGAGTTCACACTAAGCGTGGCTCGTGCGGATCAGTTTAGATACAAAATTGTACATACACGCAGTTAAATAACTGTGAGAAGGGATATCAATGTTTAAGAAGAGCCAAGAAGAGCTAAAGGCACTAGGCGCTCATATTACAACTGCCGAGATTAAGCAGCAGCCTGAGCTTTGGGAATCTACCTTTGGCATTTATCAGGAGAACCTTTCTGCAATTAAAGAGTTTGTCGAGCGTGCTCGCAATCTTGGCGAGGGTCGTCGTACCCGCGTGGTCTTTACGGGTGCAGGTACCTCGGCATATGTAGGCGATACCATTACTCCGTATCTTCGTTCTCATGGCGAGAAGGGCTCTTTTGAGTTTGCGTCCGTTGCAACTACTGATATTGTTTCTGATCCTTATGGCAGCCTTGATCCAGACGATCCAACGGTCCTGGTTTCTTTTGCACGCTCTGGTAATAGTCCAGAGAGTCTTGCTGCAGTAAATATTGCTCGCAAGATTGTTAAAAATCTTTTGCTTATCAATATTACCTGCGCTCCTGAAGGAAAACTTGCCGTTGAATCCGCAGGTAAAGACGATACATTGCTGCTTCTTATTCCTGGTGCAAATGACCAGGGCTTTGCTATGACCGGCTCTTATAGCTGTATGACACTTCTTGCAACTCTTGTATTTGATAGTGCTGATGACTCACAGAAGAAGGCTTGGATTTCTGATGCTGCTGAGCTGGGTAGGCAGGTAATTGAGCGCGAGGAAGAGATTGCTGAGTGGCTCAAGAGCGATTTCAACCGCATTACCTATCTGGGTTCTGGTCCTTTTGTGGGTCTTGCTCATGAGGCTCAGCTTAAGATTTTGGAGCTTGCAGCTGGTATTAATGCAACGTCATGGGATTCCTCGATGGGATATCGTCACGGACCAAAGTCGTTTGTCGACGAGCACACCCTGGTGTTTGATTTTGTTTCCAATAACCCTTATACGCGTCAATATGATCTGGATATTCTTGACGAGATTAAGGGAGACCAGATTGCTGCTCTGACTATTGGTATTGAGCAAGAGGGGGCAACAAACTTTACGGGAAGAACGTTTAGTCTTCCAGTATTTACAGAGCCTCTACCAGCACCTTATTTGGCTCTGCCTTTTGTAATGGTTGCTCAAGTGGTGGCACTCTTGAACTCAGTTCGTGTCAATAACAAACCGGACACACCTTCTCCAACTGGTCAGGTTAATCGAGTGGTTAAGGGTGTTACAATTCACTCACTATAGGAATTACTAAGAAGGACGTGCCTATGGCGCGTCCTTTTGAGAATGATTGAGGTCGTATGAGTACATTTGCAGTTAAAGCAGATAAGTTCTTTTTGCCAGGAGCAACTTCTGGTCCAGGATATTTGCTCGTAGAAGACGGTGTATTTGGTCATTTCACTAAAGAGAAGCCAGACTGCGAGATTATTGACCGCACTGGTTCTTGGGTGGCACCTGGCCTTGTTGATACCCATATCCATGGCTTCCTGGACCACGATATTATGGACTGCGATCCTGATGGCGTTATTGAGATTGCCCAGGGTTTGCTCTCTAACGGTGTAACTTCTTGGCTTCCAACAACACTAACCGCAAGCGTTGAGCAGACCGGTGATGCTTGTGAGTCCGTTGCTGATGCAGCAGAGGGAATTGCGGCAAACGGTATTGATGCTGCTCGCATCCAGGGCATCTTCCTAGAGGGACCTTTCTTTACCGAGAAACACAAGGGTGCCCAGAATCCTGCGTACTTCCTTGATCCAGATGTAGAGGTCTTTGATGAGTGGCAGGAGCGCGCTGACGGCTGGATTGCCAAGATTGCTATTGCTCCAGAGCGCGATGGCGCTCCAGAGTTCTGTGCAGAGATGGCAGACCGCGGTGTTCATGTTGCACTTGGTCACTCCGATGCAACGTATGAGGAAGCTCTTGCCTGCGTAAACGCTGGTGCAGACATCTTTGTTCATACCTATAACGGCATGAGCGGTCTTCACCACCGTGAGCCAGGTATGGTTGGTGCTGCAATGACCACCCACGGTACCTATGCAGAGGCTATTTGCGACGGCCATCACCTTAATCCTATTGCTGTTCGCGCTCTGGTAAATGCAAAGGGATATGACCATACCGTTCTTATTACAGACTGCATGCGTGCAGGTGGTATGCCTAATGGACAGTACAAACTAGGCGATTTCCCTGTTGTTGTTGAAGGTGGAACTGCTCGTCTGATGGATGAGTCTCACAGCCTTGCTGGTTCAATCCTTCGTTTGTTTGAAGGCGTGAAGAACGTCTTTGACTGGGGCATTGTATCTGCTGAAGAAGCAGTTCGTATGGCTTCAGAAAACCCAGCTCGTTCCTGTGGCATTGATGATGTTTGTGGCTTTATCCGTCCTGGATATGACGCTGACTTTATTGTTATTACAAAAGATCTTCAGCTCGAAGAGACGTTCCTCGGCGGAAAGAGCGTTTACAAGGCATAAGCAGTAGATCTTGAGTAATGCAAACTAAAGGAAGCCTATGGAGTTCTATTCCCATAACTATTTAATTCACCATGCGACAGTATTTGACTGGACTCAGCTTGTACTCTTCGGTCTTGTTGCACTCTTGATGATTTTCTCGCTCATTCATTATTTGCGAGATAGAAAGAGTTCCAAGTATCGTGAGCTGGTGTTTATTGCGCTGTTTTCATTAATCTTTCTTGGACTTCTACAGCTTAATCGTGTGCTAGAGGTTAATCAGGCAAGTAAGCACTATGAGTCAATTATTGCCTCACAAGAAAACATAGCTCGACGTCTTGAGGTTGATTTTGACCACGTGTACGTTGCCTTTGATAGCCAGGGAAATCCCTCGTATCTTGAGGTTGACGGTAAGTATTATCACGTTTTGAAAAATACCGAGAATGACTATGTCATTGAACAGATCAATCTCATTGGTAATGACATTAAGCATGTAGAGGAGTAGATCGATGAACTTTTATTTAGAAGTTGCTATTAAATTGTGCATCGGTCTTTTCTCGCTTGTTCTGGCAATTAACGTCAGCGGAAAAGGAAACCTAGCACCAACTGCAGCAATTGACCAGGTTCAAAACTTTATACTTGGCGCCATTGTTGGCGGCATGATCTACAACAGTTCAATTACCATTTTGCAGTACACCCTTGTCCTGCTTATTTGGCTCATTATTGTTATGGTTCTCAAATGGTTGAGAACAAACAATATGCTGGTCAAGCAGTTGATTGATGGACGTCCTGTTATTGTTATTGATAAGGGCAAGCTGCTTGTAGACAACTGTAGGTCTATGGGTCTCAATGCCTACGATGTGTCGCTGAAGCTTCGCCAGGCAGGAGTGAATTACACCTCAGAAGTTAAGCGCGCTATTCTTGAGCAAAATGGACAGCTTATTATTGTTAAGCATGGAGAAGAGAACGTTAAGTTCCCACTTATTACTGATGGGCAAGTCCAAACAAACATTCTTGAGGTACTTGATTTGGAAGAAAACTGGCTTGAAAGAGAACTTGAGGGTCAAGGTTATAAGTCTGCTTCAGAGGTTTTTTTGGGTGAGTATAATAGTGGAAATCTGATTATTACTCCGTATGCGGAGAAAGATCAGTAGGTTAGCAAGAGATAAAACAGTTAACCTGTTTATTCCAATTCCGTTTGCGGAAAAGATAAAAAATTTATCGTTGACTCGAATTGGAATATGTATACTAAGGCTAACTTTTAGAAAGCGGACTGTCGGAAGACAGCCCGCTTTCGTGCTAAAGGGGAAGTATGAATGCATGTTCAGATGATGAGAAGTGAGTAGAAAGGCAAAGAAGTAAGGAGAAACATGGGTTTCTCGCCATGTTTTTATGCTTGGTAGCGAGGAAAATCGCACGATTTTGTTTGAAGAATTTGGCACTACACCGTATTGGTTTTTATAGTTTTGGGAGATGTAACATGAATTTGAATCCAACCGTTTCTCGTCGTAGCGCACTTGTAGCTTCCGCTTTTGGTGTGAGCGCTATTCTTGCTGGCTGCAAGCCTGAGGCTCAAAAGCAAGAAGGAGCTTCTGATAACAAAGACCAGAAGAAGCTCAACATTGTTGCAAGTTTTTATCCTATGTACGATTTTGCAAAGCGCATCGCTGGCGATCATGCTGAGGTAACATGCCTCGTTCCAGCAGGTACTGAGCCACATGATTGGGAGCCATCCAGCAAGGATATGAAGACTATCCAGGAAGCAGACTTCTTGATTTACAACGGTGCTGGTATGGAGCACTGGGTCAAGGACGTACTTGATGGACTTGGTTCTGGCACAAAACTTACAGCAGTTGAGACCAGCAAAGACGTCAAACTTCTTGAGCTTGAAGAGGACGATGATCACGATCATGAGGAGAAGAAAGACGACCATGATCACGACCATGACCATGGCGGAACCGACCCTCACGTTTGGCTGAGCCCTCTGAATGCAAAGATTCAGATGAAGAATATTTGTGATGCCCTTTCCGAGAAGGACTCTGAGCACAAGTCAGAGTATGCTGCCAATCTTGATAAGGCAAACGCAGACTTTGATACGCTTGATAATGAGTTCCATAAGGGTCTGGATTCACTACCTAACAAGACCATTGTTGTTTCTCACCAGGCATTTGGTTATTTGTGCGAGGCTTATGGTCTCACTCAGATGCCTATTGAGGGTGTTGAGGCAGATGCAGAGCCAAATGCTCAGGAAATGAAAGAGATTACTGAGTTCGTAAAAGAGCATAATGTAAAGGTTATTTTTACGGAGGAACTGGTAAGTCCTAAGGTTGCTCAGGCAATTGCTGAGGCAACAGGCGCTCGTGTTGAAGAGCTTAACCCACTTGAGGGACTTACTGATGACGAGCTCAAGGCAGGCGAGGATTACCTCTCTGTTATGCGCGAGAACCTCAAGGCTCTTGAGGGCGCTCTCGCGTAGTGTGTTGCCAGCTTAGGCTGGATGTTTGGAGGACGTGTTGCAGGAAAGTCAGATAGCCGTTTCGCTTCAAGACGTGAGTTTTTCTTACAAGAAGACGCGCGTCTTAAGCGATGTAAATTTAGACGTTCATCAAGGTGAGATTTGCGCGCTTATTGGTGATAACGGCGCTGGTAAATCTACGCTCTCTCGAATTGTGGTGGGTGAGCTTGAGCCAACAAGTGGCAAATCACTTCTTTTTGGAACGCCTTCGACTCGGTTTAAAGATTGGGAGCGCGTAGGCTATGTCCCTCAGCTTCCTTCAGAATCGGTTAATCGCTTTCCTGCAAGCGTCGTCGAGCTAGTAGATGCAAGTCAGTATGCTCGTGCCAAAAAGGTAAAGATGAGCGCAAAAGAGCGTCGCGAGCGCACGCTTGAGGCACTTGACCTTGTAGGTATGACTGATTTTTCCACGCGTATTATTAGGGAACTCTCTGGAGGACAGCTCCAGAGAGTTCGTCTTGCCTGCGCGCTGGTTGGAAACCCATCACTACTTATCCTGGACGAACCTACAACTGGTCTTGATAAAGAGAGTCGCAATCATTTCTATAGCCTAGTGCGAGAAGCCCATGCAGCTAGAGATCTTGCGGTACTTATTGTTACGCATGATCTTGCAGCTCTTGATGCGCTGGCTTGTCGAGTTGTTGAAGTTGCTGACCACAAAGCTACAGAAATTGCAGGTAGGGGTCACGGTCATGATCACTGTGCAGTTCATGGCGCTCACTGTGACCTTGACTCTCATCATGTCCACGACCACAATCGTGGAAAATTAGATGATTTTGCTTTAACGGAGTCCCTTGGTCCTGCGTCCGACGTTGTTCAAGATGCCCAAGACTCGCATGAGAGGAGGGCATAAATGTTTGAATACGTATTTATGCAGCGAGGAATTCTTGTGGGAATTCTTCTGGGAGCAATTATTCCGCTGGTAGGCGTTACGGTTGTATTGAAGCGCCTTTCTATGATTGGCGATGCTCTTTCTCATACCTCTCTTGCAGGTGTTGCAGGCGGCATGATTGCAGGTATTAATCCTGTTGCCGGAGCAATTGCCGCTTGTTTGGGTGGTGCGCTTTGCGTAGAGGGAGTGCGTCGTCACTTCAAAGACCAGTCAGAGCTTGCCGTTGCCATTGTGATGGCAGCTGGTATTGGTCTAGCAGGTGTGTTGTCTGGTTTTGTTCCTAACTCATCAAGCTTCAACAGCTTTATGTTTGGCTCTATCCTGACCGTAAGCGAGCAAGAAGTTCAGATGATTGTGGCCATTAGCGTACTTGCAGTCGCATTCTGCTTCTTCCTTAGAAAAGAACTTTTCTTGATGTCTTTTGATGAGCGTCATGCACGTTGTGTTGGTGTACCCGTAAGTCTTATTAACTTTGGCTTTGTTATCGCAGTAGCTTTGGTGGTTGCCGTAGCAGCAAGAACGGTTGGCTCACTTATTGTTTCATCCATGATGGTGGTTCCTGTTGCCTGTGCTTTGCAGATTTCCCGCAGCTGGAAGCAATGTTGTTTGTATGCAAGCACGGTGGGTATGCTGACCTCACTTGGTGGACTTGTTGTCTCCTATGAGCTTGGCCTTAAACCTGGAGGAACCATCGTTCTTCTCGCGGTTGTTACGCTTTTGTTTATCTTTCTGGTAAAAAGGGTTGTGCTGCTGCTCAAAACTCGCACAGTGTGATACTCTGAACAAAGTGCGTTGACGGAGAGGTTTGCCGGAGCACGTTGTGAACAGAGAGGGTGTTCGTGGTTGAGAAACACCTGCACAGCGCTGGTAGAGTTCACTCCCGAGCTACAACTTGAACGGCAGTTTCTGCTCAGTAGGGAAGTCGTCCGCCTAACGAGACTAGGCTTTCAAGTGGATTGCACAGAGAGAAAACTGCGCAATCAACCGAGGTGGTACCGCGGAAAATTTCCGTCCTTGGGCATATGCTCAGGGGCGGTTTTCTATTGAAAGGGTAATTACATGGGAATGTCTGAGGAACTCTCGGCAATTCGCGAGCAAGTACTTGAAGGAATTGCTAAGGCAACAAACCTTGAAGCACTTGAGAAGGTACGCGTTGCATCAATGGGTAAAAAGGGCTCTCTTACGGCAATTATGCGTATGATGGGTCAGGTTCCCGCAGATCAGCGCCCTCAAATGGGTCAGCTTGCAAATACCGTTCGTGCTAACGTTGAGACCGCTATTCGCGAGCGTCAGCTTGCCTTAAAGCGAGAAGCCCTTGAAGCCCAGCTTAATGCTGAGGCAACTGATATTACCCTTCCAGGTCGTCGTCTGAGCCCTGGTACTCAGCACCTCATTGAGCAGGTACGTGAGGAGATGGAAGACATCTTTATCAGCATGGGCTACACCATTGAGACAGGCCCTTATGTTGAGACCACCTACTACAACTTCACAGCTCTGAATGCTCCTGAGGATCATCCAAGCCGTTCTGGTAAGGATACGTTCTACGTAGTGGATAATGCACCAGAAGGAAAAGAGTCGCACGTACTGGGCGAGTCCGACGTTCTTCTTCGTACACAGACTTCTGGCGTTCAGGTGCACACCATGGAGACAAAAGAGCCTCCTATTTACATGATTTGCCCTGGTACGGTATTCCGTCCTGACACAGCAGATGCTAACCACCTGCCTCAGTTTACGCAGATGGAAGGCCTTGTTGTTGACGAGGGAATCACCTTTGGCGACCTCAAAGGTACCCTTGATCACTTTACTCGTGAGATTTTTGGTAAGGACCGCGCTACCCGTTATCGTCCTCACTTCTTCCCATTCACTGAGCCAAGCTGCGAGGTAGACGTTTCTTGTGGTGTTTGCCACGGTGAGGGCTGCCGTTTCTGCAAGAACACGGGCTGGCTTGAGATTCTTGGTTGCGGCATGGTTGATCCTAATGTCTTCAAGTACTGCGGTATTGATTCCGAGAAGTACACAGGCTTTGCCTTTGGCATTGGTGTTGAGCGTGTTGCAGCGCTCCGTTATGACCTTCCTGACCTGCGTATGCTCATCTCTGGTGACCAGAGAGTCCTGCGTCAGTTCTAATCATCGGCGTCTTATTAGAAAGGCAATCACATGCGTGTATCTTATGAATGGCTGAAGACGCTCGTTGATCTTCCTCAGGACCCAAAAGACCTTGAGCGCGAGTTTGTGCGCACTGGTACTGAGGTTGAGGCTATAGAGCGTGTCGGCGCAAATCTTGACCATGTTGTTACTGCTCAGGTTGTAAGCAAAGAGCCTCATCCTGATTCTGATCACATGTACGTTACCCTGGTTGACGTGGGCAATAACAATGTAGATAAGGACGGAAATCCTGTTCCTCTACAGATTGTTTGCGGTGCTCAGAACTTTAATCAGGGAGACCACATTGTTACCGCAATGATCGGTGCGGTACTTCCTGGAGACTTTAAGATTAAAAAGTCCAAGCTGCGTGGCGTTGAGTCTTGCGGCATGAACTGCTCTTCTCGCGAGCTTGGTCTTGGCGATGACCAGAGCGGCATTATGATTCTTCCCGAGGATGCTCCAATTGGTATGCCCCTTACCGATTACCTGGGCATGTCTGATGTTGTCCTTGATTGCGAGATTACCCCTAACCGCCCTGACTGCCTTTCTATGACTGGTATGGCTGTTGAGGTTTCTGCAATCTATGATACTGACACCCACATTGAGCTTCCACGTGTCACGTCTGAGTCTGGTGCAGATGCATCTGAGCAGGTAGATGTTACCATTGCTGATCCTGAGCTCTGCTCAAGGTACACCGCTCGCGTGGTTCGTAACGTCAAGATTGGCCCAAGCCCTGAGTGGCTTGCTCGTCGCGTTACGGCTTGTGGTGGCCGCTCAATCAACAACGTTGTTGATGTTACTAACTACGTGATGTACCTGACCGGCCAGCCTCTGCATGCTTTTGACCTCGGAAAACTTACCAAGGAAGATGGCAAGTACCACATTGTGGTTCGTGCTGCAGAAGACGGTGAGCACATTGTGACGCTTGACGGAGAAGACCGCGAGCTCACGTCCGATATGACGGTCATCACAGATAACGGTAAGACTCCTATTGCACTTGCAGGTGTTATGGGTGGCCTGGATTCTGAAATTACCGAGAATACCGTTGATGTCCTTTTGGAATCCGCTGTCTTTGATAACGGCCACATTAGCCGTACCAGTAGAAACCTTGACCTTATGAGTGAAGCTTCTATTCGCTACGAGCGTCTTGTGGATCCAAACGGCTGCGCATCTGTTGCAGATATTGCAGCAGCTCTCTTTGAGGAGTGCTGTGGTGCTGAGGTGTGCCCTGGCATTGTTGATGTGTATCCAAAGGTAAAAGAGGCAGTAACTATTACGCTTCGCCCAGAGCGCGTCTGCGCACTTGCAGGTGCTCAGATCCCAGAAGAGTTTATGGTTTCTCGTCTTACCCATCTTGGTTGCAAGATTACTCCTGCAGATAACGGTGAGTTGAGTGTTGTTGCTCCAACAAATCGTCCAGACCTTACCCGCGAGGTTGACCTGATTGAGGAGATTGTTCGTCTGTGGGGTGAAGGCGATATTGAGGCCACGCTTCCTGCTGCTAGAAACCATGCTGGCGGCCTGACTTCAGATCAGCGCCAGATCAGAAAGATTGGCCGTACGCTGCGCTCCCTTGGCCTCAACGAGACAAAGTCATATTTGTTCGCAAGTCCAGATGACCTCTCTAAGCTTGGTATGAGCGAAGAGGGAAGAGGCGTCCCTGTAAAGGTTATTAGCCCACTTGTTGCTGATCAGTCTGAGATGCGTCGCTCTATTGTTCCAGGTCTTCTGCGCTCTATTGCATACAACCTTGCTCACGGCGTCTCTAACATTGCCATGTATGAGCTGGGTCGTGTGCTCTTTGGACATAAGGATAAGAGCCAGCCAGATGAGCCAAGCTATGTCTGTGGCGTATTGGTTGGTCGTCCAGCGGATGACGCTTGGAACGCCAAGTATCCAGCCTACGATTTCTTTGATGCCAAGGGTATTGTTGAGGGTCTGCTTGAGGCGCTTCGCATTCCTAAGGTTCGTTTCCGTGTAGCTGAGCCAGAGCAATACGGTTGGCTGCAGCCTGGTCGCGCCGCTGAGATTCTTGCAGGTAGCGAGACAATCGGTTGGGTTGGAAACATTCATCCTTTGTCGCTCCAGAACTTTGACATTGAGGTTCCAGTCATTGCCTTTGAGATTTCTGTTGCGTCGCTTTTGCGTCTTTCTCAGAAAGACCTTCCTATTGTTGAGCCTCCAACCTACCCAGGCATCTCCATTGACCTGGCAATTGTTGTTGACGAGAGCGTTACTGCTGAGCAGTTGGTTCAGCGTTTGAAGTCTGCTGGTGGCAAGCTCCTCTGCGACATCAGACTCTTTGACGTGTACCGCGATGCCCTGCGTGTTGGTGAAGGCAAGAAGTCTATGGCCTTCTCGCTCACGTATCGTGCAGACGACAGAACGCTTACTTCAGAAGAGGTCGAGAAGACCCACACAAAGCTTGTGGAGAAGGTTCTTCGTTCTACCGGCGGAGAAATTCGCGGATAAGCAGGTAATTGTAGTGCCAAGTTGGAACGTACATATTGCTCATGCTGACCGGCTCCTTGAGAAAGGAGCCGGTTGCTTGGGTGTAGATATTCACTACCCTGATGCATTTCTGCTTGGAAACGTTGCTCCTGATGTGCACATTGGCTTTATGGTTCCAGACTATTCTCACAAGGTGAGGTACGGTCGAAGCCATCAGTCATACCCAGGAAGTTTGCCTATTCCAAGTTATAAGCGGTATCAGCGTAATTTTATGGGCGGCCTTAATCCAGCCGAGTATCTGCTACAGACTGACTTTATCCAGCCAAATGTGAGATATTGCTCAACTGAGCAGCGCAGCTTAGTAGATCAGCGCCAGCTCAGAGAGCTTATCGTGGGCATTTGGTGCCACCTTGTTTGCGACCATGTGTATAACACTCATACACGGGCATTTTTGCGTGCTCATCATATTCCGACAGGAGAAGATGCACGTATTCGTAAGCAAGCAGATTTTGATGTTTACGGGCGCTCGCTTGATATGAATCGTCTGCCAGAAGCATCTGATGAGCTCTTTGCAGTTGCCGCGGCTCATCCACAGTATGGGTTTACGCATTCAGATGTTGAGCAAACACTTCAGGTTATACAGCGCATTGCAGAGGAGAATCGCCAGAATAGTGTGAGCTCCCCGCAGTATCAAATGCTTGATACAGAGTTTTTTTCGTCAGCCTATAAAGAGGCAGAGGAAACGCTCGTTAAAGGATTTATGCTGCAAAAACATAACTAATTCAGTTAAAGTTATATTCTCGCTTTTCTGAGATAGGTTTTGGAGGACGCTATGGAAAAGATGGAATCTCGCGGAACATTTACGGAGTATCTGCCTTCATACACCATTGGTGTTGATGCTTATCAGTCAGTGCTGCGCATTGTTAAGCGATTTGGCAAAAATGCCGTAGTCATTGGTGGGCCAACTGCAATGGAGAAGGCACGCCCAAAGCTTGAGGCTGCACTTGCGGGTTCTGAGGTTTCTATCTCTTCTTGGATTTCTTACGGCACTAACTCTACGCACGCAAATGCCAAGAGAATTGCAACGATGCCTGAGGTTATTTCTGCTGATATGCTCTTCCTTGTTGGCGGCGGTCGCGCAATTGATGAGGGTAAAGAGATTGCAACCATCCTGGATAAGCCATACTTTACCTTCCCAACACTTGCTTCTAACTGCGCTCCTGTAACAAGAATTGCTGTTTTCTATAAAGAGGATGGTTCTGCAGATACGTACTTCATTCCTGCTGAGCTGCCCGTTCATACCTTTATTGATACGCAGATTATTGCAGAGAGTCCTGATGAGTACTTCTGGGCAGGAATTGGTGATGCCTTCTCTAAGGGTCCTGAGGTTGAACTTTCTTCCAGAGAAGTTGAGCTGCTCCACAGCCCTCTTATGGGACGAGCTCTTGCCGCAGGTGCCTGCATTGAGCCTCTGTTTGACAATGCAGAGCAGGCACTGGCAGATAAGCGCGCTGGTATTGTTTCTGAAGCATTTGAAAACGTTGTTCTTAACATCATCATTACTGCTGGTGTTGTGTCTAACATGACCACCAATCTTGGTGCTGAGCGTGGTGCGTATTACTTCAATTCCTCAACCGCTCATGCCTTCTACAATGCCTTTACTGCTCTGGGCGAGCGTGGCGAGAAACACCTTCATGGTGAGGTTGTTTCCTTTGGTACCTGCGTTCTTTATGCCTTTGACGGCAACCTTAAGGCACTTGAGGAGCAGGTGGCGCTTAATAGAAAGCTTGCTCTCCCAACCACCTTGGCCGATCTGGACATTACTCCAGAATCTGTTGACGCTGACCTGGACATCATTGTTGAGCGAGCTCAGAAGACCAACGAGTGGGGTCGCGCTCCTTATGGCTTTACAACTGATCGTTTCCGCCAGGCAATTCTTGATACCGATGCATACGGTAGGGCAGTTGCTTCTGGCGAGAAGGACCAAGAGACAGTGGCTCTTGATGTAATTGCTGCACATGCTCCTTCAGCTGAGACGGCTGTACCACGCAAGATGTAGTTGCAAGTAACCTGAAGAATCACTTTAGGAAGAGGACTTGTAGGAGCCAGCTTTCTTAAGTCGCTTCACGGTTATATAAAAAGTTTATGTATCAAATGGCAGTTTATTTGGATAAGCTGCCATTTCTTTTAGTTGCAAATTTTATTCACTATTATTAACAAAAATCGGCAAAACAAAAAAATAACGCGTACGGTCGTTTTTTATCGGTGAAAGTTATATTGACTGTTTGTCACCGTGTTTTACCTTGTAATGGTTTATCTTAGTAACTATCAACTACGAGTATTGATGGATAACAAATCTATAAAATGCGTAGATTTCATAGATAGCGCGGAGGTGAGCATGGCAGAGTTAAATGCATCGTTAGCAGTAAGTGACCAGGATGCATACTTGTTTGCACAAGGAAAATGGTTCCAGAGCCACAAGAAATTAGGTGCACACCCTGCGGTTCAAGAAGATGGAGTTGAAGGTTATCATTTTGCGGTTTGGGCCCCCAATGCAGCCTCTGTCTCTGTTGTTGGAGACTTTAATAATTGGGATGATACCGTCAACGTTCTTTCTCGCTCAAAACATGGCGGAATCTGGGAAGGTTTTATTCCAGGAATCACCTCGGAAGTATTGTATAAATTCCTGATTGTATCCGCTTCTGGACAGAAGATTTTTAAGGCTGACCCCTATGGTACCTATGCAGAGGTCAGGCCACATACGGCATCTATTACGTTTGACCCAGACGTGTACGTTTGGGAAGACGATGCATGGATGAAAAGGCGTGCATCGCTTAAGTTCCTGCATAGTCCTCTTAACATCTTTGAAGTTCATCTTGGAAGCTGGAAGCAGCATACTGACCCGACTGCTCAAGAGGAAGATTCTGCTGGTGCAGAAGCTGCAGAGCAGGCTGAAGAACCTAAAGACTACTTTGATACCAACGTAGATGCTTTCTACACCTATGATGAATTGTCAGAAGAGCTGGTAGCTTACGTTAAAGAGATGGGCTACACCCACATTGAGCTTCTCCCTGTTATGGAGCATCCTTTTGATGGATCTTGGGGTTATCAGGTAACGGGTTATTTTGCTCCCACCTCAAGGTATGGCAATCCTGCCCAGTTCAAACACTTTATTGACTGCTGCCATCAGGCTGGTATTGGCGTCATTTTAGACTGGGTCCCAGGAGGCTTCTGCAAAGATGCTCATGGTCTTGCAGAGTTTGATGGCACTAAGCTCTTTGAAGAAAAAGAGCATCCTAACTGGGGAACTCTTAAGTTTGATCTTACTCGTGGTGAGGTTAGAAGCTTCCTTGTTTCCAACCTACTCATGTGGCTGAATGAGTATCACGCTGACGGCATTCGTGTCGATGGCGTCAGTAGCATGTTGTATATGAATTTTGGTATCGACGATCCTTCTCAGAAGCGTTTTAACCATAAGGGAACTGAAGAAGATTTGGATGCAAGTGCTTTTCTGCGTCTTTGTAATGAGACTGCTCAGAAAGAGCATCCTGACGTTCTTATGATTGCAGAAGAGTCCACAGCATGGCCGCTGGTTACCTATCCTCCAGAGGTTGGAGGACTTGGCTTTAACCTTAAATGGGATATGGGCTGGATGAATGATACTCTGCACTATTGTCAGACTGATTTCCCTTATAGACCAGGCAACCACCGTCTTCTGACCTTCTCTAGCATGTACCAGTTCAACGAGAACTTTGTGCTGCCACTGAGCCATGATGAGGTTGTTCATGGTAAGTGTAGCCTTATTCAGCGTATGCCAGGGGATTGGTGGAGACAGTTTGCTGGCATGAGGGCTCTGGCGCTTCATCAGATGACTCATCCGGGCGCTAAACTCAACTTTATGAGCAACGAGATTGCGCAGTTTATTGAGTGGCGCTACTACGAGGGTATTGAGTATTACTTGACTGAGGAGTATCCAACTCACGCTCATCAGCAGGCATTTATTAAGGCTCTTAATCATTTCTATAAGAATCATCCAGGACTTTGGCAGTATGCCTACGACAACCGTGGATTTGATTGGATTGACGCAGACAATAATGAGCAATCAATCATCTCGTTTGTTCGTCACGGAAGAAAGCCTTCCGAGGACCTGGTTATTCTCATCAATTTTGACGTTGCAACCCATCAGAACTTCCGTTTAGGCATGCCTTCTGCAGGCGTGTGGAAAGAAGTATTCAATTCCGACGCAAAAGAGTTTGGCGGTTCGGGTATTGTGAATACTAAGAAACTTTCCACCAAGCCAGTGGCATGGAATGGAAGAGATTATTCGGTAGAGCTGTCTGTTCCTCCGCTTGGTGGCATTGTTTTAGCGTTTGAGAAAGAACTTCCAAAGAGGGGGAAGCATGGCCGTAAATAACGGACAAAACATTTTTAACGATAAACAAGACTTTGAAGAGCAGTATCGCGATAAGTTCATCAAGATTCTTGGCAAATACTATGGAGAATGCACTGATCAGGAGCGCTATAACGTTCTTGCTCACCTCATTGCAGAAAAGGCGCGAGAAATTCAGTCAACCTCCTATATTCATGCTGACAAGCAGGTCTATTACTTCTCTCTTGAGTTCCTTCTAGGACCACTACTTGAGAATTATCTACTCAATCTTGGTATCACCGACGTTGTTGCAGAGGGCCTTAAAGAAATGGGTACTTCGCTTCAGGAGCTTGCTGCTCAGGAGGTAGACCCTGGCCTTGGCAATGGTGGTCTGGGTAGGCTCGCCGCGTGCTTCCTGGACTCCATGGCACACGAGGGAATGGCTGGCTTTGGTAATGGCATGAGATACCGCTACGGCCTCTTCCGCCAGGAGATTAAGGATGGACGCCAGGTAGAGCGTACCGATAACTGGCTGGCAAATGGATATCCATGGGAAGTCAGAAAAGACGATTCTAGCGTACTGGTGCGCTTTGGTGGCACAGTTGTAAGGCATGAGGACGAGAATGGCAATTTCTGGTTCTCGCAAGAGGGTGGCCAGGTAGTAAGGGCTGTTCCATACGATGTGCCTATTGTTGGCTATGGCGCAAAAACCGTAAATAAGCTGCGTCTTTGGTCTGCAGAGCCAGCAGAGGAAGACTTTGATCTTGATGCTTTTAACGCCGGCGATTATGCACGTGCTAATAAGTTCCGCTCTGACGTTGAGGCAATTTCAACCATTTTGTATCCAAATGACTCTGGTGAGCACGGACGCATTCTTCGCTTAAAGCAGGAGTATTTGTTTGTTTCCGCTGGTCTTCAGACCATTCTTCGTGCTTATAAGGATAAGTACGGTGAGGATTGGGAACACTTTGCAGATCACGTCTGTATCCACACTAACGATACGCACCCAGCAATGTGCGGACCAGAGCTTATGCGCCTTCTTGTCGATGACCATGGCGTTGACTTTAACGAGGCATTTGATATCGCGAGAAACGCAATTTCTTATACCAACCACACCGTTATGCCTGAGGCTCTTGAGAAGTGGCCTATTAACACCTTCCGTGAGCTGCTTCCTCGCTTGTATATGTTTATCGACGAGGTTGATCGTTGCTATAAGGAGCAGCTGCTTGTTGACTCTAACGGCAACACCGAACTTCTCGCCTCAACAGCTGTGTTGTGGGATAACACCGTTCGTATGGCTAACCTCTCTATTTTGTTTAGCCACTCGGTTAACGGTGTATCTGATCTGCACACTAACATTTTGAAGCAGAGTGTTTTGAAGGACTTCTACAAGCTTCGTCCAGAAATCTTTAATAACAAGACTAACGGCATCTGCCACCGTCGCTTCTTGGCACAGGCAAATACCGCTTACGCAAAGCTTATTACTGAGGCTATTGGTACCGGCTGGCTTGATGATGCCAATGAGCTTCAGAAGCTTTCTGCTTTTGAGAACAATGCTGAGTTCTTGGACAAGATGGACGCTGCAAAGAAAGAAGAAAAAGAGCGTCTTGCTGCATACGTCAAGAAGACAACTGGTGTTGAGATGGATACCAATACCATCTTTGATACGCAGGTAAAACGCTTCCATGCATATAAGCGTCAGCTGCTTAATGTCTTTAAGATTTTGTATCTCTACAACCGTATGCTTGATGATCCAAGCTATAAGCCAGCTCCAACAACCTTTATTTTCTCGGGCAAAGCTGCTCAGAGCTATACCTTTGCAAAGGAAGTCATTCGACTTATTCACTCCGTTGCAGACGTGGTTAACAACGACGAGCGCATTGAGGGTCGTCTGAAGATTGTCTTTATTCCAAACTTTGCTGTTTCAAATGCACAGCTTATCTATGCTGCATCTGATATTTCAGAGCAGATTTCGGTTGCTGGTGCAGAGGCTTCTGGTACCTCAAACATGAAGCTTATGATGAATGCGGCTCTGACCCTTGGAACATATGACGGTTCGAATATTGAGATCTCTGAGCTTGCAGGACCAGAGAACATCAAGATTTTTGGTCTTCGTGCAGACGAGGTCCAAGAGGTATATGCTTCCGGCACCTACTTTGCACAAAACCTGCTTAACCAGAACCCAACACTGGCTCGCATTGTAAATATGCTGACCGATGGCTCGTTGAGCCGACTCTCTGGCAACTTTGAGTCAATTCACGACTATCTGCTGATTAACAATGATCCTGACCTGGTGCTTATTGACTTTGACGCCTACGTGAAGGCATGGGAAGAACTTACTCAGTCCTATGCAGATCGTCGTAGCTGGAATGCTCGTGCACTTCACAATACTGCAAACTCTGGTTTCTTCTCGGCTGATAGAACTATCAGGGAGTACATGGAAGATATTTGGCACGTGTAAGGATCTGCATTTAGGTTCAATCGTCGTAAGACGTTGAGAATAAAGACCTCTGTTGGGGAGAGAGGAGATTTGGATATGAGCAAAAGGGAATGTCTTGCAATGCTACTTGCAGGAGGACAGGGAAGCCGCTTAGGTGCTCTGACCTCAAAAGTAGCTAAACCTGCTGTCTCGTTTGGTGGCAAGTTCCGCATTATTGACTTTGCATTATCCAACTGCGCAAATTCAGGAATTTCTACGGTAGGTGTTTTGACACAGTATCGTCCGTATTTGCTGCACTCTTACGTGGGATCAGGTAGTGCTTGGGACCTTGATGAGCGCGGTGGTGGAATTTCAATTCTGCCTCCCTTCGCAACACAGTCTGGTGGTGCATGGTATGCGGGAACCGCAGATGCCGTCACCCAGAATATTGGTTACATTGAGCAGAATAACCCTGATTACGTACTAATTCTCTCTGGCGATCAGCTTTACCGTATGGACTACGGCGAGATGCTCGCCTGCCATAAGAAGAACAACGCAGACCTTACGATTGCCGTCATGCCTGTTCCTTGGGAAGAGACCTCTCGCTTCGGCATCATGTCCATTGATGATGAGGATAGGATCACCAAGTTTTCCGAGAAACCCAAAGAGCCAGAGTCCAACCTGGCGTCCATGGGAATCTATATCTTTAGCACAGACCTGCTTCTTGAGACTTTGCGTGAGGACGCAAAGAACCCTGAATCTTCTCATGACTTTGGCGGCGATATTATTCCGACGTTGCTTGATGATGGTAAACGTCTTTTTGCCTATCGCTTTGAGGGTTTCTGGCGCGATGTAGGCACCATTGCAAGTTATCACGAGACCAGCATGGATCTACTTGGCTCTGAGCCTAAGTTTGATATCTTCTCGGATAAGTTCCCTATTTTGTCCAATGCTTCCACCCGTCCACCAGCGTACATTGGCGCTTTTGGAGAGGTAGACGACTGTCTGGTAAGCAACGGATGCCAGATCTTTGGTTATTCTCGCCATTCAATTTTGTCTACCGACGCCGTTATTGGCGAGGGAGCGCGCGTTATTGACTCCGTGCTTCTTCCTGGCGCAGAAGTTAAACCTGGTGCGGTGGTTATTCGTGCAATTCTTGGCGAGAACGCTGTGGTCGAGAAGAACGTCCATATTGGCAGCTCTGATTTGAACAAGGAGATTGCTGTTGTTGGAAATGATGTAGTGGTTGAAAGAGGTGAGCACTAATGAATAGGGTAATTGGACTTATTACCTGCAATTATGCTTCTACTAATATGGAAATCGCTAATGATGTACGCCCAATCGCATCTATGCCATTCTTGGGAAGATATCGCCTGGTAGATTTTCCTCTTTCAAATATGGTTAATTCGGACATTAGTACCGTTGGCGTAATCATGCCCTTTAACTATCGCTCACTTATTGATCACCTTGGCTCTGGTAAAGACTGGAACTTGGACCGCAAGAGCGGTGGCATGTTTATCTTGCCAGGATCCGCTTTTGGTACCTCTCACACAGGCGCTCGTTTCCTGCTCAGAGATCTGATTTCCAACAGACCTTATCTTGAGAGAACTGACGCAGAGTATGTTCTGTTGTCCACTTCAAACTTTGTTTACAACGCTGATCTTACCGAGCTGCTTGATCAGCATCTAGAGTCTGACGCGGACATTACCATGATGACCTACACCACTCGTTATAACGATAGAGATGTTGTTGGTGTTGAGCTTGAAGGTGACCGCGTAGTCAAGACACATAATGGTGTCCAGCGCGGAGATGAAGCTTCCCTTGACTGCTTTATTATCAAGCGTGACCTGCTTATTGATATGCTTGATTGGTATAGAGCTACTGATTATCTTGACCTCTTTGAGGCGCTTCATGCTGACTACAACCGTGTTAAGGTCCGTACCTTCCACTTTGAGGGCCATGTAGCATCTATCTTCTCAAAGAACTCTTATTATCAGGCTAACATGGAGCTTTTGAACCCCATGCCAGCAAATGAGCTCTTTACCCCAGAGCGTTCCATTAAGACAAAGGCTCACGATACCGCTCCTGCAAAATTTGAGATTGGCTCAAAGGTAAGTAACTCTACTATTTCTGCAGGCTGCCGTATCCGTGGATCTGTTACCGGTTCCATCCTTGGTCGTAACGTCATCATTGAGCGTGGCGCAGTAGTACGCGATTCTATTGTGATGGAAGGTTGCATTGTTAAGGAAGGTTCTGTAGTCGAGCACGCTATTGTAGACCGTTCTAATATTATTCCTGCAGGTACTGAGCTTCGTGGTACCAGCGAAGAAATTCTTCTTCAGCGTAAAAACAATAAGAGGGTGGCGTAATAATGTCCCAAGTCTCCAAGCGTCGCAAACTTCGCGTTGTCTATGCAAGTTCAGAGGTGGCGCCTTTTTCCAAGTCGGGCGGCCTTGGAGATGTCTCGGGTTCATTGCCACAAGCACTTAAAAAAGTAGGAGCAAGAGTGGCGGTTATCTCGCCACTCTACAGCTCCATTAAGCCCGAGTGGAAACAAAAGATGAAGAAGGTCTACGAGCTTCAGGTGCCTCTTTCGTGGCGCTTTGAGTATTGTGGGCTGTGGCATCTAGTTCATGAAGGCGTTGATTTTTACTTTGTAGATAACGAGTCTTACTTTGCTCGTGATGGCCTTTATGGCTACTTTGATGACGGAGAGCGCTATGCGTTCTTCTCCAAGGCTCTGTGTGAGCTGATTGCACACGTCCCAGAGCTCTCCTGCGACGTTCTGCACTGCAATGACTGGCAAACGGCACTGGCACCCGTATTTCTGCGTGAGCAGTATCAGGGCGTCCCTGAGGTCCAAAACGTTAAGACGGTCTTCTCCATTCATAACGTCAAGTTCCAAGGCCAGTTTACTGACAAGATGCTCAGCGACGTACTTGGTCTTGCTGATATTCCTGCTGCAGTTGATCAACTGAGGTGTGACGCAAGCTCTATCAACTTTATGAAGGGCGCACTTTGCTACTCCGATTATCTGCTCACTGTTAGCCAAACGTATGCCCGTGAGCTGCAGACAGAGCACTTCGGAGAGGGAATGGATGATATCTTCCGTCGCCGTCAAAGTGTACTGCGCGGCATCCTGAATGGTATTGATATTGGTGCGTGGTCACCTGCAAGTGATCCTTATATTCCACAGAACTTCTCGGCACGTCATATGGAGGGTAAAGCTGAGTGTAAGCGTCAGCTGCAAGAGGAGCTGGGTCTTGAGGTAAATCCAGATGTACCTCTTGCGGTAATGGTTACGCGCTTGACCAACCAGAAGGGTTTGGGCCTGATTCGCTATGCGATGGACCGTCTCATTTGTGCAGGTATTGAGGTTGCTGTTCTAGGAACTGGCGACGCTGAACAAGAAGATGCTATGCACTTCTTTGATGAGCATTACGGCAACCGTATGGCAGCACGTATTGAGTTTGATATTGCGCTTTCTCACCGTATGTATGCAGGTGCGGATATGTTCTTGATGCCATCAGAGTTTGAGCCTTGCGGCCTTTCTCAGATGATTTCTATGCGTTATGGCACGCTTCCTGTTGTTCGCGAGACGGGCGGTCTGGCAGATTCTGTAAAACCGTACAACCAGTTTACGGGAGAAGGAACCGGCTTTAGTTTTGCCAATCAAAACGCAGATGAAATGGCAGATATTATTCTGTACGCCGCCGATGTTTATAGAAACGATAAACAAGCGTGGGCAAATCTTGTAAAACAGGCGATGGCAGAGGACTTTAGTTGGCATAATGCTGCAAATGAATATCTTGACGTGTATCATTTACTACACCCTGAGATTATTAGGTATGTACGTCGTCGAGATTGGTAAGAATGCAGGCTTTTCACAACACCTCAAACATTGTTTGTAGAGATCCAAAAGGCGCGGTAGAACTAGGTACTTCAGCAACAATCAGAATATTTGCTTGGGACGATGATGTTCAATCAGTAACGCTTCGTCTCTGGCAAGAGTATGGCCCTGAATCGTCTCCAGAGGCCCAAGCTCTGTCTGGCGAGAAACGCGTTGTGATGCAAAAGAGTGATTTTGCTGGCGCGCTTCCGACTGATGTACCTGACTATGCGCAGTGCTTTGAGGCAATTGTTAAACCAGCTGCTACGGGCCTTATTTGGTATCGTTTTGAGCTTCAGGCTTCTGACGGAGCAGTTTGGTCATATGGTGCTCAAGAAAATAGATGCACCGGTGTTGGTAGCTTTGCCTATGGCGAGCCACCATCATTTCAGATTACTTGCTATAAGTCTCGTGGCAGCTTTGCAGGTGTAGAAGACCCTAGCTGGTACAGGGGTGGAGTTGTCTACCAGATTTTCCCTGACAGGTTTGCACGAGATGCAAACTGGCATGAACGTACCAAGCAGGCGCTTGCTGTTCCAAGAAATGGGGTTTCTCGCCAGCTGGTTGAAGACTGGGAGAAGACTCCTGAGTATCAGCACGACGCCAACGGTCGTGTAACTGAGTGGGATTTCTACGGCGGTTCTTTGGCAGGTATTGAAGAGAAGCTTTCCTACTTGGAAAACCTTGGAATAACTGCGCTTTATTTGAATCCAATCTATGCTGCTTCCAGTAATCATCGCTACGATATTGCGGATTATTTGGAAGTTGATCCTGTGTTAGGCACTGTAGAGGATTTTGAACGCCTCTGCGTTAAAGCTGCTGAGCATGGTATTTCCATTATTTTGGATGGTGTTTTTAATCATTGTGGTGCTGATTCAAAATACTTTAATAAATTTTCTAACTACTCTGAACCAGGAGCAGTTCAGCAGGCAGGCTCAGCTTATGACGACTGGTTTACCTTCCATGAGGATGGAACGTACGAGAGCTGGTGGGGTGTCGATGCTCTTCCGACGATTGTGTCTGAAAATCCTGATTACCAGGAGTTTATTTGTGGCGAGAATGGCGTTATTAGAACGTGGCTGCGCCGAGGTGCTCGCGGTTGGCGCTTAGACGTTGCAGATGAAATTTCCGATTCATTTATTCAAAAGATTCGTGCTGCTGCACTTGCAGAGCGTAGTGATGCGGTCATTATTGGAGAGGTCTGGGAGGACGCAAGCAATAAGCGAGCGTATGGAAAACTCAGACAGTATCTTGAGGGCTCTGAGCTTGACGGTCCTATGAATTACCCTCTGCGTAAATCTATTCTTTCATTTTTGATGAATGAGGTTGGTGCTGAAACAACTGCTTCTGCTCTTGAGGAACTGTGGGAAAACTATCCTCACGAGGCGTTTTATTCTTGCTTGAATGTGTTTGGAACACATGATAAAGAGCGACTGATTAACGTAGTTGCTGGAGCTCCTGCTCCTGATGCTCTTTCTGCTCAAGAGCAGGTAACGTATAGACTTTCTGCTGATCAGCGAGGTCTTTCTAAGGCTCGTATGTGGCAGACAGCTGTACTTCAGATGACGCTTCCGGGTGTTCCGTCTATCTATTACGGCGATGAAATGGGTGTTGAGGGATTTGTTGATCCGACAAATCGCGCAACTATGCCATGGCCTGAAAGCAGTCCTCGTGCGGACTTGGATTACTTGCATATGTATCGCAATGCCATCGCGCTCAGAAAAACGCTGCCACTACTGGTAGATGGTTCGTTTGAACCATTTGTTCCAGAAGGAGGCTCTGATGACGTTCTGGCATTTTGGCGTAAGCCTCTGCAGGAAGATGGTCAGTCACAACTTTTGGGTGAAGATGCCTCTGGCATCTGTGTTCTAGTAAACAAGAGTCGCTCAGATGCTAAAACAGTATATGTTTCTGTACCTCAAAATATGCAGGTCATTGACGTTATTAGCGGCCAAGCAGTCCCCGTTAAGGACGGCAAAGCAGAGGTCTTTTTGTGGCAGCTTGGATGCACTGTCTTAAATGTGCAGCCAGCTCACAGGTTACAAAAGCCGCTTGAGCCTGGTATGGGAGTGCTTGCTCATATAACTTCTCTACCTGCCGATGAGGACTCTGCAATTACGTCAGGTCAGAAGCTTGGTGTTATTGGTCGCGAGACTTCCGAGTTCATCGATTTTCTCGCCAAATCTGACCAGAAGTATTGGCAGATTTTACCTGTCAGTCCAACCGATGAGTACGGTTCTCCTTACGCGGGAATTTCCGCTTTTGCAGGAAACATCAATCTACTTAATCCAGCGGCAATGGAGAGAGTCATTTCTGAGTGCAATGACCCTCAAGGCAAGCGATCTGCTGAGTACCAGGCATTTCTGGCGAGAAACTCATATTGGCTTGATTCGTATGCAGCATTTTGTGCTATTAAAGACCTGTTGGGTGAGGGAGTGTGGCAGGAGTGGCCTGAGCAATATCGCAGCTGGTCACAAGAACTTCTTGAGCGTCCTGAGCTTGCTCAGGCAATCGAGCTTCATCGAAAGCAGCAATTTGCTTTTGACGTAATGTGGAGTCAGACATTAGCGGAGGCTCGTGCTAAAGACATTCAGATTATTGGCGATATGCCTATGTTTGTTTCAGAGGATTCCGCTGATGTTTGGGCACATCCAGAACTTTTTGCTTTAGATGATACAGGTCATACAGAGCTTCAGGCTGGAGCTCCTGCTGACGCGTTTTCTCAAGATGGTCAGCTGTGGGGTAATCCAACGTATACCTGGCAGGCTCATAAAGACGAAGGATATCGCTGGTGGATTGAACGTTTCCGCAGGTCTTTCTATCTGTATGACTATACAAGGCTGGACCATTTTATTGGTTTTACGTCTTACTATGCTATTGAGCAGGGAAAGACTGCTGCTGAGGGTTCATTCAAGTTTGGTCCCGGCCTGGAGCTGTTTGATGTTGCTTATAAGCAGCTTGGCCCACTTCCTTTTATTGCAGAAGATTTAGGAGCGGTTACTCCTGCGGTCCGAGCATTGCTTTCTCAGACAGGTTTCCCGGGTATGAGTGTTATCCAGTTTGCTGATGGAGACTGTAGATATTCCTTTACACCAGCTCAAGAGTCTATTGTGTACAGCGGTACCCATGATACGCAAACGCTTATGGGTTTTGTAGAAGCTCGTTTTACAGGTGGCCAGGCAACTGATGAATCGCACCAGATTTTTGACCACCTTATGGAGCAAGTAGTTAGCACTTCTAATGCAGTGGTTATTTTGCCGCTACAGGACGTCTTAGGTCTTTCTGACGATGCTCGTATGAACATTCCTGGTAAAGCTGAAGGCAATTGGTCTTGGCAGGTCAAAAAGGACATGTTCACGCCAGAGGTTGTTCAAAAGCTGCAGAGGTTCGTTGAGCTGCACCAGAGCCGATACAATAATTAGTACATAGAGTTTTGCTACTATAACAAAAGGTCCTTCTCGACTGGCGAGAAGGACCTTTTACGTGTGGATGTGTATTTTTGCTAATCCATGCGCGGCAAGACGATGGTAAAGCGCGTGCCTACACCTTCGTGTGAGAGCACTTCAATAGAACCGTCATGGTTGTCAACAATCCATTTTGCAATAGATAGGCCAAGTCCGGAGCCTTCGTTACTTTCAATGCGAGCGTTGTCGGCTCTCCAGAATCTCTCAAAAATATGAGTAGCTGCTGCCTCAGACATGCCCATGCCTTCATCTTCAACTGATATCTGAACAGTATTCTCGTCGCACGAGACATTAAAAGAGATGGTAGTTTGAGCAGCCGAATATCGAGCAGCGTTTTGAACGATAATGCGTATGGACTGTTTAATCATGGCGGCATCGGCAAGTACCTGATAGCGGTTGTCCGTCAGCGCACTCTGATCATACTTAAGGGTATAGCGATGGCTGGAATCAATCATCTCTGATTCTTCGCAGACCTCAGACGTAATTCGTGCAAGGTTAAACTGGGTCTTGGTGAGGGTGTTTCTTCCTGCATCACCGCGTGCTAAGAAGAGGAGCTGTTCAACTAAGTCATGCATGTGCTCGCTCTCGGATTTGAGGGCAGCAATGGACTCGTCAAGTACCGCTTCATCTGTCTTACCCCAGCGATCCAGCATGTCAGTATAACCTCGGATAACAGCTATAGGCG
>CALGXY010000076.1:0-7348 GCA_937935155.1 uncultured Atopobium sp. | reverse complement strand
GTTGTAGATATTAATCGAGCAACCGTAGAAGAATTTACTCAGCTTAAAGGCGTTGGAGAAGGATTGGCTAAGCGTATTGTTGCAGATAGACAAAAGAACGGACCCTTTAAGACTACTGAAGATTTGATGCGCGTCACTGGCATTGGTCAGAAAAAGTTTGATCAGCTTAAGGACAATATTCGTGTCTAAGACGATGGAACAGCCTTCTCGTCCTTTTATTCCGTATAGCCTATGCGTCCTGCTCTTTGTTTGTTTATGGCTTCATGTATTTATTGCAAGAAGCGCAACGCTCGATACAGTTCTGATTCATATTCTAGGAATCTGTATGGTGGCTGCTTTAGGATTTTGGTATGTAAAGCATGCGCATACTAGCCTTATGACTGTTGGGGCAGTTTTACTCTTACTTGTAATTATCCTTATCAGATCTTTCTTTATATACGACAGTCAAATGGCGTCAGTGAATCTTTTAGAGTCAACTTCCGTACATGATTTTGAGCTAGTTGTATCAAGAGATTTAGTCTACAAAAATCATGCATGGACTGGTCAGGCGTCTGTCTTTTACCAAGGTGACTGTATTGGATCTGTTGGCATACATGCCAAGGAACCATTCTTACGAGAAACACATCTGTGCTGCGAAGGGAGGTTTACTCGGTATAAAGATAAAGAGTTTTCAGACGAACAATTTAAGAGAGGAGTACTTGGTTCAATTCAGATAACCAAGGTGAACTCAAAAACCTATGGAGAGGGAATTATTGGAGAAGTTGCTCAATTTAGAGAAAGCTGCATTTCTCAACTTCAGCCAGAGGCGAGCTTTGGTCGAGCATTGGCTGCGTGTGGCCTTTGTGCCTATAGGCCTAGTTTGTATAGCTTTAACATTCCTCGGATATTTATGCGTATTGGCTTAATGCACCTTATAGCCATATCTAGTTGTCACATGGTAATTCTCTCTGCTTTTATTGACGCTTTTCTTAAAAAGCTAACGATAAAACCTCTTTTAAGAGGGGTAGTGAATTTATTTTTACTCAGTAGCTACGCGCTTTTCTGTGGATTACCTGCGTCTGCAATGAGGGCAATACTTCTTGTTGAACAAAAATACGTAATGCATTATGTGGGAAGAAAAAATCATACGCTCTCAGCAGTTTCTATCGTTGCATTATTTATGCTTTGTATAGATCCACAGCTAAGTGTGAATATTGCTTTCACTTTGTCTTTAGCATGTATTTTTGGCATGAATATCTACGGCGGTCTTGCTCAGTACTATGCAAAAATTGCTTTTCACATATCTGGATATGGAAAAATACAGAAGATTCTTAGAAAACCGTTTTCTGACGTACGAAACACTATGTGTGCCACAACCGTTGCTCAGCTTTCGTGCCTTCCAATTTCTTGCATGTACTTTGGTCATTTTTCTTTACTTGCTCCTCTTTCAAGTGCGCTGATTACAAGTTTATTTTCTCTTCTGAGCTTATTTGGAATTGGAGCAATAGCTTTATGTTGGTTTAAACCGGCTCAAGATGTTGCTTTCTGCCTTGTGGATTTTCTTGGTCAGTTTATAGAGACTCTTACTTCTTTTTTATCCGAAAGATCTTTTGCAAGCGTGTCGTTAACTGACGTAAGTTGGATAGTTTCATTGCTTGTGTTTGCAGCAATGGTGGCTCTTTACGTGTTTTGGCCAAAAGGGAAAAGAGTAGTTTTATCTGGCATTTGTTTGATGGTGTTTATGCTTATTTTGGGTTTAAGTATCTACTGGAAGTTTTTCTCGCCAACAAGAATTTGTGTGATGGATATTGGCCAAGGTGATGCCATATTGCTCAGTGACGGCGCGCATTCTCTGCTCGTAGACACGAGTGTGGGAGATGTGGTTAATGACGCTCTAGAGCGACAACACATCTCATATCTTGATGCTATTTTGCTCACACACCTTGATGAGGATCATGCTGGTGGCGTGAGGTATATGGTTGGTTCGGTGAAAGCAGGTCGGGTATTAGTTGGAGAAGGAATAGCAAAACAAGAAAAACCTGAGCTTCAGAGAGCTATTCAGAGGATTTCCGGCAGCAGCTCCTATGAAGTTTTATATGGTGATGAATTTGATGTCGGCCGCTTTCATATCCGCGTTGTGTGGCCACATAGGGGATACAAAGCTAAAGAAGCTAATAATGCGTCGGTTGAGCTCTATGTGACGTATAACGATGGGCAAAATACCTTAACTACGCTTTTAACGGGAGACGCTGAAAGAGATCAGACAAAAGAGACGGTGGATTCAGGCGATGTAGGCGATATAGATTTCTTAAAAGTTGGACATCATGGTGCAGCAAAGTCGCTTTATCCAGAAACTGCTCGTGTGCTAAAACCCGAGGTAGCAATTGCAAGTGCTGGAAAAAATAATCGTTATGGTCATCCTAAACAGGAAGCGGTGGATATCTTAGAGGGTGTTGGCGCAAGGTTTTATTGCACAAAAGATTATGGAGACGTCACCGTATTTCCCGGAGAACATGGACCTAGGGTAAGTGTGCAACATGCTAAAGTAGATACAGATTTAGAGGAGGAAAAAGATGGCGGAGCAGGCTAAGCTACTAGCTGCATATTTGGCTGTTGGCCCTGATGAGATGAAGCGTGTAAGGGCTATTGATAAGCTTAAAAGCCGTCTTAACCAGAGCTTTATTACCTTTAACCTTGATGAGATTTCTGTAAGCGCTGAGCTGACTCCAGAATCTGTTCTGTCATCCGCTCAAACACTTCCTATGGGTGATTCTAGACGAATTGTTGTCATTGATGATGCAGGTAAATTGCCTAAGTCTGTGTCCGAGGCTCTTGTTGAGTATCTAAAGAACCCCAATCCAACTACCACGCTGATGCTTTCTGCAAAGACGCTTGCAAAAACAACAAGGCTCTACAAAGCAGTTGATGCTTTAGGTAAGCTCGCAGTTATTAATTGTGGTGCAATGACCAGAAGTGAATTGCCTAAATATATAGGAGATCTTGGAAGAAAGTATGGGCTACAAATTCCAGCAAATGTGGCCAACGAGCTTGTAAGTCGTGTTGGCGATAATACCACCATGCTCGATTCTCAGATTAAATCTCTAGCAGCTCTGTTGGGTCGTCCTGGTGCAATTGACGTTCAATTTGTAGAAACTCATGTTGCACGAGTGGTTGAGGTCAAGCCGTGGGATTTTCTCGACAGTTTATCAGCGAGAAATGCTCAAAAGGCTTTGGAGCTTTACAGTCAGATGGATGAATCGGGAGCTATTGGAAATCTGTCACTTATGACTGGACGCGTAAGAGAGCTTATTTGCGCCAGGTCTATGGTTAAGCGTGGTACAGAGCGGGAAATTGGTCCAGTTTTAGGTAAGCAGGACTGGCAAGTAAGAAATTATGCACGATGGGCGCGTCAATTTGCAGATGGCGAGCTTGAACATATTCTGGGCCTCTGTGCAGATGCAGAACGTGGTCTTAAGAGTGGAGAAGATAAAACAACCACAATGACCAAGCTTATCTTTGCTCTGTGCGGCGTGGCAAATGTGTAGATTCAAAGAATTCAGGTAAGAAAAAACGGACTCCAAGGAGTCCGTTTTAAAAAGTTTAAAAGTAGATAAGAACTACTTAAGGGTGTTAACAAGCTTCTGAATGCCGCTCTTACGCTGAGCAGCCTGATTCTTGTGTACGATGCCCTTAGAAGCAGCCTTGTCAAGAAGGCGGGATGCCTTGTTAGCTGCAACCTGTGCGTCCTCAAGCTGGCCTGCCTCAACAGCAGTGCGAACTGCCTTAATAGCAGTCTTAAGCTCGGAACGGACAGCCTTGTTGCGCTGGCGTGCCTTCTCAGCGGTGAGAATACGCTTCTTCTGAGACTTGATGTTAGCCACGTGCGGTTCCTTTCGGTGTTTACTATGTGAGGCCTCTTCGCTGAGACACGTTTGAGGCAGCTGTTGAAGTATAGCACGAAGGGGGTAGTTTACGCTATTATTTTCCTTATGAATACACAGGATACTTCACATATTCGCAACTTCTCTATTGTTGCGCACATCGATCACGGTAAATCTACCATCAGTGACCGCATTTTGGAGCTTACTCATACCGTTGAAGAACGCGATATGGAGTCACAGCTCTTGGACACTATGGATATTGAACGTGAGCGTGGAATTACCATTAAATCAAACGCAGTCCGCGTCATGTATGACGCAGATGACGGAGCGCGTTATCAGTTCAACCTGATTGACACCCCAGGCCACGTTGACTTTACCTATGAGGTCTCAAGGTCTTTGGCTGCTTGTGAGGGTGCAGTGTTGGTTGTTGATGCAACGCAAGGCGTTGAGGCACAGACTGTTTCAAACGCCATGCTGGCCATGAACGCTAACCTGGATATTGTTCCTGCAATCAATAAGATTGACCTTCCATCTGCTCGACCTGAAGAGGTACGTGCAGAAATTGAAGATGTTCTTGCTATCCCGGCTGATGATGCGGTATGTGTCTCCGGTAAGACAGGTGAGGGTATTCACGAGCTCCTTGAGGCTTTGGTGTATTTGGTTTCTCCTCCAAAGGGAGACCCTACAGCTCCACTTAAGGCGCTTATTCTTGACTCATATTTTGACCAATTCAGAGGCGTCGTTGCAACCGTGCGTGTTTTTGATGGTTCAATCAAAGCTGGCGACCAGCTTCTTATGATGCAGGGATCTGTGCCTTTTCTTGTTGAAGAAGTTGGTGCTAAGAGACCTCTTGAGATGGCTGTTGACCAGCTTTCTGTTGGTGAGGTTGGCTATGTGGTCACTGGCCTCAAAGACCCTGAAGCTGTTCGCGTTGGAGATACGCTTACCTACAAGCAAAATCCTTGTTCAGAACCACTGCCAGGTTACCGCGAGGCAAAACCAATGGTATTTACCGGTCTTTTCCCGGTTGATAACAAGCAATACGAGAATCTCCGTGACGCACTTGATAAGTTGCACGTTAACGATCCGTCACTTACGTGGTCGCCAGAGACGTCCGTTGCTTTGGGATTTGGCTTCAGAGTAGGCTTTTTGGGTCTTCTCCACATGGAGGTCGTCAAAGAACGTCTTGAGCGTGAGTTTGACCTGGACTTGATTGCTACCAGTCCCTCTGTTGACTATCACGTCTATAAGACCGATGGAACTATGATTGAGATTACCAGTCCTCAAGATCTTCCAGAGGTTACCAAGATTGACCGCATTGATGAGCCATACCTTAAGGCAAAGATTATTGTGCCTCCTGAGTATGTTGGTACGGTTATGCAGCTTGTTGTTGATCATCGTGGCGTATCTGAAGACATGGTGTATCTGTCTGATAAGTCCGTCGAGATGATCTTTAGCATTCCTTTGGCCGAGCTTATCCTGGACTTCTTTGACCAGCTTAAGAGTAGAACCAAAGGTTATGCCTCACTTGACTATGAGTTTGATTCGTATCGCACTTCTGACCTGGTTAAGCTTGATATCTTGCTTGCTGGAGACGTTGTTGACGCGCTCTCATTTATTGTTCACAAGGACAAAGCATATGATCTTGCTCGTGGTCTTTGCGACAGACTAAAAGGCATCATTCCTCAGCAGCTCTTTGAGGTTCCTATTCAAGGTGCTATTGGCAATAAAATCATTTCTCGCTCTACTGTTCGCGCACGTAGAAAGGACGTCTTAGCTAAATGCTACGGCGGCGATATTTCCAGAAAGCGCAAACTGCTTGAAAAGCAAAAAGAGGGTAAGAAGCGCATGAAGCAGATTGGCTCAGTCGAAGTACCTCAAGAGGCGTTCTTGGCTGTTCTCAAGGTTGACGACGAGTAGAAGGTATTTGTGGAATCGCTTCAAACTATTATTGCAACCTGCGCACCTCAAGCAGGTCTTTCTTCACGTATTGTTCCTTTTGCGTCAGGATCTTCACTCAAGGAGCGCCTGTCCGCTCATCCTGTGCTTATGGCGCCCATGGCTGGTGTCAGTGATGGTGTGTATCGCACTATGGCTCGAGCGGGCGGAGCAGGTCTTGCATACTCAGAAATGGTTTCTGTCGCAGGAATTCATTATGGTGGCGAGAAAACCTGGGAGCTTGTAGAGCCTCTTTCAACTGAGCCAGATATTGCTGTTCAACTTTTTGGTTCAAAGCCAGAGCAATTTAAAGAAGCGGCAGCTCAGATCAGTGAGCGCCTAGGAAATAAACTTGCTCTTATCGATATCAATATGGCTTGTCCTGTTCCTAAGGTTGTCAAAAAAGGGGAGGGCTCAGCCCTTCTCGATACCCCAGAACTTGCTGCAGATCTGGTCAAAGCTTGTCTTTCTGAAGTCGCGGTGCCTGTTACCGTAAAGATTAGACGAGGTAGACGTCAGGATGAGGAAGTAGCTCCTGAGTTCGCTCGCGCCATGGAAGCTGCGGGAGCGTCTGCTGTTGCTATTCATGGCCGCTTTGCAACCCAGATGTATCGAGGCCAGGCAGAGTGGGAGACCGTTAATAGAGTTTGCGATGCTGTTTCAATTCCTGTTATAGGCTCCGGTGACATGCTCTCTGCTGAAGCAGCAGCTCATGCCCTTAAAGAAACAGGTGTGACTGCTGTTATGATTGCTCGCGGAACGTACGGGAATCCTTGGATTTTCAAGAACACTCAAGCTTTAGTTGAAGGTCAAGCTCCACTTGTTCCAACACTCGATCAGATGCTTGCATCTTTTATGATGCACGTACGCTTACTTGACGCAGCTCACATTCATATTGCTCGCGCAAGAAGCCTCTCTACCTGGTATTTTAGGGGTATTCCAAACGCTGCCTATTGGCGCGGTAAGTCGGTAAGGTGTGTTACTGCTCAAGATTTTATTGATCTGGCGCTAGAGATTAATGAAACCGTTCAGCAATTTGAGGGTGAGCAGGAATTTTCTGAGCACAATCCATCTATGAGCTAGTGGTCTGTTGTGGATTCTTGGCAGTCTAAATACAATCAAACGGCTACCTCTGCACTTTATCTGCATATTCCGTTTTGTTCTCAAAAATGCTTCTATTGTGATTTTTCGTCTTGGTCTACAAGACAAGACGATAGTCGCATGAAAAATTACGTTAAAGCACTAAAACATCAGCTAGACGAGGCCGCCCAGCTTGGTTTGTTATCAGCCACAAAAACAGTTTATATGGGCGGTGGAACGCCAAGCTTGCTTGGTCAAGATGCAGTGGATTTGGCGCAGCACGCTTCAGCGATTGTAAATCCTGTTGAGTTCAGTATTGAAGCAAATCCAGACTCGCTGTCTGATGATCTTCTCGACAGTCTTACTACGGGCGGGGTAACACGAGTTTCTTTGGGAGTTCAAAGTTTTAACGATATTGAGCTCAAGAAGCTGGGCAGAATTCACTCGGCCGACCTGGCTTACGACAGAGT
>CALGXY010000075.1:0-8563 GCA_937935155.1 uncultured Atopobium sp. | reverse complement strand
AGCGCTTGCCATGGCAGACCTCGCAAGGAACGTAGACGTCAGGCAAGAAGTTCATCTCAATCTTGATCTGGCCGTCGCCCTTACAAGCCTCGCAGCGGCCTCCCTGGACGTTAAACGAGAAACGACCAGCCGAGTAGCCGCGTGCGCGGGACTCTGGGACTGAAGCGTACAATGCGCGCAGGTCGTCCCAAAGGCCAATATAGGTTGCTGGGTTAGAACGAGGCGTCCTACCAATAGGACTCTGGTCAATATCAATGACCTTATCGATAAGATCAACGCCTTCAAGCTTTTTATACTCTCCTACCACACGTTTTGAGTGCTGAACTGCATTGGTAAGCGCGGGTGCAAGGGTATCGGTAACCAAAGAAGACTTACCAGAACCAGAAACGCCTGTAACTACCGTCAGCGTACCCAGCTCAATTGAGGCAGAAACGTTCTTAAGGTTGTTAGCGCTAGCTCCTGTAATCTTAATCTTTCCACGGCCAGGCTTACGACGAGCCTCTGGCAGCCTAATCTGCTTCTTTCCCGTGAGATACGCACCTGTGATGGAATCAGGGTTTTCAACAATCTCTTCTGGAGTGCCAGCAGCAACAACATGACCTCCAAGCTCACCAGCTCCGGGACCCATGTCAATGACGTAGTCAGCTGCACGAATGGTATCTTCATCGTGCTCGACAACAAGTACGGTATTACCGCGGTCTCTAAGCTGCTTAAGCGTCTCAATAAGACGGTTGTTGTCTCTTTGGTGAAGGCCAATAGAAGGCTCGTCCAGAATGTAAAGGACGCCCATAAGGCCAGCACCAATCTGAGTTGCCAAGCGAATACGCTGGGCTTCTCCACCAGAAAGTGATGCTGCTGCACGAGAAAGCGTGAGGTAGTCCAAGCCAACGTTTACCAAGAATTGCAGCCTTGCCACAATTTCTTTGACAATAGGACCTGCAATAACCTTCTGACGGTCAGTGATAGTCAACTGCTTAAAGAACTCCAGTGACTCCTTGCAAGAGAGTTCACAAACCTCCCAGATGTTCTTCTCGCCAACGGTGACAGAAAGAATTTCTGGCTTTAAGCGAGCTCCGTGGCAGGTTGTACAAGGCATCTCGCGAATGTACTTCTCAAGATGCGTCTTCATATTCTCTGACGTGGTCTCTTGATACTTGTCAAAAAGAATCTTTCTGACGCCGGAGAAGGTGGTAAACCAATGCGTATTGCGACCGTCGCGCGTCTTGTAATCAACGCGAATCTTAGTAGAACCAAGACCGCCGAGAAGGGCGTCTTGCACCTTCTTGGGCAGCTTGTTCCAAGGTGTTGTATCAGATACGTCAAAATGCTTGCAGACTGCAGACAGAATCTGAGGATAGTAATTGGAGTGACCAAAGAGGCTTCCAAAAACGCCCTCTGATACGGACAGTTTTGGATCAGCAATCAGTGCCGCAGCATCAATAATTTTACGAGTTCCTAGGCCGTCGCAGTCAGGACAGGCGCCGTAAGGAGCGTTGAAGGAAAAATCGCGAGGCTGCAGGTCATCCATAGAGTGACCGTGAATAGGACAAGCAAGCGCCAGCGAATACTGCAAGAGCTCTTCTGGCATAGTCTCTGGGTTGGACTTATCTGCCAAGAGCAATATACCTACTTTACCCTGGGCAAGCTTGGTAGCCTGCTCAACGCCTTCAACAATGCGGCCCAAAGAATCAGGACGGATGACAATACGGTCTACAACCACCTCAATATCGTGCTTGAGCGTTTTACCCAGCGTAATTTCTTCATCAAGCTCACGTACAACACCGTCAACACGAACACGAGAAAATCCTTCTTTGCGCAGGTCCTCAAAAAGTTTAACGTACTCGCCTTTGCGGCCCAAAACAACAGGAGCCAGAACATAGGCTCTGCGTCCCTGACCAGCCTCAAGTATTTTATCGGCAATCTGATCTGTTGTCTGGCGCTCAATAACGCGTCCGCACTCAGGGCAGTGAGGAGTACCCATACGAGCGTATAAAAGGCGCAGATAATCATAGATTTCTGTAACAGTACCTACGGTAGAGCGAGGATTTCTAGAAGTTGTCTTCTGGTCAATAGATACAGCCGGAGAAAGACCGTCAATAGAGTCAAGGTCCGGCTTATCCATCTGTCCCAAAAACTGACGGGCATAGCTGGACAAGGATTCAACGTAGCGGCGCTGTCCCTCTGCGTAAATGGTGTCAAAGGCAAGGCTTGACTTGCCCGAACCAGAAAGTCCTGTAATAACTACCAGCTGATCACGAGGGATATCAATGTCAATATCTTGCAGGTTGTGCTCTCGTGCGCCACGGATAGCAATTTTGCTTGAAGCCATAGTTCCTCACATAACCAGTTTGACGTGCGCATCTCTTTTGACGCGCCTACTGCCAAACAATAGAAAACAACATCAGTACACAGATGCAATTTGTGCGTACTGATGTTCTAGTATACCCAAGATAGTGCCGCCAAAACACGGCAAGCGCGCTTCCCTATTTAATGCGAACCTTCATCACGGCTTTTTTGAGCTTTGAGCCAGATTTCTCCAGCGTACAGCCTGGTTTGTGAGCATCAGATGGAGGTGTCACCAGAAAATCACCTGCGTGCAGGGTGACCCATGTCTCTTCCCCAGGATTGGTATAAGCACCAAAATCAGCGTCAGCATTGAACTCACCCTTAAGAACACACTGCTCAAGAGGGGCAACAGCTATACTTTCGGTGCCAGAAATCACTACGTGAATATCGGCGTAAATCTTATGAGCCTCATAGTCCTTCTCGCCAGGAAGAGCGGGCTCAAACTCCATGATGTTCACAAAAACGTTATCTCCATCAATTTCTGTTTTGCCCAAAGGCAGCTCGTCCAGATTGTGTGTTGCTAGAAACTCCGCAGCACAAGCCATATATTTCTGACCAAAGTCATTCTCAGATAAGTTTTTAATTGACGAGAAAATCATGTGAACCTCCTACGTTCAGCTAAAGTGCGCCGAAAAGATTATAGCTATCTCGTTTGCCATAAAGTTCTATGGGTAGAATTAAGTAGTTACTGCATACAACTGCTACATAAGGAGAGACATGGCAGACGTAGATATTGATCGTGAGGCGCTTCGTAAAGAAATTGACGCCGCACTTCACGGTAAAAAGAAAGAGCCACAGCCACCTGCCGGCTTTGAACTCAATCAACACTCAAGCGTTAAGCACGTTATTGGCGTTGTTTCTGGCAAAGGTGGTGTTGGTAAGTCCTTTGTCACCGGCATTCTTACTACTAACCTCGCGCGCGCAGGTAAGCGCGTTGGTATTCTTGACGGCGATATTACCGGACCTTCAATTCCTCGTATGTTTGGCATCTCTGATGAGCGCTCTTACGGCGTTGAAGAGCAGCTTATTCCTATCGAGGATGCAAATGGTATCAAGATTATGAGCGCTAACCTGGTGCTTCAAAACGAGACCGATCCTGTTCTCTGGAGAGGCCCTGTTGTTGCTGGCGCCATCCAACAGTTCTACAGCCAGTGCAACTGGGGTGACCTTGATTATCTGCTTATCGACATGCCTCCAGGAACGGGCGATGTTGCTCTGACTGTATTCCAGTCCCTTCCTGTTGAGGGTGTTGTAATTGTTTCTTCTCCACAAGATCTTGTTCAGATGGTTGTGGGCAAGGCAGTGCGCATGGCAGAAATGATGCATGTACCTGTACTTGGTTTGATTGAGAACATGGCATATATCACCTGCCCTCACTGTGATGAGCGCATTGAGCCTTACGGTCCATCAAAGCTTGCCGAGACCGCAGCAGCATTTAACCTCAAGCCTTTGGGACAGCTTCCTATGGATCCAACCTTTGCTCAGATTGCCGATAAGGGAACCTTTAGCACCGAGCTTCCTGAAGGCCTTGTTCCTGACGCTACACAAAGCGTTCTTGATCTGTAAGCCCTAGAAGCTGGTACTTACACAACACAAAAGGTAGTTCTTACTATGGCTCAAACAGCGCGCGTTAAAGAACGTCAAGCGGCACAAGCTCAACGTATCAAGCAGGCTCAGGCATTTCTGGTGCCTAACCACATTGATGTTGCAGTTCTAGGTGGCGGCGCAGCAGGACTCTGCACTGCCATCACTGCTGCCGAAGCTCTTGGCGCCAACAAGCACGTTGTTATCTTTGAAAAAGCGCTGGAGAGCGGCAGGACTATCCTGGCAACAGGAGGCGGGCGCTGCAACTTCACCAATGCAGATTTGAGCTTTGAGAATTTTTCTCATCCAGAGTTTGTTCAGGCTGTCTGCAAAGACAAGGATACGTTTCTTACAGACATCCTGACTTTCTTTAGATCCAGCGGTCTTGCGTGGGCAACGGAAGACGAGGGCAGAATGTACCCTCTTACCAGGCAAGCAAGCTCCATCCAATCATTGCTGCTCAAGCGAGCCCAAAAAGCTGGTATCCAATTTGCTTTGGGGCGAGAAGTCACATCGGTAAAACCCCAGCACATTGGCTTCACCGTTACCTTCCAAGAATGCTTTGCTGGCGAGAAAACCTACAAGGTCCACGCTTCATCAGTAATTCTAGCTACTGGCGGACTCGCAACCACAAATCTTGCAGAGAGCCTTGACTTGCAGACCACCTCACTGCGACCGGGACTTTGTGCACTCACCTGCAAGCCTGAGCCCCCAACAAGCCTTGATGGAAAGCGCGTACGAGCACACGCAGCTCTTGTAAGAGACGCCGCTGTGCTCAAACAGGAATCTGGAGAACTGCTTTTTAGGTCATTTGGACTCTCGGGCATCATGATTTTTAACTTGTCCCGTACGGCCCTGCCTGGTGACGTGCTTGAGATTGATCTTCTCCCTCAGCTTACGGAAGAGGAAGTTGCAGCAGCTGTAGAAGCTCACACCACAGACGGTCTTCTCGACCCACAGATTGCTGCTTACCTGGGTGCTCATGACTCAGTTGAAGCCACGGTTGCCAAAGCTCACAAAATCACTTTTACCGTTACCGGTACATCCTCCAAAGTTGTTCCACAGGTCTGTATTGGTGGAATTTCCATCGATCAAGTGGACTCAAACACTCTTGAAGCACATGGCGTTCCTGGTCTGTTTATTGCGGGAGAGGCTCTTGATATTGACGCTCAATGCGGCGGCTTTAACCTCTCGTGGGCGTGGAAGAGCGGTATGGTTGCCGGTCTGGCTGCCGCAAAAAGTGCTGATCAGAATTGCGAATCTTTGAAAGAGGACAACTAACATGCTGGAAGTATCAAACATTAAAGTTCATGTTGCACCTCTTCGTAAGCATCCTGCTAAAGAATCAAAGGTGGGTTTTGACGCGCTTCTACGTACCCTCCGAGTTTCTGCAGATGAGATTACCTCATATGAGCTGCATAAACGCTCAATTGATGCACGTAAAAGAAACGATATTGTTCTTATCCTCACCTATCACGTAAATCTTAAAGGTGGGCCTGCAGCGGAACAAAAACTTCTGAGCAAGATTCAAGGTAAACCTGCAGCAAAGCATATCAAGCTTGCAGAGCCAAATACGTTTGCGCTTCCCAAAGCAACACAACCTGCTCCTTCAGAGAACCGTCCTGTTGTTGTAGGAGCCGGATGTGCTGGTCTGTTTTGCGCACTTACGCTTGCCAAAGCTGGCCTTAATCCCCTACTCATCGAACGCGGAGATGACGCAGCACGAAGAACTGCAGCGGTAGAGCATCATAACCAAACGGGTCAGCTAGATCTTGAGAGTAACATCCAATTTGGTCTTGGTGGTGCTGGTACATTCTCTGACGGCAAGCTCAACACGGGTACCAAAAGTGCTTCTCACCGCTTTATTCTTGAGACTTTTGTAAAAGCAGGTGCACAGAAAAACATTTTATGGGACGCAAAACCCCACGTAGGAAGTGATGTTCTTCCCACCGTTGTGACCAACATTGTCACAATGATTGAAGAAGCGGGTGGAACCGTTGCATTTAGAACAAAACTCGCCTCCCTAGAGCGAGCCTCAGATGGCTCTCTTTCTGCAATTCAGGTTGAGAAGACCAATCCAGACGGTTCAACTCAAACTGAAACCATAAAGACTCGCACAATGATTCTTGCGACTGGTCACTCAAGTAGAGACACGTATGTCATGCTCAAAGACAAAGGTATTTCTATGGAGAGAAAAACCTTTGCTATGGGTGTGCGAATTGAGCACCTTCAGTTTCAAATCAACAAATCACTCTATGGCCCTGAAGCAACCAATCCCGTACTTGGAGCGGCACCCTACAAGCTTTCTGTTCACCTTCCCTCTGGTAGAAGCGCCTTCTCGTTCTGCATGTGCCCTGGTGGCTATGTTGTTTCTGCAGCTAGCGAGAAGGACGGCGTAGTCACAAATGGCATGAGCCTATCTGACCGCGCAGGCAAAAATGCCAACTCCGGCCTGTTAGCTAACGTCTATCCAGAAGATCTACCAGGAGACGACGTACTTGCTGGCATTGAGCTGCAACGCTCTTGCGAGCAGGCGGCCTTTAAAGCAGGCGGCGGAGCTTATGTTGCTCCTGCTCAGCTAGTTGGTGACTTTCTACACAAGAAAGCTTCTACTGGACCGCATTCGGTAAAACCAACGTATCCACGTGGTGTTACCTGGACCTCACTTGAAGACTGTCTGCCTCCCTACATCCTACAAACCTTGCGAGAAGCCCTTCCAATTATGGACAAAAAGCTTCATGGTTTTGCTCATCCCGATGCTGTGCTTACGGGAGTTGAAACAAGATCAAGCTCTCCTGTAAGAATTACCCGCGATGAAACAGGACAAAGTATTAACACTCCAGGTGTATGGCCTATAGGTGAAGGTGCTGGCTACGCCGGCGGCATTATGAGCGCTGCAGCTGATGGCATTAGGATGGCCGAGCTTGTAGTAGAGCACTACAACAACGCTTAGTGCTTGCCTCTATATCGTCTGCGAGTTGCGTGAGCACTGCCCTTTCTAGCGCCAGTTTTAAGCCTCTTGATAACATCATCTGATGTAGTACCTTCAAGCTGGCTTCTAATGGCAACAATCTGATCTCTGAGTTCTGCTGCATGCTCATAATCCATAGATGCAGATGCTTCTGCCATCTCTGCTTCCATACCAGAAAGCATTGCTTCAACCTCTGAGCGCGGAAGATTTTGAAGCTCTTCAGCAAGCAATTCTGCAGGCATCTCAAGAATTGATTCTTGCTGTTCTTCAAGCGAATCTTCGTCATCGGAGGCGGTATAGAACTCTCCGTTTTTGCGCTTGCGTTTATCAACGTTCTCTGAAGCTTCAGCAATAAAGCCTGCAATATCCGTAATAGATTTCTTAACGGTCTTAGGTACAATACCGTGCTCTTTGTTAAACGCTTCCTGAATTTCTCGACGTCTTTTTGTCTCATCTATAGCAATACGCATGGAGTCAGTGATTTTATCGGCATACATAATGACCTGGCCAGAAGCGTTTCTTGCCGCTCTACCCATAGTCTGAATAAGAGACCTTCTGTTTCTTAAGAAGCCTTCTTTATCTGCATCAAGAATAGCAACGAGAGAAACCTCTGGAATATCAAGTCCTTCTCGCAAAAGGTTAATTCCAACAAGCACGTCAATTTTTCCCTGACGTAAATCTCTAATGATTTCTACACGGTCAAGCGTAGCAGTATCCGAGTGCATGTAGTTGACTTTAATACCCTCGTCTAACAGGTGATCTGTAAGATCTTCTGCCATTCTTTTAGTAAGCGTGGTAACAAGAACGCGCTCCTTTTTTGCCACACGCTCTTTGACCTCTGAGATAAGGTCATCAATTTGACCTCTTACTGGTCTGACATCAATCTTTGGATCGAGGAGGCCCGTTGGACGAATAATCTGCTCAACCTGTTGCTGAGCGACCGTCTCTTCATAGTCTCCAGGAGTTGCAGAGACGTAAATAAACTGTGGGATGCGTCCCTCAAACTCGTCAAATCTGAGAGGCCTGTTATCAAGTGCAGAAGGAAGTCTAAATCCGTGATCTACCAGCGTAACTTTACGAGACCTATCGCCCTCATACATACCTCTAATTTGAGGAACCGTAACGTGTGACTCATCAATGATGCAAATCATGTCTTTAGGGAAATAATCAATGAGCGTATAGGGAGGCTCACCTGGGGCGCGACCATCCAAATGACGCGAGTAGTTCTCAATACCATTGCAATAACCCATGGTCTCAAGCATCTCTAAGTCATAGTTTGTTCTCTGAGCAAGACGCTGAGCTTCAAGTAATTTATCGTTTTCTTTAAGCTCTTTAACACGAGCTTCCATCTCTTCTGAGATAGTTGTACAGTTTTTCATCTACGAAGAACATATTTTTTGATAGCAACATATACGACTTGGTAAAATAGTAATCCTCATACAGCAGTCCTTCGGGAAAATGAAGATCATATTTCTTGATCAGCGACTGTCGGAAGATCTTATTACAGACTGATACGTCAGTCATCTCGAGAACATCCTTAGTAATATTCTGCTTACCGACAAACTTTAAGTCATAATATAGTCGATCATCACGGTACTTATCGTACCCACTAAAGTATGACATCTTAATACTACACGTAGCTAAATCAGTGTCATTTTGACT
>CALGXY010000074.1:0-1504 GCA_937935155.1 uncultured Atopobium sp. | reverse complement strand
AGACAAATACTGTTGAAGCACTACAACTCCTTACTGCTGGATATTCATTTAGAAAGCCCACACCTTCACAACTCCTTCTTACAGGTACTTCTGAGGCACAGATAGAAATTTCTCTTACAGGAGATGGAAGAAAGCTAGAAAATGCCTGCACCATTACAGAACGCCGCCGTCAATTTTTAAAGAATGGCAAGAAATGTCAGGCTGCAGATATTTCTGGAACACTGATGTCGGTACTTTTTAATCCCGATGACCTTTCAATGATTAAAGGTGGTGCATCGTATCGCCGAGAAGAATTTGATGACTTTGGCCGCCAGGCAAATAAAAGCTACTTCAAGGTCTTCTCGGTATATACCAAGACAGTTGAGCAAAGAAATAAGCTGCTTAAATCTGATTGGCCAGATGAAAACTTGCTTGATGCTTGGGATTTTTCACTTGCAAGAGGAGGGGCTACGCTTCTTCATGCACGAATTCATTTGTTTGATCGCTTGGCAAAGAAGACATGTGAGATCTACCAGGAACTCTCTGGTGGAGAACACCTAGAAATGAACTATATTTCTTCAATTGGAGAGGTATCTCTTGAGGCCACTAGAGAAGAAATTACTGATCAATTCTTGAAGGCTTTAAGTGAAGCTCGCACGGATGATATTCGTCGTCAGCAAAGTACAAAAGGACCTCATCGAGACGACGTTGAGTTTTTAATTGAGGGCAAAGACGCTAGAAATTTTGGATCTCAAGGCCAAATTAGAACTGTCGTTTTAGCACTTAAGATGGCAGAAGTTCTCCTTTCAGAAGAAATACTTGGCGAGAAACCCTTGCTGCTTTTAGATGATGTTATGAGTGAGCTTGATGAAGACCGCAGAAAAGCCATCATGGAATTTGCATTCCATGACATTCAAACGGTAATTACCACTACAAACCTTGGGTATTTCTCTGAAGAGGTTTTAGAAAAAGCGCAGATAGTTAGGTTTAGCGATGAATAATCAACAAGAAACACCTGCGCGCGGTGGCAATGAAAATGCAAAAGATTTAATGAGTTCTCTGCTTGGAACCTTCAAAGATTCTAAGAGCATGTCAAAAAATCGTCGTGCCTATCTTGCGTGGGTTGAAGCAAATGGTGAAAGAGAGACAGAACATACAACCGGCGTATTTGTTAGAGAAGTTGCTGGTAGAGAGTACCCTGTACTTACTGTCTATGTAGACAATCGTATGTGTATGATTGATTTTCTTGCACAGAGAGAAATTTATAGAGCCAGGCTCTCAGAGCAAGGCCTGGAGTTCTCAGACCTTGAATTTAAGCTGGACAAATACAATAGACATGCTGATAAAGAAGCCAACTCATCAGAAAAGCAAGCACAGGGCCAAAAAGAAGAGAAAAAAGATCTTCCAGAACTCACACCAGAAGAGAAATTACAAATTTCTGAGTTAGTTTCTGGACTTTCTGAGCCACTTAAGTCAACGGCTTATAAAGCGATTGAAGCAAGTTTTAGACAAAAAAAGAGTCTTT
>CALGXY010000073.1:0-9319 GCA_937935155.1 uncultured Atopobium sp. | reverse complement strand
ATCGTAATGCTGAGCCAAAAGAAGCGGCTCAGGAGGGCGAGAAGACACAGGAAAACGCATACACCAACAACCAGGAGCGTCCTTCTCGCGATCGAAGACAGAACAACCAGCGCAACAAGAATCGCAAGCAGGGCCAGGCAAGCGAGCCATCGCTTTCCAAAGAGGCTCTGCAAGAGATGAAGCTTTCTGAGCTTCGTGCTAAAGCAACTGAGCTGGGTATTGAGTACGCAGGCGTTCATAAGTCCGATTTAATTGAGCTTGTATACGCTGCATCTGCAGCTGCTGAGGGTTTTAAGACTGTTGAGGGTATTCTTCAGATTAGCAACGAAGGCTACGGTTGGATTCGTACAGGTAATTACATGGAAGGCGACGACGACGCCTTTGTCCACCAGCAGATTATTAGAAATCTTGGTCTGCGTCCAGGTGATAGCGTTTTGGGCATGGTGGGACCTGCTCGCGTAAATAGCAAATATCCACCACTGCTTAAGGTTACCCAGGTCAACGGTGGGGAAGTTGAGGGTCTTAAGGACCGTCCTCGCTTCAAAGACCTGACCCCTATTTTCCCAGACCAGCCTCTTACTATGGAGCACGGTAAAGACTCCATTACGGGTCGTGCAATTGATCTGGTGGCTCCTATTGGTAAGGGTCAGCGTGGTTTGATTGTCTCGCCTCCAAAGGCAGGTAAGACCACCATTTTGAAGCGCATTTGCCAGTCTATTACCACCAACAATCCTGAGGTCCACCTCTTCTGCCTCTTGGTAGACGAGCGCCCTGAGGAAGTTACGGACATGGAGCGCTCCATTAAGGGCACTGTTGTTGCTTCAACTTTTGATATGCCAGCAGAGAATCACACCGTTGTCTCAGAGCTTGTCATTGAGCGAGCAAAGCGTCTGGTTGAGATGGGCCAGGACGTTGTGGTTATTCTGGACTCCATCACACGTCTTGCTCGTGCATACAACCTGGCTATTCCTGCTTCTGGTCGTATTCTTTCTGGTGGTGTTGACTCCGCAGCTCTGTATCCACCAAAGAAGTTCTTGGGTGCAGCTCGAAACATCGAGAACGGCGGCTCGCTCACTATTATTGCGTCTGCCCTGGTAGATACAGGCTCCAAGATGGATGAGGTTATCTTCGAGGAGTTCAAGGGCACTGGTAACATGGAGCTCAAGCTTGATCGAGACCTGGCAGATCGCCGTATCTTCCCAGCTATTGATCCTGTTTCTTCTGGTACTCGTAATGAGGATCTGCTTATTAAGCCAGAGCTTCAGCCTATGGTATGGGGCGTTCGCCGTATTCTTGCAGGCTTCAATAACACTGAGCGTGCAACTACTGCTCTTATCAGTGGTCTTAAGCAGACCGACAATAACCAGGACTTCCTGATTAGATCTGCAAAGAAGGCTGCACAGTCTGACTATCCACAGAATTAGTCAGATTTAAAGATGACGCAAGAAGTGCTTTCCAATCTATGTTGGGAGGCACTTCTTTTTTCTCGTCATTTTTGGTGAATAACTGCCGAAGAATTATGAAAAAGTTTTAAAGACGCTGTAAAAAATAACGAATTACGCTATAGTCATTTCTAACAGCACAATTATGTGTTGCAGCGGATTATACAAAGATGAAATGAAGCCCACCCGTTGCTCACGTCGCCCGTATTGGGTTTAGTAGCATATGCAAATTTAGCGTGTGACTTCATACATCTTCTTAGCGTTTGTAGGGGGAGTTTGTATGACAGAAGGTAGGAATCCGGCAGTAGTCGCCGGCCTGCTCAGTGGACTGGTTCTGGTAGCAGAGCCAGCATCTGCGTATGCCCTTACCGCTAATGAAATTCGTCAAACGCCTCTTGGTGCAATCTTTACAGGCATTGGAGTGGGACTTGCTGCGGTTGCAGTCATTTCTGGTGCGGCCTTGGTAGTCTCTCGCTCGGTAAATCGTGGCGAGAAAATCGATGGGGCAGAAGCAAAGAGCCAGTCAGCTGCAACGTTCCAGAGCTCAGATGAGGCTCTATCTTCAAAGCAGGTCTCAGCTGCATCGAACTTCTCGCCAGAAGAGAGCATTGTGATTCCGCTGGACTCTCCAAGGCGCTCGATTGCTGCGTACAAGCCAAAGCACATGAGGGCTTCTCAGTGGGATATGACTGGTTCCATTCGTGTTCAGTCTGCTGAGCTGCCTGTCCAGCCTGCCAAGTTACCTGCAAAGAAGGCGCAGATTGTAAGCACGACTGCTGAGGGTGTTCTTCCCGTTCGCGCAAAGAAGGCTCCTGCGCACTCTACAAACGACTACGCGCAGATTGCAGAGAACTACACCAAGCTTTTGAGCTGGCGCGAGCGTACCGTTGCACGTGCAAAGGGTGCTGCTGCGGTACTTCTTGAGCGCTTGGGGAAAGATCCTATGGACGGTCTGCCCATTATCGAGCGTGCTGACGGAACAGTTGGTGACGTTGGTACAGCTTGGTGGACTAAGGCTGTAGGCGAAGAGTCCATTACGCGCAATTTTGGTATTGCTGAGATTGGTGCCGAGGCTATTCCTGAAGACTTTACCAACCATGCTGCTGATATTTCTAGCCGAATCTCTTACGTTGACCAGGGAGTCTTCCCTGAGAAGCGTACGATTGACGAGCTTGAGCATGCTGATGATTGGACGCTTGCGCTGGCTGCAATGGACGAGCATCTGGCTCGCCATGATCAGCAGCAGATGCGCAAGTATCATCCAGTGCAGCTGCCGCTCATTGGTCAGGCCGCTGCTGAGGCTGAAGTTGCAAGCTCGGTGGAGTTGTCGGGTGCAAAACCTGCTGCGGCTCACAAGGTTGCCGCAGCTCAGATGCGTCCTTCTCGCGAGCCAAACTACGCTGGTGTGGTTGCACAATCAACCGCAATGCCGCTGATCAAGGCTACAAACGATACGTCCTCGCATGTTCAGGACATCTTTGACGCGGTTGAGCGTGAGATGGCAGCTGAGCTTCAGGCGGCTGACGAGAGACCAACGCGCGAGCTGCTTCGCCTCATTGAGGGCGGCACCAGCAAGATGAAGAAGATTTCTTCGCTTGATCTTGGCGAGAAGACCAGCGCAGACAAGGCCTCTTACAAGCCTCGTCACTTTGCTGGTGAGCTTCCGCTGGTACGTGAGGCGTAAGTAGCACACGTAGACCAGCTGCGGGTAGTCAGAAGAAAACTGCGCAACCATCGCCAAAGGCTGGAGCTCGTAGAAACATCCGGTTTCTCTAAAATTATTTCAAGTTAGATAACATTTTTTGGCTGTGGTTCTTTTTTTAGAGCCGCAGCCATATTGTGTTGTGTCACATATTCAACGCTATGGAGAAAAGGAGATGAATATGGCACATAAGCTAACGCGACGACGCTTTTTGGAGGTGGCCGGGACCATTGCGGGGTCGTTTGCTCTAGCAGGCTGTTCGCCAAAGAACCAAGACCCTAACTCCATTTACGTTGGCGTGATGGGACCGTATACCGGCGACGTTGCCCAGTATGGCCTTGCGGTGCGTAGCGGCATTTTGCTGTACCTCAAGGAATTCAACAAGAATGGTGGAGCCGGTGGCCGCAAGATTGTCCCTATAGCTGAGGACGAGAAAGGCGATTCAACCGAAGCCATTCTTGTCTATAACAAGCTTCTTGACGAGAATGTTTGTGCAATTCTGGGTGACGTTACCTCAACGCCAACCATTGCACTGGCACAGAAATCGGTACTGGACAACATTCCTTGCGTAACGGCATCTGCAACAGCAGAAGACGTTGTTGCTCACGGCAATAACATGTTCCGCGCTACTGTCACCGACCCATTCCAGGGCGTTGTTCTTGCAGAGTTTGCTAAAAAGCAAGGCTATCAGCGTGTAGGAACCATCTTTAACTCTGGTGGCGATTACGAGATTGGCGTTAATAACGCATTTGTTCAGAGGGCTCGTGAGTTGGGCATTGAGGTTGTTTCTCAGCAGGGCTATCCAACGGGAGCTGTTGACTTTAACGCCCAGCTTACCAGCATTATTGGACTGGATCCTGATGCCATTTTGGCTCCAAACTATTACCAGGACAATGGCAAGATTGTGACGCAGGCTCGCCAGCTTGGCTGCAAAAAGCCTTTTATGGGCGCAGATGGTTGGGCAGGCATCATTGGCGGCGAGCAGGACTATGCTTCTGCGGCTGACCTTGAAGGATGCTTCTATTGCTCTGCCTTTGTTGCTTCAAATCCAGATGAAAAAGTTCAGCATTTTGTTAAGGCTTATACCGAGGAATACGGTGAGGCTCCAACTAACTTCTGTTCTTTGGGCTATGACGCAGCAATGATTCTTTGCTCTGCTCTTAAGACTGTCGAGAAACGTGGTTATACCTACAACTCTAATGAGTATAGGCAAGCAATTATTGACGCTATTGCATCTGGTGTGGTCGAAGGTGTTACTGGAACCCTTTCATATCAGGGAACAGGTGACCCAGTGAAGTCCACCTTGATTATTACCTTTAAAGATGGCAAAGAGTCCATCTATGACACGATCAATCCTTCATAGAAAAGAGAACCTCAGATGTTTTTGACTCAGGTGCTCAATGGACTTCAATTGGGCAGTATTTACGCACTGGTGGCGCTTGGTTACACAATGGTGTACGGCATCATCTTGCTTCTTAACTTTGCACATGGTGACATCATCATGTTTGGCTCCTACGTTGCTTGGATTGCGCTTGTTCAGTTAGGACTCAATCCTGCAATCGCCGTTCTTCTCGCCATTTTTGGTTGTGTTGTGCTGGGCGTTCTTATTGATAAGGTTGCCTATGCACCACTCAGAGAAGCTCCAAGGCTTTCTATTCTGATTACCGCAATTGGTGTTTCTTACCTACTTGAAAATGGTGTTCAGCTGCTTCTTGGTGCTGACGCTAAGGTTGTTCCAAGCATCATTGACCTGGGAACTGTTCAGGTATTTGGTTCGACGCTTTCCGGCACTGCACTTTTGACTGTTGCCGTTACTATTGTGGCAACCGTTGTTCTGACCCTTTTGGTTCAGAAGACTCGTCTTGGTAAGGCAATGCGTGCCGTTTCCGAGGACATGGGCGCAGCTCGTCTGATGGGCGTCAACGTCAACAGCACTATTAGCTTTACCTTTGCAGTTGGTTCCGCTCTGGCAGGCATTGCAGCTATTCTGTACTCCATGGCATACCAGCAGGTTTCTCCTACCATGGGCGTCATGCTGGGTACCAAGGCATTTGTTGCAGCAGTTCTTGGCGGCATTGGCTCCATTCCTGGCGCTGTTATTGGCGGCCTTATTGTTGGCTTCTCCGAGGTCTTTGTTGCTGCCTTTGGTCTGTCTGTCTGGCAGGATGCAGTAGTCTTCTTACTCTTGATTCTTGTTCTTGTTGTGAAACCAACTGGCCTGCTTGGCCGACCAGTTACCGAGAAAGTGTAAGGAGGCTCACATGACTAAAATGTATCCACGCGATAATAACCACAACCCCGTAATTGTCACTGGTTTTGGTGGAAAAGATGGTCAGCGTCGTGAGCTCACTATGCCTGCTCGCTATGCCATCAATGCAATTCTTGTTGCACTCTTTGTCTTTGGTGGAAACTTCCTGGTAGGAGAGGGCCTTATTTCTCGCTATCAGACCGTTGTTTTTGAGCAAATTGGCGTGTATGTTCTGATGACCGTTTCTCTGAACATTGTTACTGGTTATCTGGGACAGCTTCCTCTGGGTCACGCTGGTTTCATGTCCATTGGTGGTTATGCCTGCGCAATCTTCATTATTCGCATGATGCCACTCTTTGGACTGGATGCTCAATCCATGGCTTCAGGTTCTACACCAGCAGTAATTCTTTTTGTTGTTGGCCTTTTGTTCGGCGGTATTTGCGCTGCTCTTATGGGTGTGGTTATTGGTATTCCAGCACTGCGTCTTCGTGGTGATTACCTGGCCATTATTACCCTGGGCTTTGCAGAGATCATCCGCGTTGTCCTGGTTAACATTGACTCCGCTCTTGGATTCAAGCTTACTGGTGGCGCATCAGGCCTCACGGGTATTCCTGCATATACGGGTTACCTGAACACGGCAATTGTTGTTTCGCTTGCCATCTTTGCTATTCATACTCTTATGAAGTCTAGGCATGGACGCGCTATTCTCGCCATCCGCGATAACGAGATTGCAGCAGAGGCATCAGGCGTTAACACCACGTATTACAAGACTCTGGCCTTTGTTTTCTCCGCATTCCTTGCTGGTATTGCCGGTGGTCTTTACGCAGGCTGCATTGGCGTTATGGCGCCAGCTAAGTTTGGCTTCATGAAGTCCGTTGAGATTCTGGTTATGGTTGTTTTGGGCGGCATGGGCTCTATGTTTGGTTCCGTTGTGTCCGCAACTGTCCTGACCGTGCTTCCAGAGGCTCTACGTGCCTTTGCTGACTACCGCATGGTTGCTTATGCAATCGTGCTGATTCTGGTTATGATCTTTAGACCAGAGGGTCTGTTTGGCTCGTATGACTTCTCGCTGTCCCGCATTATTGAGCGCATCATGAACAAGGATTTCCCTTGGAACAAGGATGACTCGGACGAGCAGGCGGGTGTACAGGCTAACGCACAGACGGTTGTTCAGGCAGATACGCAGGCAGACGTGCAGGTAGAAGCCTCAACTGATTCGAAGGAGGCGTAAGAGCGATGGCAACTAAAAACACCACAAAACTTATCAGGCAAGAGTCTCCTAACCTCATTCCTGAGCGAGACCTTGGTGCAATTCCAGTTCTTCAGGCTGAGCACCTGGGCATTGACTTTGGTGGCTTGACTGCTGTTAATGACTTCAACATTGCTCTTGGTCCTACCGAGATTTCTGGCATCATTGGTCCTAACGGTGCAGGTAAAACAACTGTTTTTAACTTGCTTACCTGTGTCTACAAGCCAACCCGTGGTACCGTAATGATTGACGGCTACGACCTGGCTGGTAAAAGCGTTGTTGAAGCAAATCATATGGGTATTGCCCGCACCTTCCAGAACATTCGCCTGTTCAACAACATGACCGTTATGGAGAACATTCAGGTTGGTCAGGGAAGCCACATGACGTCTCACTTCTTGGAGGACGTCTTCCGCCTTCCGGCTCATTGGAAGCAGGAAAAAGAGAGCGCTGATAACGCTCGCGAGCTCCTGCGCATTTTTGGTATGGAGAACCTTGCAAATACCCTTGCAGGTAACCTGCCTTATGGCGCTCAGCGCAAGCTTGAGATTCTTCGTGCTCTGGCAACTCAGCCAAAGATTTTGCTGCTCGACGAGCCAGCTGCAGGTATGAACCCAGCAGAGACCGATGAGCTTATGGAGAATGTCCTTAAGATTCGTGACGACTTCAAGATTGCTGTTCTTCTCATCGAGCACGACATGAAGTTTGTTATGGGCATTTGCGAGGGTTTGGCTGTTCTTGACCACGGCAACATCATTGCAAAGGGAACGCCAGAAGAGGTTCAGAACAACCCTCGCGTTATCGAGGCATATCTTGGAAAGCAGGAGGTGCGCTAATGGCCGCTGAAACTACAAACATCCAGGCAGTTGGCGCTGGAAAAACCCTGCTATCCGTCAAGGATCTTAATGTTTCTTACGGTGCAATCCACGCAGTTCAGGGCATTTCTTTTGACATCCACGAGGGTGAGATCGTTACCCTTATTGGCGCAAACGGCGCAGGTAAATCAACTACACTGAACACCATTGCTGGTCTAGTAAAGCCAGACTCTGGCACCATTACCCTTGACGAGAAAAACCTTGTAGGCCAGCGCGCTCACAAGATTGTTGAGGCTGGCCTGGCATTGTGCCCTGAGGGCCGCCGTGTGTTTTCTCGCATGAGTGTTGCTGAAAACCTTGAGATGGGCGGCTATACGCAGCCCGATTCCCAGAACGCTAAGACCGTCAAGATGGTCTACGAGCATTTTCCACGTCTTCGCGAGCGTAAGAATCAGCTGGCAGGAACGCTGTCTGGTGGCGAGCAGCAGATGCTTGCTATGGGTCGTGCTCTGATGAGCAGGCCAAAGCTTTTGATGCTCGACGAGCCTTCCATGGGTCTGGCTCCTCTTCTGATTGAGGAAATCTTCCAGATCATTCGCCAGCTCGGCGATGCAGGAACCACCATTTTGCTGGTTGAGCAGAACGCTAATATGGCACTTAAGGTTGCTGACCGTGCATACGTTCTTGAGCTTGGTAAGGTTGCTAAGCATGGCACCGGCCAAGAGCTTCTCCACGACGATGACGTACGCAAGGCTTACCTCGGCGCATAACGGCGACTAATGGCAAATGTGCTTTGACGTCAACGCACCTTAAACGTTAACCCGGCTCCCACACAACGTAGGAGCCGGGTTTTGTTGTCATGTCTGAACAGTTTGCCTGAAAAGCGCACCATGTCTGAGCTATTTGCCTGTTTTTCTCGCCAAGTCTGAGCAAATTTACTCAGACATGATGTAGTTTTCAGGCTCGCAAAATTTGGCGCGGCGCAGCCTATCTTCACGCGCCTGATTTCTTCAAAGAATCTGTAACTTTTGCCTAAATACGTAAAAGAAACTGTGGATTTGCCTGATTTCATCAAAGAATCTGTGCCTCAAATACAGATTCTTTACACTTTTCAGGCGCACCTGGCGAGAAACCCGTGTTGTCGCAGGCGTACTTGTTAGTACACGCATTGACCGAGCGCAGTTGTCACGTTAAATCTCGTCGAAAGTGTTGTGGTGTTGTTGGCCGTCGTCCAAGGTAAGGACGGTACCCAGAAGTGCTGGCTCAAGAATCTGAATCCAGAGATCGCCTCTGACCTGCTTGGCATTCTCGGCAACAGCGCGAGCTGTAACAGGGGAGTCGCAGATGGCAACCATGGTGGAACCTGAGCCCGAGATAACAAAGGCGCAAGCACGAGCAAGCTTAGCTACCTGTTTGAGCTCTTCGTAATCAGGAATGAGCTCCTTGCGGTAGGGCTCATGGAGTTTGTCGTTGCAGGCAGCTGCCAAAAGACCTCCATTGCCTGTTTCAAGTGCATGGGTAACAGCAACGGTACGACCCATTTGATAAACAGCGGTCTGAAGAGAAATATTCTGCGGAACCACCTTGCGGGCATCCTCGGTGTTGACAGTGTACGGCGGTGCAATTGCAACAAAAGAGAGACCGCGCGCTACCAGCCTTCGAGTACAAACGGTATGCCCACCCTCAACAAATGACGAGGTCAGGCCACCGTAAATTGCAGGAGCAACGTTATCGGGATGGCCCTCAAAATGACAGGCAAAGTCGAGCGCACGCTCAGGATCCCAGCCACCATGAGACTCGGTCATCGCGGCTGCAATACCAGCAATTACGCAGGTAGAACTTGAGCCAAGTCCACCAGAAAGCGGA
>CALGXY010000072.1:0-5785 GCA_937935155.1 uncultured Atopobium sp. | reverse complement strand
AATAGCTTCATTTGCGACTAGGACCGCACGAGCGAGAAGGTCTTCGTTGCTCTCAGAGCCGTCTGTAGCAATGTAGCCACCACTTTGTCTAATTGCGGGGAGGACGTCGTGCGTAACCCAGCGCTTAAAACGCTTTATGCGTTCAACTTTTGCCTCCCACGCAAGGAGCTGTTCGCGAGTTGCTTTGTTTGCTTTGGTTGGCTCAAACAAAAACAGGAGATTGTAAAAACCAGCTTCGCTGATTAGCCGTACTTCCTGTTTCCCGCCGGGGGTGTACATATGCGTACCCCCCTTTTCATCTTCATCAAGACGCTGCATTGCACGGTTTCTATTTGTAATTTCCAAGAAATCGCATACGTCTTTAGCGACAAACCAAGGCTCTCCATCAGATCCTTTAAGGGCTCTGAGTTCTCCAAATTCTTGAGAACTGAAAACTTGTATACTTGTATTGTCCATTTAATCAGCCTTTCTACTGTTTTTGGACACGCTCTCCCACGTTGCCGCGTGAGGAGGGCACTTTTATCTTGTTAATAAATAAAACCTGCAAAGCAAAGGGCAAACACTGCTACACACAAGCCAACGACGCTTGTCATCTTTGAGCAGGCAAAAATGCAGTAAACTGAAAACATAAGTGATAGAACAGACACCAAACACGAAAGCATACGGATTGGATGTTTTCTAATGGATAACTTAAGCTCCATACAAAAAGAAGCTATTAAAATTGCTAAATCTTTTAAAGTTCCCAAAATTCACACTCCTTTCGAGGATATGCCTAATATTGAAGAGACTTTCAAAACTGTTCATGCTAGTTATTATCCGGAGATATCAGAGTTAGATACACCTAAGGCTGCTGGTACATACGAAATAACACCTTTAGATGAGTTATTAAGAATTGATGAGCTTTTAAATGTTCTAAAAGAACAAGCCCGTGTCTTAAATGCTCAAAATGAAGCATTTAAGGGATACGTTGAAGACGCAAGAAAAGAAACTTGGTTCTCACGTATCGTTTCAATTGTCTCTGTTGTTATTGCTCTAGTGTCTTTGCTTGTAGCGATTTTCAAGTAAGCGGCTGTTTTTTTCTAATGGCATTTTGCCCATCTTTTAAAAGCTCCGCTTGCTTCTTGAGCTGTTTCAAAACTACCAAGAAACCACAGGTTCCCACCGTCTTCCATAACGTAATAAGCATCGTTAAAACAACTCTTTATAAGTGATGCTCCCTCAATGTGAGATATTGTGGTATGCGGTGCCTTGGCTTTTTCTGGTTCGAGCTTATGCTCGACCTTTGGCTCCCAGTGGTATGACCACGCTGAGCCAGTATTTTGAGGTATTGGCATTTATTACTCCAGACATGCAAGCCACTTTGCAGAAACATTTAGTGCATCGGCAAGTAGACGAATAGTTTTTAAGCTAGTTTTTTCATCGTTTTCCTCTTTACTTGCTTTATAAATTGTCGATTCAGAGAGGTTGGTTCTTGTTGCAAGCTCACGAGCTGACACATTTTCTCTAGCCATTGCGATGCGAATACGAACAGCAATTGAATCCATCTGATCCATGGTTGCCTCCAATCTATAAAACGTAGGGATAGAAATAAATTCTTGATTAATGCGATTTTCAAAGAACGACTAACTTTTATCTAGAAACTTACGAAATCCGTAAGTTCTTCTTCATAATAGTTACGAAATTCGTAAATGTAAAGAAAATTTTTACGATATTTGTATATTTTGTGTAGAAAGTGGTAAAATGCCAGCTAGATGAAAGGAGCACCAATGGAAGAACTTAACCTTCAATTGAAGCAAATCCGTAAGATGCGCCGTATGTCCCAGGGAGACCTTGCTGAAGCTGTGGGAGTATCATCACGAGTAATTAGTGCTTGGGAACGTCAAGAAACTGAATTAACAATCAAATATGCAAAGAAACTATGTGAGGTTCTGGACTGCACTTTTGAAGAACTAATCGGAGAAAAGCCATCACCAGAACAGCTTGAAAACTCAAAGCAATTAGACGATTTATTTAACAAACTTAAAGATGTAGATGCTGTAATTACTGAACTGCAGAAAAGAATCTAAGGAATAGATCTATTGAAGAGCTTGGCGGGCACGAAGAAATAAGACATGTTTAATTCTCAAGGAACGCACGTTCCAATCTAGTGGTAACACCGGACAAAAACTGAGTCCGATATATAAAAGTTTGAAGGAATTGTGAAGGGGTTTGGGAAATGGCTGTTTACCAAGACAAGGCGAGAGACCGCATCAAAAAAGGTTTGAGACGCATGACGACAATTGTCGAAAAGGGACGCGCTGAAGACTTCAAAGAAGCTGACACTCGAAAAATTGTCTCAGACATTCTGTGTGAGTATCTTGGCTGGGATAGATTCGACAATGTCACCGCTGAGCAAATGATTGGCTCACGTTTTGCAGATTATGTCGTAAGAACATCGGATGAAGAGGTATTTGTCGTTGAGGTTAAGCAGATTGGCCTTAAGCTCAAGGAAACACACCTTAACCAAGCACGTCAATACGCTGTCGATGAGGGCATTGACTGGATTATTCTCACAAATGGTGATGATTGGCAAGTCTACCGAACTAAACTCGAAGGCAAAATCCCTGTCACAAAACTGGTATTCAGAGTTACCATCTCCGACAAAGAAACAGCTCCAGCACAGAAAACCGAGCTGCTCTATCTGCTCTCTGAAGAAGCGCATCGAAAGAATGAGATTGATGACTATTATCAAAGGCGCATTGCGCTCTCTGGAGAGAACCTTGCAGACCATATCATCTCAACTGAAGTCATCAATAAGCTGCGAGTTGCTATCAAGAACACAACAGGGCAGAACCTGAAGAATTCAGAAATCGCAGAAGCGCTAGTGGCACGCCTTTTCTTACCTGAAAAGGTAACGGATGACAGCCGCAAGGCCATCGCAAAAATGAAAAAGGACGAGCGCAAGAAGCCAGTTGCAAAGCCGAAAGCTGCGTCTGAAGAAGAGTAAGGTAAAAATTCTTACAGAACTAATATGATCTTCAGGAGCTTATATAACCTTAAATAAGCTAAATAGTACTTGAAAACCACTAAAGGAATGTTTAGACTGTTGCCAACAGGAGACGCACTAATGGCATCGAGAGAGAAGTTTGTAGCTAAGCTTAGAAAAGCAGGATTCTATTCTGTCGGCGGGACAAAGCACGAAAAATTTAAACATAAAGACGGAAGGCACGCAAACGTCCCAAGGCATAAAGAACTCAATGACTACACATGTAAGAAAATTTTAAAAGATGCAAAGATAGATGATTAAAGGAACTGAAATGCTATACCTATACGAAGTCGAAATCTTCAAAGACGGTGATTTCTATATTGCTGTTCCATTTGATTTCGGTGGAGCGACTGAGGGATTTTCAAAGATGGAATGCTTGGAAATGGCCTCTGATTTGCTAACTACAGAAATTCAAGATCAGCTCATGCATGGTAAAGAATTAACAGAGCCAACGGTTGATAATGAACCACAATACGGCGGAAAGATTTATTCTTTTGTGATAGATACAAGCCTTAGTTCTATCCCAAGAATGCTCAAAGCAGAAGCTGCCAGAGAGCTTGGAATATCACAGGGAAGAGTGTCCCAGCTCATTAGAGCCGGTAAGCTTGAAACGTTCTTATATCAAGACAAAGAGTATGTTACGAAAGCAAGTGTTGACGCCCGCAAAGAATACAACGACTTTGGGTCCCAAGATGAACTTTCCGAAAAAGAACAGAATCTAGTCCAATCAAAGAGTTATTCTCTGCATGAAAAACCATCTGAGCAACTTGAATACTCAAATGTCCTTCAATTTGAGCCGAATAAAAAGCATGCCCAAATTCAAACATATGAAGCAAGGGATGAAACAAGGGAGCTTATGTAATGGCAAGAAGAACTGAAGTTCTCACACAAATATTAGTTTCAAATAGAGTACGGAATTTGAACGCCCAAACATCTACTGAGATGAAAGGTGAAACTGAACAATTCACCTTTTCGATTACGCCGGTCAGCTGTAAAACAAGAGTAATCAAAGACCTTGGCTTATATGCCAAAGTAATAACTCTTGCCGCTGATATCAACTTATTCCAAAAAGATAAAGACAATGCGTTCGCTTCGATAAACATCATTGTAGATGGTAAGGCGACAGTCGTTAGCAAAGACGAAGCAGACGACAAACTATATAACGAGCTTTTGAAAACTGCAGCAATAAGCACATATGAATTCGCTAGGAACAAAATAGCCAGCTTGCTATTTAGTATGGATATTGAAGATTTTACCCTCCCAGCCATCGACCAGAAAAAGCTTGTTTCTTTGTTTAAGAAAGTTGAAAAAGAGAACGAAAAAGAGGAGCTTTAAGCTCCTCTTTTTTATATCGCTCGACGTAGCTGCAGAACTTCCGCACCATCTTTATGCACATCATTGAGGGCTTCTCCGATAACCCTGCCAGCTCTTTGAATCTGCTGCATGTCTGTATCTGCATAGCGCATCGTCATATTAATGTCACTATGTCCAAGAATATCTTGAGCACTCTTGATATCCATGGTCCTGACTGCAATCGTTGCATACGTGTGACGTAGATCGTGAAAGACTGGTCTTCTCCCCTGCGTGCCTAGAAGCCCCCATTCTTCCGAGTGTCTCTTCCACCAAGCTGTGACTCGCTCTGGCCTGAGATACTCTCCTGAGAAGTCTCCAAGGACATACATTTCTTCATTAAACGCAATTCCCATCAACATACAGTCCTCGATGTATTTAGAACGCCATTGCTTAAGAATGTCTACGAGTGGTGCTGGGACAGGTACCGTTCTGGTTTTACCGTTCTTTAAGCCTTTCACATAGGTCTTACCACCGTCATACGAAATAGCGCGGCAGAGGTGTGCTGTAACGTCCTCTGCTTTGAGTTTTACGTCCTTCCACTGAAGTCCGCAGCACTCCTCACGCCTCATGCCAGTAAAATATGCCAAATACGTTGCAATAACCATGGGAGAAAGCTCTAGAGCAGCAAGCATAACTTGAAGCTTCTTGCGGGAAGGTTCGTCCAAAGGATTTGGCGTCGCAAGCTGGCCCCTAGGAGCCTTGATTGACGCACAAGGGTCATATTGCAGATCTCTAATCGCTACGGCATGGCGTGTACATTGACGTAAGCCATTAAAAGCTTTCTTAATGGTGTTTGCTGAGTAGTTGGAGTCATAAAGCCAGGACACATACATCTCAACGTCTGTAATAGTAAGGTCCTGTAAGCGTTTCTCACCAAAGAAGAGATCTATGTATCGGATACTGTTCTTGTAAGACGTATAGGTGCGGCGTTCTATTTGCTGCGTGGCCACAAGGCTCTTAAAGTAATTGAGACAGTATGTGTACGCCGAACAATCAAGCCTTGTTGCTTGACTCTGTTCAACAACCTCAACAAACCCCGCATCCTTAACCCATTTCTCAGCCTCGAGCATGGCGGTCTTTTTTCCTCGACCAGATTTATCCGATGGAGCACTCAAAGAGTGGTGCTTCTCATGAATAAGTCCATCTGCTCCACGATACCTCACCCTTGCTTGCCAAACCTTGCCACGCAATCTGACTGAGATATTCATGCCGTTTCTCCTTAACGTGCAACAAGTTGGTTGGAGGCGCTGCCTCCAAACTGCCTCCAAACTGTATGGATTGTTTTACTATACACACCGGACAAAAATTTGTTTTTGCAGGTCGTAACGGCATTTATCGAGCGTAACGAAACATAACGAGCGGTAGAAAACATAACTTCTAAACCGCAGGTCGCGCGTTCGAATCGCG
>CALGXY010000071.1:0-19591 GCA_937935155.1 uncultured Atopobium sp. | reverse complement strand
AAGTCAACGGCTTATAAAGCGATTGAAGCAAGTTTTAGACAAAAAAAGAGTCTTTAGTCTAATCTGTCACTAATCTGTCCTTAAATCTCTTTACAGAGCCTCTCAGATACCAAATATTACTTTTTAAACAATGAAATTTCTCTGTGCCGAGTTGATTTTGGCGATTTCATAGTAAAATACCTATATCATTCCGCTCACAATTGAAGAGAGGACTTACGTGGCAAAAGAAAATAAGTATGACGGTACAGAGATTAAGATTCTTGAAGGCCTTGAGGCGGTTCGTAAGCGCCCAGGTATGTATATTGGTACAACTTCAGCTTCTGGTCTGCATCACCTTGTTTGGGAGATTGTAGATAACTCAGTCGATGAGGCAATGGCTGGTTATTGCTCCAAGATCAAGGTCACCGTCCATCCTGATAACTCAATTTCTGTTGAAGATAATGGTCGTGGTATTCCTGTAGACCTTCACCCTCAGAAGAAAATTCCAACTCTTGAGGTTGTTCTTACCATCCTTCATGCAGGTGGTAAGTTTGATAACAACGCTTATAAAGTTTCTGGTGGTCTTCATGGCGTTGGTGTCTCTGTTGTAAATGCACTTTCAAAGAAGCTTGTTGCGCAGGTTAAGCGCGATGGCAAAATCTATGAGATGGTCTTTGAGCGCGGTAAAACCGTTCAGAAGATGAAGGAAATTGGTACTTCAAAATCTAACGGTACTACCATTACTTTCTGGCCAGACGACATGATCTTTGAGACCACTACGTATAACTTTGACACACTTCGTGACCGTCTCCAGGAAACCGCATTCCTTAACAAGAACCTTAAAATTACTCTTGTTGATGAGCGTGAGCTCACTCCTCGTCAGGTTGATTTCCAGTATGCTGGCGGCATCATCGATTTTGTTAAGTACCTTAATGACGAGAAAACCGTCTTACCAGGACTTTCTCGCCCTATCTATATTGAAGGTAAGTCAGACCCTGATGCTCCAATGTCTCAGATGGGTGAGGTAGAGGTAGCTATTCAGTGGAATACTGAATTCAGTGATAGAACTCTTTCTTTTGCTAATGATATTTTTACTGAGGAAGGCGGAATGCACCTTGAGGGCTTCCGTACCGCTCTTACTAAGGTAATAAATGATTACGGCACTAGGCAGGGTCTTCTTAAAGAGAAAGATCCTAAGCTTGAGGGCGGCGATATTCGCGAGGGTTTAACTGCAGTTATTTCAGTTAAGCTACCAGATCCTCAGTTTGAGGGACAGACAAAGGCAAAGCTTGGTAGTTCTTACATGAGAACGCTTACCAACAAGATTGTTACTCAGGGTCTCTCAGAGTACCTGGAAGAGCATCCAAATCAGGCAAAAGAGATTCTCAAGAAAGCATCTCAGGCTGCAAAAGGCCGTCTTGCTGCTCGTAAAGCTCGTGAAGCAACACGTCGTAAGGGACTTCTTGAGTCTGCGGCTCTTCCAGGAAAACTTGCGGATTGCTCTGTTCGTGATGCAGAGATGACTGAGCTCTTCATCGTCGAGGGTGACTCCGCAGGTGGTTCTGCAAAGATGGCACGTGACCGTTCTATCCAGGCAGTTCTTCCACTTCGCGGAAAGATTTTGAACGTTGAGCGCGTACAGGCTCACCGTGCGCTTTCTTCTGACACCATCACTTCCTTAATTACTGCTATTGGTACTGGTGTTGGTGATGAATTTAATATTGAGAAAGCTCGTTATCACAAGATTGTCATCATGACCGATGCTGATGTTGACGGCTCTCACATTAGAATTCTTCTGCTTACCTTCTTCTATCGTTATATGAAGCCAATGATTGACGCAGGTTATATCTACGTTGCTCAGCCTCCTCTGTATCAGATTAAGCCAAAGGGTAAGAAGAACGGCAAATACATCTATACCGATGAAGAGCTTGCTCTTGAGACAAAGAAGTTTGAGGACAACACCAAGTTCACTATTCAGCGTTATAAGGGTCTTGGTGAGATGGACCCAGAGCAGCTTTGGGCAACCACTATGGAGCCAAAGAACCGCATTCTTCTTAAGGTAACCATCGATGATGCTCTTGCAGCTGATCGCGCAGTCTCTGACCTTATGGGTAACCAGGTTGAGAAGCGTAAAGACTTCATCCAAACACATGCAAAAGACGTCCGCTTCCTGGACATTTAATGGTTTCTCGCTAAATCATTAGACAGAAAATGAAAGGGTAACTTGTGGCAGACGATAAAAATATGAATGACGATCTTTTTGGTGCAGATGAGGACCAAGATCTTGATGCACAAAACGATATGGATGAAGAATACGAAGACGATGAGGTAGAAGAAGACTCTGACGAGTTTGACCCAGAGACTGGAGTAAATCTAGTAACGGGAGAGACTTCACACATCATCTCTGATGAGGCTGGTACTCGTCTTGATCTCTCTGACATTCACGGTGGCACCCTTAAGCCAACTGACTTGTCCTCAGAGATGAAGACTTCCTTCCTTGAGTATTCCATGTCCGTTATTGTTGCTCGTGCACTTCCAGATGTTCGAGACGGCCTAAAGCCTGTTCACCGCCGTATTTTGTACGCAATGAGTGAGGCTGGCATTACGCCAAACCGTCCACATAAGAAGTCTGCATGGGCAGTCGGTGAAGTCATGGGTAAGTACCACCCACACGGTGACTCCGCTATTTATGACTCCATGGTCCGTATGTCTCAGGACTTCTCGATGAGACTTCCTCTGATTGATGGTCACGGAAACTTTGGTTCTATCGATGGCGATCCACCAGCAGCAATGCGTTATACCGAGGCACGTCTTACCAGAAGTGCTATGGAGATGCTGGCAGAGCTTAACAAGAACACCGTTGACCTTCAGTCAAACTATGATGAGTCACTGACAGAGCCATCAGTTCTTCCTGCTCGTTTCCCAAATCTTTTGGTTAACGGTTCTTCAGGTATTGCAGTTGGTATGGCTACCAACATTCCTCCTCACAACCTTGGTGAGGTAACCAACGCTGTCTGCATGATGATTGAGAACCCTGACGTAACCACTGAGGAACTCATGACCGTTCTTCCTGGTCCTGACTTCCCAACAGGTGGCATCATCATGGGTACTCAGGGCATCAAGGATGCCTATGAGACTGGTCGCGGTTCTATTACGGTCCGCGCAAAGGTTCACGTTGAGCAGGTCAAGAGCGGTCGCCAGCGCCTTGTTGTTACCGAAATTCCTTACCAGGTCAACAAAGGTCTTCTCCAGGAGAAGATTGCTCAGGCAGTCAACGAGAAGAAAATTGAAGGCATCTCTGACATGCGCGATGAGTCCAATCGTAAGGGCATGCGTATTGTTTTGGACCTCAAGCGTGATGCTGTTCCACAGGTTGTTCTGAATAACCTGTACAAGAAGACTCAGCTTCAGTCCAACTTTGGCATCATTGACCTGGCCTTGGTTGACGGTGTTCCTCGTACCCTTTCTCTTCGCGAGATTCTTCGTCACTACATTGATCACCAGATTGATGTTGTACGCCGTCGTACTGAGTTTGACCTGGACAAGGCACAGAAGCGTGTCCACATTTTGGAAGGCCTTCTGACCGCAGTTGATAACATCGACGAGATTGTCCACATCATCCGCAGCTCGCAAGATGATACCGAGGCAAAGAAGCGCATGAACGAGCGCTTTGGCCTGGATGAGATTCAGGGCGAGGCAATCCTTCAGATGCGTCTGCGCCGCCTCACCGGTCTTGCTCGTCAGGATCTTGTTGACGAGATTTCCCAGCTTAGACTTGATATTGCCTACTACGAGGATCTTCTCGCCCACGAGGAAAAGATTCTGGCAGTTATCGCTGACGAGCTCCGTGAGATTTCCAACCGCTACGCCGACAAGCGCCGCACACAAATCTCTGACCAGGACATTCAGAACCTGGACGTCGAGGATCTTATCGCCGAAGAGGATATGGTTGTTACCGTTACTCACGCAGGTTACGTAAAGCGCGTTCCTGTTGAGATTTATCGCTCTCAGAAGCGCGGCGGCAAGGGTGTTCAGGGCGTCTCTCTCAAAGAGAACGATTTTGTCGAGAACCTCTTTGTTGCTTCTACCCACGACTACGTGCTGTTCTTTACCAACCTTGGTAAGGTGTATCGCCTCAAGGTCCACGAGCTTCCTGTTGGTAGTAGAACTACAAAGGGCAGCGCCATCATCAATGTCATCGAGACACTTGCAGAGGGCGAGAAGGTCAAGGCAGTTATTACAACCCGAGACTTCCCAGAAGACAACTACCTGATGTTTGCTACTAAGCAGGGAATGGTCAAGAAGACAGCAATGTCTGAGTACGACCGTACCCGTAAGGACGGCCTCATTGCCATCAACCTTAAGGATGGCGACGAGCTTGTTAACGTCCGTCGTGTCCACCCAGGTGACAAGGTTGTTCTGTGCTCCTCCGACGGCAAAGCAATCCTGTTTGACGAGGCTGAGGCAAGAAGCATGGGCCGCGGTACCTCGGGCGTTCGTGGTATCACGCTCAAGGGCAATGCAACTATGCTTGGCATGGAAATTACCAACGGCAATGGCGACCTCTTCGTTATTACCGAGAAGGGCTACGGAAAGCGCACCGCAATTTCTGAGTATCCAGTCCATAAACGTGGTGGCCAGGGCGTCTTTACCATCACAATGACGGAGAAGAAGGGTAACCTGGTTGCCTGCCGAGTTGTTGGTCCTCAGCACGAGATTATGATCATGTCCGAGGAGGGCGTTGTAATCCGCGTCAAGGCTGGCGATATCTCCAAGCTTGGCCGCTCTACTCAGGGCGTCAAGGTTATGAACCTCTCTGGTACTGACGTTGTTTCTGCAGTTGCTCGTATGGTTGCCAACAAAAAGAAGGCTCCTAAGCACGCAGAGAACCAAGGTATGCTTGATCTGATGGCAGCAGGTGCTCGTGATGCTGATGAGGCAGAGTCTGTTGATCTTGGAGATGAAGAGGAAGTACTGGACGATTCACTGCTGGATGATGACGAATAAGCATTTCAGCTATACGTAATTTGAAGAGCTCAGGAGGTAATTCTCCTGAGCTCTTTTCGTTTACCGAGAAAAACAACACGCTAACGGTAATGATTTTTATATAAAAGATGAGCCAGTTGTTTAAAAGTAAACCCTAGAGCAGGACTTATGAGAAATCCTCAGGAGAGACATCCTCAATAAACTGGCGGAACTCCTCAAGCTCTTGGGCCTGAACGTCCTTCTCGACATCAGTAAAATCTGGAGCAGCAGCAATTTCTAGAACGCTCTCGTCTGCAAAGATGGGAGCGTTTGTTCTTACTGCCAGCGCAATTGCGTCGGATGGGCGCGCGTCCACGTAAATATGCTCTCCCTCTTTAGAGATGAGCTCAATTTGCGAGAAGAACGTGGTGCCGCGGACGCCCACAATGCGCACACTTTTAATGTCTGCATCTAAAGAATCAAGAACGGAGCGGAGAAGGTCATGCGTTAGAGGCCTCTCGGTAGATTCTTGATCAATACCAAGGCTGATAGCAGATGCCTCAATGTTGCCAATCTTGATAGGAAGACTTAAAGAAGAGACGCCGCGTGGGTCATGAAGACGCAGGACAATAACGGAAGAGATAGGACCTCCTCCGACAACAACTGTCTGTATGTCCATACGTTTTAGTGACACAAATACTCCAAATAGCACGCCATTTATCAATCTTTGGGCAGATAGTTTACGACCCTCTGTTCTGCTTTCATACCCAATTTCAAGAAACTTTAAAACAAAACAAAAAAAGTGTTGACCTACGAGAAGTATGGAGGTATTATTTTTCCCTGCGTTGGGCCTGTAGCTCAGTTGGTCAGAGCGTCCGGCTGATAACCGGGAGGTCACAAGTTCAAACCTTGTCAGGCCCACCACTTTATGTGACAATAGTCACCCCAACGTTAGCCGAGTCGCCGTTGGGGTGATTATTAAAACCTTCTGGGCCCAACCAGAAGTCAGTACGGGGAATTAGCTCAGCTGGGAGAGCGCGGGCTTTGCAAGCCTGAGGTCAGGGGTTCGATCCCCCTATTCTCCACCAAATGTTCAAGGCCAGGGATTTTGTCCCTGGCCTTTTTTCGTTAGTTTTTTTCAAAATAGCACTCATAAAAGATACGGTTGCGCCATAAAACATACCGATGACCGTTATTTTTACCCACTTATCGAATAGTTACATGTTTTTACAACAAACATGAGTAGGATTTACACAGGAGTATGTTCTTTTCGTTGGCACTGTGGAAAACCACAAGGAGAGAAAAGAGTTCTTATGTCAAATCTTACGCGTCGTAACTTTTTTGGTGTAAGTGCAGTTGTAGCAGGTTTGGGTATCACCGCCTGTAAAAAGTCTGATTCAGATGCTGGTGAGAAGAAAGAATCTGACACCAACTCTACAGACGCGGTTGGAGCACCAGAAGAGCTGGTAAAGGCAGCAAAAGAAGAGGGTAAGCTGATTGTTTACGGCTCTTGTGAGGAAGAGTATCTAAACGCAGTTTGCGCCAATTTTAAGAGTCTGTATGGCATTGATGTTCAGGCACAGCGCCTGTCAACTGGCGAGGTTGCTGCAAAGATTGAGGAAGAGAACGGCCATCCATCAGCAGACGTTTGGTTTGGTGGCACAACCGATCCTTACAATGTCACCTCCTCAAAGGGTCTTCTTGAGCAGTACGAACCAAAGAATGCATCTCACCTCATTTCCGATAAGTTCAAGAGCACTAATAAAGACTGGTACGGAATTTATAAGGGCATCCTTGGTATTCTGTATGATAAGGAAGAGCTACAGCGTCTTAAGCTTGATGTGCCTCAGGACTATAAGGACCTTATCGATCCTAAATATAAGGGTCTTATTTGGTCTTCCAACTACAATACTGCTGGTACCGCAAAGTTGATTATCAACACCGTTATTCAGAAGTACGGTCACGATCAGGGTATTCAGTATCTTGTTGACCTTGATAAGAACATTGCTCAGTACACCAAGAGTGGCTCTGGTCCTTCCAAGGCTATCGGAACAGGCGAGTGCACCATCGGAATTGGTATGCTCCATGACGGCATTTATCAGATTGTTGATCAAGAGCATGAGAATGTTGGTCTTCAGATTCCAAGCTCTGGCGCATCATACGAGGTTGGTGCAACCGCAATCTTCAAGGGCGCTGCACATCCAAACGCAGCTAAGCTCTGGATTGAGTATGCACTTTCACCAGCATGCGTTGACCTTGCACAGAAGAATGGCTCTTACCAGTTCCTGGTAATTGACAACGCAAAGCAGCCTGAGATTGCTACTGAGTACGGCCTTGATCCAAACAACGTCATGGACTACAACTTCGAGGATGCTAAGAAGCACACCGAGCAGTATGTCAAGGACGTTATGGAAGCTCTTGGTGGCGGAGATAGCCGCTTTAAGACAGAGTAAAACCAGCGCCGTCGAGCAAACAAACAATGTTGTTGCTCAAGCTTTGAGTGGCAGATTATACTGGGTAGGCAGAGATCTGCCTACCCAGTTCCACATAGAGCTTTGCGTATAGGTTTAGTGTTTCAGAGTTAGGACCAGCATGGCAAAATCCCAGAGCGCTCAACTTGAGCGAAAAAAGCTCCTTGGCGATCCAATTTTGATAACGACCATTGTCGTTCTTATCGCCTTCTTAACCCTTTTTATTCTGTATCCACTTGCCATTCTTATGGTTGACTCTGTAGTCTCCGATAACGGAGTTACCTTTGATGTCTTTACTCGCGTCTTGGCCATGCCTTCCTTTAGCCATGCAATTACCAACACCCTTAGGGTTGGATTTGCAGTAGGCATTTTATCAGCGCTTATTGGTCTTCTTTTTGCGTATGTTGAAGTGTACGTAAAGCTTCGTACAAAGTTTATGACAGGCCTTTTCCGCGTGGTTTCCATGCTTCCTGTTGTTTCTCCACCATTTGTTCTCTCGCTTTCCATGATTATGATGTTTGGCAAGAAAGGCCTGATTACTCGCGGTCTTTTGGGAATTTTTGACAACAACATCTATGGCTTCTGGGGCATTTTTATTGTCCAGACTATGTCGTTCTTCCCTGTGTGCTACATGATGCTTAAGGGTCTGCTTAAAAACATTGACCCATCCCTTGAAGAGGCAGCACGTGACATGGGTGCAAGCCGCTGGAAAGTATTTACCAGCGTTACACTTCCTCTTATTTTGCCTGGTTTAGGCAACGCTTTTCTCGTCTCATTTATTGAGTCAATTGCAGACTTTGCAAATCCAATGATTATTGGTGGCTCCTACGATACCCTGGCAACAACTATCTACCTGCAGATTACAGGCGCGTACGACAAGCAAGGCGCGGCTGCTATGGCTGTTGTTCTTCTTTCCATTACGCTGCTTATGTTTGTTGTTCAGAAGTTTGTACTGGAAGCAAAGAGCACGTCTACGCTCTCTGGCAAAGCAACGCGAGCTAGGATGCTTATTACAGACAACTCAGTTCGCATTCCACTTACCATTCTTTGCGCACTAGTCGCACTCTTTGTTATTGGCATGTACCTCTGCGTTCCTTATGGTTCGTTTGTTCGTTCCTGGGGCTCTAATTACGAGTTAACAACCAAGTGGTTTGAACAGGTATTTACCAAGTACCACGGTTTGCAGGCGTTTAGCGACTCGTTTATGCTCTCGCTCATTGCGGCACCAATTACCGCTTTGCTTTCGATGATCATTTCTTATCTGGTAGTAAAGCGCCGCTTCCGTGGTCGTGGTTTTATCGAGGCTGTATCCATGCTTGCCATGGCAGTTCCTGGTACGGTTTTGGGCGTTGGCTATATTCGCGGTTTCTCAAGCGGCGTTATGCACACAGGATTTTTGCAAGGCCTGTATGGCACGGGACTTATCCTGATCATTGTCTTTGTCGTGCGTTCGCTTCCTACAGGAACGCGCTCGGGCATCTCGGCGCTTCGACAGATTGATAAATCAATTGAGGAGTCCGCATACGACATGGGCGCCGACAGCTTTACGGTGTTTATGACCGTTACGTTGCCGCTGATTAAAGATTCGTTCTTGTCTGGCTTGGTAACGGCGTTTGTCCGCTCCATCACCGCAATTTCTGCAGTTATTCTCTTGGTTACGCCAGAGTTCCTGCTTATTACCGTTCAGATTAACGAGTTTGCAGGTAAGGGTTCATATGGTATGGCCTGCGCCTTTGCAACAATTCTGATTGTTATTACCTATGGCTCGGTATTGCTTATGAATTGGGCCATCAAACACTTTGGCACCAGCCGAGCACTCAAGGAGGAGTAACACATGGCTACAGAGAAAAAAGGCGTTCGCCTTGAGCACATTTCCAAGATTTATCAGGATCAGAAGACTGGAAAAGACTTCTACGCAGTTCAAGACGCTAACATCACGATTGCTCCTGGTGAGTTTGTAACGCTGCTTGGCCCATCTGGCTGCGGAAAGACCACTATTCTGCGCATGATTGCTGGTTTTGAGAGCCCTGATGAGGGAAAGATTTTCCTTGGCGATGAGCAGATTGATGAGCTTACTCCAAACAAGCGCGATACTGCTATGGTGTTCCAGAGCTATGCGCTACTTCCTCACTACAACATCTTTGACAATGTTGCCTATGGCCTCAAGCTTCGCAAAATGGACAAGGCAGTAATTCGCGAGAAGGTCCTTCACATCCTTAGTCTTGTTGGACTTGAGGGCATGGAAGAGCGCATGACCAACCAGCTTTCTGGTGGTCAGCAGCAACGTGTTGCTTTGGCGCGTGCTCTGGTTATTGAGCCAAGCGTGCTCCTCTTCGACGAGCCTCTCTCAAACCTTGATGCGAAGCTGCGCGTTGATATGCGTAACGAGATCCGTCGTATTCAGCAGGAGGCTGGCATTACCGCCATCTACGTCACACATGACCAGTCAGAGGCAATGGCGCTTTCAGATAACATCATCATTATGAAAAAGGGTGTTGTGGACCAAGTTGGCGATTCTCAAACGGTTTACTATCACCCAGCAGACGAGTTTGTTGCAGACTTTATTGGTGAGTCAAACTTCCTGCATGCAACCATTGCAGACAAGCTTGATTCCGAGACTGCTCTTTGCCGCTTTGAGGGCCATGAGTTTGAGGCCAGCGGATGCTCTCACCTGGATAAGGGCAAAGAGTGCTGCATTGTACTTCGCCCAGAGTCTGCACGCCTTGCTGATGAGGGAACACTTGCCTGTGAGGTGGTTCTTTCTCGTTTCATGGGCCACTATCAGAACTACCACGTTATGGTTGGCGATACCCTCATTAAGATTACAGACTTCAATCCTCGTACCCACAAGATTTATAACGTTGGTGACCACGCCTTTGTTGACTTCACCAAAGATGAGGTCCACGTTCTGTAAGCGCTTTGGTTAAAGCAGTAACGTATGGCGAGAAGATCCGTTGGTCTTCTCGCCATTTTTGTTAGACGGTGGATTTGAGCCAATTAAGCTTGCACGTGAGTAGTTTGTGGTCGGGCTCAAGCGAGGGGTCTTTGATTCTTTTAAGGAGCATCTTGCAAGCTGCATAGCCCTCTTCATAGACGGGTTCAACAATAGTTGAGATGCTTTTAGCAGGTAAATCGGTCCAATCAGTGTTATTGAATCCCAACAGACCAACTTGCTCTGGAATTACCTTTTCATAGGCATGCAGCGCGCTATAGACACTCTTGAGCGCCCACTGATTTGGTACAAATACCAGCGTTTTCTTTGACGGAAGAATGTGGTTGTTAAGCCATTGCGCGATTTCAGGGATAGACAACGTGCTTTGCTCTATGGTGAGACGCTCATAAGGTTTACTTGAAGTCTCTAAAGCATCGGTGAAGCCAGATTCTCGTTCAATCCTGGTGCGACCTTTTGGCTCTCCACCAATAATTAAAAAGTTCTCATATCCACGTTCAATGCAGCGCGACGCTGCTGAATAAACTCCGTCGTAGAGGTTACTTTTTATCCAGGAAGTATTAAGGGTGATGAGGTCGCAGTCAAAATAGACAACCGGTTTTCCAACTTTAGCAATGCGCCTATCTACCGCTCTAAACTGATTGGTGGGCTGGATGAGCAGCCCATCTGCCCCTATTGAAAGCATTTTCTCAACCCAGTCGGCTTCAAGCGTGGGGTCAAAACGAGAATTGCAAATAATTGTCTGATATCCAGATTCAAGAGCAGCATCTTCAATACCGTTAGTCATTTGAGCTGCCCACGCATTAGTATTGTCCAAGATGAGAACAGCAATAATTCCAGAGCTCTTCTTAACCATTGCTTGAGCTTGGGCGCTTGGAATATATCCCGTATTTTCGATTGCTTTTTTGATACGTTGCTTAGTTGCTTCGGACATCTTTTCAAAGTGCCCATTAAGGTAATTTGAAACGGTAGCAATAGAAACATTTGCTAATTTTGCAAGGTCAATGATAGTGGTCTTAGACATTGGCACTCATTTCACCGAAATCTTTACAATGTACTTGCAAAATACCAACGTTAGTGAGTGTGCTGGATTCTACGTTGGTTAAACGTTTAACAAAATTCATCATAACACAAGGTAGATTAGACGTTTACCGAAATCTTCTTTCAAAAAAGATTGAAACAATGCAAAGTATGAGTTGGAAACGTACGTCGTCAAAAGACGTGCTCGTGCGCCCCGCTTAGGGGCTCACAACTTACTTTGCGAGAGGACATAACCATGAACGTCGTTGCTGTATGCGCTTGCACGGTTGGAATTGCTCACACCTGGATGGCAAAAGAGGCTATCGAGAAAGAATGTGAGCGTCGCGGCTATGAATTCAAGGTAGAGGCTCAGGGTGGTTACGGTATTGAGAACGAGCTTGAGCAGGACGAAGTTGACGCTGCCGACGTTGTTCTTCTCGCCATTGCAATTGGTATCGAAGGCGACGAGCGTTTTGACGAGAAACGCGATGAGGGTCGCGTTCTAACGTTGGATCCTTCGCTGGCTATCGCAGATCCAGCAAAGGTTATTGATCAGGTAGTTGCGCTGGCTGAGTAGCAAGCGCGTAAGTGATAACGCAAGGAAGAAGAGAGGAGAAACCCATGGCAGAGGAAAAGAGTCCCTCAGTTTTGGGCAAGGTCGGAAAAGACCTTCTAAAGGCGTTTAACACTGGTGTTTCGTACTTTATTCCTATTGTCGTAGTTGGCGGAGTCTTCCTGGCCTTCTCGCTAGCTACAGGAACTGCAGGAAAAGACGGTATTGAAGTCACCAATCCTTTGATGCAGAGCCTCAACCTTATTGGTATGGCTGGCATCAAGATGATGATTCCTGTCCTTGCTGCTTACATTGCCTATTCTTTGGGCGGAAAGCCTGCTCTGGCACCTGGCTTTGTTCTTGGTTACCTGGCAAGCAATCCTGTTCCTGTAGGTGAGGTCCAGGTTTCTACTGGCTTCTTGGGCGCAATGGTCCTTGGCGTTGCTGCCGGCTATCTTGTCCAGTGGATGAAGAGCTGGAAGGTCAATAACACCATTCGCACCATCATGCCAATTCTGATCATCCCAAGCTTGTCTTCGCTGGCTCTTGGCATGCTTTACATCTATGTTCTGGCAGCTCCACTTGGCGCCTTCATGGACTGGCTGACAAACCTGCTTTCAAGCCTTCAGGGTGGCTCTGCAGTTGTACTCGGCATTGTAATTGGCTTTATGACCGCATTTGATATGGGTGGCCCAGTTAACAAGACTGCTTCTACCTTCACCATGGCTCTTATGACCGCAGGTGTTTATGGTCCTAACGGCGCATTCCGTGTTGCAGTTGCTATTCCTCCACTGGTCTGCGGTGTTGCATCTCTTATTGCTCGCAGCAAGTTTGACGACACTGATAGGCAGATGGGTATCTCCGCAGTCTTCATGGGACTCATTGGTATTACCGAGGGCGCAATTCCATTTGCTGTTAAGGATCTTGCACACACCCTTCCTGCAATCATGATTGGTTCTGCAGTTGGTGCTGGTCTTGCTGCTTGGCACGGTATTGAGTGCTTTGTTCCTCACGGTGGCATGATTGTTGCTGCAGCTACAAACAACATTGCCCTCTACACCCTTGATATGGCAATTGGCGTTGCAGTTGGCGTTGCAATCCTTGTTCTCACCAAGCCAAAGCTTGAGGACAACAAGTAATACAGAGCGAGAAACGCATGTACTTTTTGGTTTTAGACCTTAAAAATTGAAGTTAAAAGGAGAGGGGCGTAGGGATTCAACCCCCACGCCCTTCTTATTACCAAGAAACACTCTTGGGAAGGGGTAATTATGGAAAAGCTACCAATCAAAAAAGCTGTTGAAGGGTTGCTTAAACTTCAAGACACAGGAAAGTCCGCCACGCTGTTAGGAATTGGACCAATGTCGCCCAACCTGCTCCAGGCAGCTTTTGAACTTGGTAGGGACTGCGATTTTCCTCTGATGTTTATTGCATCTCGAAACCAGGTTGACCTTGATGAACTTGGTGGGGGATACGTAAATTCTTGGGATCAGAAGCGTTTCTCGGAAGATATTGCTGAAGCAGCTCAGAAGGTTGGTTTTGACGGCCTGTATTATCTCTGCCGCGACCACGGCGGTCCTTGGCAGCGTGACGAGGAGCGCAATGCTCACCTTCCAGAAGATGAGGCCATGGAGCTTGCCAAGAAGTCTTATCTTGCTGATATGCTTAACGGCTTTGACCTGCTGATGATTGACCCAACAAAGGATCCTTTTGAGATTGGCAAGGTTATTCCGCTTGATGTAGTTCTTCGTCGTACGGTTGATTTGATTGAGTGGTGCGAGAAGGAACGTGTTTCTCGCGGTCTTCCTGAGATTGGCTATGAGGTTGGTACCGAGGAAACAAACGGTGGTTTGACCTCTACCGACAAGTATCACACCTTCATTGAGCAGCTTAAGAGCGAGTTGACTGCTAAGGGTCTGCCTATGCCAACCTTTATTGTTGGACAGACGGGAACACTTACGCGCCTTACTGAGCAGGTTGGTCACTACGATTTTGAGGCTGCCATTAGTCTTGCTGAGATGGCTAAGAGCTACGGTGTTGGTCTTAAGGAGCACAATGCAGATTACCTTGATGATGTAACGCTGCTTGAGCACACTCCTGCAAACGTCACTGCTTCAAACGTGGCGCCACAATACGGAACAGAAGAGACTCGCGCATATCTAAAGCTTTGCGATGTAGAGGATCTTCTGGTTAAAGAAGGTCTCCTGAAGGCAGACGAGGTCTCCGGCTTGAGAAACACCCTGTTGGTCAAGGCAATTGAGACTGAGCGTTGGCGCAAGTGGATGGTGGGTGACCAGGTCAATCTGACTGTTGAGCAGATTCTTGCTGATCACAAACTGTCTCTGGATATTCTTGATATTTCTGGTCACTACGCATTCAATGATGACGAGGTCAAAGCTGCAACCGAGCACCTGTACAAGAACCTTGCTCAGTTCAACATTGATGGACAGCGTTTTGTTGTTGACCACATCAAGCGCCCTCTTCGCCAGTATGTTGAGTGCTATAGGCTTGAGGGAGTTACTACGCGCATTCGTGAGGCACTGGCAGAGTAAGTGCTCGTGCTTTCAGGCACGGCGTTTTGCCGTTGTAACACCTTTGCTGTCCAATTTTGGACAGATAGCTGACAAACCTAAGAGGTTGAAGGCTTTTTGCTTTCGACCTCTTTTCTTGTGCGATGTATCATAGAGAGCAATAGTTACAAAAACGACGCTAAGGAGCGGCATGGCCGAAAACAACGAGCGCAAAGATGGAGTTTCTCCCCAGCTTGATATGCTCTCAACTGAGCTGCTTGGAGATGCGTTTGACCTGCTTGCAGATGGCCAATCACTCAACGTTTTGCTTGTAGTTGAGGATGCAGCAGGCACGGTTGCAAGCTATGAGTTCTCCGATGACGGCCCAGAGGAGCTGCTTGAAGGCGCCCATAAGCGCGTGCTTGACCTGGCAAAACAGAAGGGCGATAAAGAAGCGGGACTTGAAGAGCCTGTTCGCTATGCGCTTGTATATGAGGGAGCCATTCAACTGCTCAAAGAGGGTGGTTACGAAGATGCCGTGCTTCTTGAGTTTGGCGAGAAGGGCTATAAGAGTTTCTCGGCATATTCTTTAGTTCACGGAAAAGGCCAAGGTGACCAGTTTGTGTGGTCTGATCCTGCTCCAGCAGGGGAGCTTGAGCCACTTCTGTAATGAAAAAGCTGCGTTCATTGAAATTTCTGGGCGCTCTAGGCACGTAATTGCACTAAAGTTCTAAAGCTGATAAAAATTGGACCTGAAGTAGCAAGTCCAAACACATACCTTCGAGAGATAGAGACTTATGCGTCAAGACAACATCAGAAATATTGCTATCATCGCCCACGTTGACCACGGTAAAACCACCATGGTTGACCAGATGCTTAAGGCAACCGATGCATTCCGCGAGAACCAGCAGGTTCAAGAGAGAATTCTGGACTCCAACGATCAGGAGCGTGAGCGCGGAATTACTATTCTGGCAAAGAATATCTCTATTGAGTACAAGGGCGTCAAGATCAACGTTATTGATACCCCTGGCCACGCTGACTTTGGCGGCGAGGTAGAGCGCGTTTTGAAGATGGCTGACGGTGCGCTGCTTCTGGTTGACGCCGCTGAGGGCCCTATGCCACAGACTCGCTTTGTTCTGCGCCACGCCATTGATGCAGGTCTTTCTATCATGATGGTTGTCAACAAGATTGACCGTGACGGCGCTCGTCCAGAGGCTGTTGTCAACGATTCTCTTGATCTTATGATGGACCTTGGCGCAACCGATGAGCAGCTTGAGTTCACCATGGAGCATGTTATCTTTGCTTCTGGCGTTAATGGTTACGCTCGCCTTGATCCAAATGATGACAACGACAACATGTTCCCTCTTCTTGACATGATTATTGATGGTCTTCCAGCTCCAGATGTTGATATTGACGGACCTCTTGCTATGCAGTGCGTCACCATCGATCACTCCGATTACCTGGGCCGCATTGGTATTGGCCGTGTCTATTCCGGAACCGTTCATACTGGCGACAAGATTCTTGTTGTCAAAAATGATGGCTCCCGCGCTATGAGCCAGGTCAAGCAGCTGTTCACCTTTGACTACCTTGGCCGTAAGGAGTGCAGCGAGGTTGACGCAGGTGATATTGCGGCAATTGTTGGCGTTGATAAAACTGATATTGGCGATGTGTACACCGATCCAGAAAATCCTGTTGAGCTTGACCCAATTGAGATTGACCCACCAACCCTTTCTATTATTTTTGAGCCTTCTACCTCGCCACTTGTTGGCCGTGAGGGAGACATTGTTGGTGGCCGTCAGCTCAAAGAACGTCTGATGACAGAGCGCGAGAATAACGTCACCATGCGCATCGAGGAGCTTCCTGATAAGACGGGTATTGAGGTTTCTGGTCGTGGTATTTTGCACCTCTCCGTTCTTATGGAGAGCATGCGTCGTGAGGGCTTTGAATTCCAGGTTGGTCGTCCTCGCGTTCTGTTCAAGAAGGACGCTCAGGGCCACACGCTTGAGCCTATTGAGCAGGCTGTTGTTGAGTGCAACCCAGAGTATGCCGGCAAGGTCATTGAGGTCTTTGGTAACGTTGGCGGCACCATGTCCATCATGGACACTGGCGAGACTCAGACGCACCTTGAGTTCAAGATTCCAACCCGCGGCATTATGGGTCTTAAGACGCGCGTCATGAACGTTACCCACGGAGACGCAGTCTTCTATCACACCTTCCTTGAGTATGGTCCTTTTGCAGGTGATATTGGCAGCCGTCAGAACGGCGCCATGATTTCTATGTCTACCGAGAAGGCTGTAGCATACGCGCTTGGCACGCTCCAGGAGCGCGGCCAGCTCTTTGTTGCTCCAGGTGTTGAGTGCTACGAGGGCATGTTGGTTGGCGAGCGTTCAAGGCCAGGCGACATGGTTGTTAACATTGCACGCACCAAGTCTTTGGGCAACCAGAGGTCTTCAACTGCAGATATTTCAGTTCAGCTGACTCCTCCACGCCTGTTTACGCTGGAAGAGGCTCTGGAGTACATCATGGACGACGAGCTTGTTGAGATCACGCCACAAAACATCCGCATGCGTAAGCGTATTCTTTCCGAGACTGAGCGCCGTAAGTGGGCAGTCCGTAACGGCATGGTCAAGAAGTAACAGCGTCGTTTACAGATAACCAATCTGGCGAGAAGAACTTGCAGCTGCAAGGGTTTCTCGCCAGTTTTGTTTTAGGCAGATTTTAAATAAAGTGCTGATAAACGGTATGTGAGGGCGATGCAAAACCGCCCAAAAACATCCAAAACCGTCTGATTGTGAGCGAATGCTACTTTGATAGGGTGTTCTGCTCAGGTTGTTTACCTGGCTTCTGAGCTTTGTGACGAAGCTTGTTAACACTGCGCATTACGTGCGGCGTAAGGTCAACGTCGGCCGGAGAAAGCACGTTGTACTTGAGCGACCAGCGCCTCAGGCCAACGGTAACAGCAACGCAGACAACTGCCGCCCAGATTTTGGTGACCCCTGCGTAGGAAACAAGCGCCCAGTAGGAGGTGGCGCCAGCAACCGCGCAAAACGCGTAGAGATTGCTTCGCTGGAAAATACGAGGGATGTCGCCAAGAAATACGTCGCGAAGCATACCGCCACCAACGCCCGTAATGCTTCCCATCAGAATGACTGAGAAGGGGAGCAGGTGATATACCAGGGCTTTATCGGTACCAACAACAGCAAAGAGGCCAACGGAAATAATGTCGGTCCACTCAAGCATGCGAGAGAATCTATCAAGCGGCTCAGGGAACATAAACAGTAAGACAGCGGTAAAAACGGCAGCCGGAATGGCGTAGGGCGAGTTAAGCATGTAGACGCCACCTTCTTGCATCATGACGTCCCTGATAAGCCCGCCGCCCAGACCACCCAAAAGGCCGAGACCCACAAAGCCCACAAGGTCCAAGTGACGATCTCTTGCAACCAAAATTCCCGAGATTGCACCAATAATTACTGTCAGAAGGTCTAGCCAGTAGGGGATGCCCACAGAAATTGCATCTGTGCCATATGGCGAAAAAAACGGTGGCATCCATACCTCCTACTGGTGTTTTTGTTTTTAATAGTATGACAATACTACACAAGTATTAAAAATACACAGAACTTCTCGCCCTATATTGGTGAGAAATCCGCTATACTGTCCCGTGCGGTTTTATATGGAGAGTTGTCCGAGTGGCCGAAGGAGCACGATTGGAAATCGTGTAGGCGTCTAAAGCGTCTCCAGGGTTCAAATCCCTGACTCTCCGCCAGAATTTTCACGGCGCCTACGGGCGCCGTTTCACCCTTCGGAGGGGTGGCAGAGTGGTTGAATGCGGCGGTCTCGAAAACCGTTTACCCCTTCTAGGGGTACGAGGGTTCGAATCCCTCCTCCTCCGCCATTTAACATTTTCATTTGATTAATTGTTACCAATAAAGATATATTTATTTTTCGATTTTATATAGAATGTTTAGGCTTTGTAATTCGATGTCATCTTTTTTGACACGAGGGGAGAGTTAAATGGCTGTTTCAGCAGATGAGTTGAATGGCTACAGGCGCGATCGCTACTTTGCACGCTCCTGGGCACTTCTGACTCTGGAAAAGGGTTGGTGGAAGCCTGTCCTTATTATGGCTCTGTTTGGTCTTATTCCAGTTGTCGGAATTCTTGCACTTGTTGGCTATGCACTTGAGACTGCACGCGTAACTGCATGGGGCATCAATGCTGGTCCAAAGCAGAAAGACCTTAAGTTTGGTACCTATATTGTTACCGGCTTCAAGGCAGTTGTTATTGCACTTGCATTTGGTCTGGCATACAGCATTGCAACGGGAATTCTTTCTTTCATTCCAGTTATCAATCTGATTCTTATCCCAGTCTTTATTGTTGCAGCATTTGTTTATCCACTGTGCATCAATGTTATTCAGGTTCGCGCATCAGTTTATGGTCGCATCTCTGCAGGTTTTGCTTTTAAGAACATCTTTGAGATGATCAAGCATGACATGGGCGGTCTGTTCCGTATCTTTGGTATGGGCATTGTACTTGGCATTGTTACCTCACTTATTATGGGCATCATCGGCGGTAGCGCTGCAATTAGCATGATTGTTAACATTGGCACTCAGGCTTTAACCATTGCAAGAACTCAGAACGTTACCGACCAGAGCCAGGTTGGTCTTATTATGCTTGCTCTGCTTGCACGCAGCGTCATTCAGATGGGACCAATTTTCCTGATTATTGGCTATATTGGTCACGTTGTTGGTCTTATCGTTATGCTTCTTATGCAGAACGCAATCGCTCTTTGGATGCGTCAGTTCAACGTTGCTGCATGGGGACAGAGCAACGATCCACTGCCACCATTCATTAACGATCCTCGTGATGGCGCAGCCGCTACGTATGCAGCTCCAGCACCAGTTGCTCCAACCGCACCAGCAGCAACCGCTGCTCCTGCAGCAGCACCTGTTGCTGTTCCTGTTGCAGCACCAGTAGCAACCCCAGCACCAGTAGCCCCAGCAGCTCCTGCAGCGCCTGCTGCCCCAGTTGCTGCTCCAGCTCCAGTTGCACCAGCAGCGCCTGTTGCAGCTCCAGCTGAGCCTGTTGCGGCTCCAGTAGCACCTGCTGCACCAGTGGCTCCTGCTGCTCCAGCAGCACCTGCAGCACCTG
>CALGXY010000070.1:0-6852 GCA_937935155.1 uncultured Atopobium sp. | reverse complement strand
TAGGACGTAGCTTTTCTGCACCCGATTCGGCGAGAAACTCCATGGGGTCCTGATTATTTGGCAAAACAACGCAAAGAAACGCAGCGGTTGTTTTATCGATAAATTTAATAGCACGTGCGGCAGCGTGTTGACCTGCGGCATCGCCATCAAACATGCAAATAATTTTGCGCGCACGCTGGCGATCAATGAGTTTGACGTGCTCAGACGTAAATGCCGTACCAAGAGCTGCCACAGTATTAGTAAAGCCAGCCTCGTGCATGGCAATAACATCTGTGTAGCCCTCACAAATTATGGCCTCAGACTGAGCTGCAATAGTCTCTTTTGCCACGTCGTAGGCAAAGAGGTGCTTACCTTTATTAAAGACAGAAGTGTCCCTGGTATTAAGGTACTTAGGAGCGTTTTCTACCTTTTTAGTAATTCGACCACCAAAAGCAATGGTTCTTCCTTGTTCGTCATGAATAGGAAACATCACGCGATCATAGAACCAGTCGCTGATTCGACCATTACGCTCAACGGCAAGGTTGGCAGCAATCATCTCTTGCGTGGTATAGCCACATTTGCACAAGTGCGCCACAAGTGCGCCTCTACCAGGCGCATATCCCAGCTTCCAGCGCTTGCAGACAGCCGCTCCAAATCCGCGACCAGAGAGATACGCACGCGCCGCCTCAGGACCTTCTCCCCTTCCACGCATAAGCATGGAGTGGAAGTAATTCTCGGCTTCTGTAAGACACTCAATTAAGCGATTCTTGCGGGGACCTTTAGAAACATGAGCCTCTTCTGAAAGCGTAATGCCTGCTTTATCAGCAAGGTATCTAATGGCATCGGGAAAATCCAGGTTTTCTCGCTTCATGACATAACTGAAGACGTCACCGCCTTCGGAGCAAGCGCCAAAGCAGTGCCAAAGACCCGTGGAGGGGTTTATCTTGAATGAGGGGCTTTTTTCTTGGTGGAAGGGACAGCATCCCCAATAGTCCTGACCTCGAGGTTTAAGCTCAACTGTCTCTGAAACAAGCGTGACAAAATCAGTTGCCTGTCTTACACGCTCTTTATCTTCATCAGTTATCATCTTCCACCTCCCCGCTTTCTAAGTTATATGAAGTCGTACCCAGATTCTGGGCTACCCAATCTATATTTCCACGAACGGCTTGCTTGAGGTCTTCCAGCGAATCAAATTTTTTAGATTCCCTCAGTCTCTTCACAAATACCGTCTGAACCTCTGAATCATATAAGTTACCGCTAAAACCTAGAAGATTAGCCTCAAGCAAAGGTCCTGTTTGAGACTCAAATGAAGGAGCTTTTCCCACATTAACCGCAGCGGGCCACGCTGTTGCGCCATGGACCACATAGCACGCATACACGCCGTCTTGAGGAATGCAATCATGCAGGTCAAGTGCAACATTTGCCGTAGGAAAACCAAAGCCAGTACCCTGACCACGACCATGCTTGACCACGCCACTCACAAAGTGCCAGCGGCCCAACAGGCTTGCTGCTTCCTCAACTTTACCCTGTTCAAGCAAGTCCCTAATGCGAGTTGCAGAGATTTTCTGTCCACCTGAGCAAAAGAGCTCATGGGCATGAACTTCAAAGCCATGCTTATGCCCAAGCGAGGTTAGCAACGCGCTTCCTTCAGCTCCTTGTGCGCCCAGGCCAAAGTCAGAACCCACATGAACGGACACAGCCGAAACACTTGGTAGCAGTTTGTCCTCAACGTATTGCGTGGCGCTCAATGCCGCAAACTCGCGGGTAAAGTGGTGCACCAAGATGCCATCCACTCCCCATGCAGCAAGTGCACGAAGCCTATCCTCTCCCGAGAGCAACCGCCGAGGAGATCCGTCAAACAGCACCTCAACAGGGGCTGGTAAAAACGTCACAGCAACAAGTGGCACATTACGAGCTTCAGCGTCCTTTTTAGCGCTGGCGAGAAGCCCCTGGTGGCCCTCATGAAGTCCGTCGAAGACACCAAGCACGCACACGCAAGGTTGCTTGTAGCAGTCAGAACGCAATGTATAGAAGTCGGCATCACCAAGCTCACGTGGAGCTGGCAACTCACTTCCATACAAAACGGATTGTGCTATGCGTTCTACCTTGTTCAACGTGCATCCTTACTTACACAAAATGCCTTGAGAGAAGTTAGTCTGACAGACAAGGCAAGAGCCCTGCCTTGTCCAAATTCCTATGAGAGCTTCATTCCACACAAGGCTGACCAGCGAGTTATGAGCAATCTCAGAGAGATCTTCCGGAATACCAAAACGTTTTCCAACCTCAACACACTTGTATTCTGCTCCAGTCAGCCTGTGCACAGGGTATCCCAGAACCTCAGTTGGATTGAGGCGTTTAGCTTCAAGTACCTGAGCTGGGCTTTGTTCAAGCTCTTCTAATAAAGCGCAGCTCCCAAGTGTGATTGGACCAGAAAACGTCCTTCTCAGGCCACTAATATGAGCCTCTGTTCCAAGAGACTGACCAAGGTCTCGAGCAATACTTCTAATGTAGGTACCTTTTGAAACGTCAAAAGCAACCGTCCATACCAGTGATTCATCCGTAGCAGAAGGTTTGCGCACCGCCAAAAGAGTAGCGTCATAAATAGAGACGCTACGAGACGCAAGCTCTGGCGTCTTACCTTCACGAACAAGCTGATAAGCGCGCTTGCCATCAACAGAGATTGCAGAAACTGCAGGTGGAAGCTGGTCTACAGTGCCAATCAGCTTTGCGCATGCAGCACGAGCAAACTCTTCATCAGAGAGACTTTCTGGAACAGCAGCAGTGGCTACGACCTGACCGTCTGCATCATCGGTTGAGGTACGAGCGCCAAACGAAATGTCGGCTACATACCCCTTTCGGTCAAGCGTCAGAAGGCCCAAAAGCTTTGTAGCAAGTCCAATGCCAACTACCAGCACGCCACTTGCATTAGGATCTAGAGTACCTGCGTGTCCCACGCGTTTCTCGCCAAATGCACGGCGAACGCGAGAAACCACGTCATGGCTGGTCAGCCCAAGCGGCTTGTCAACAGCAATAAGTGCGTTAATTCCACTAGCTCCTCGCTTCACCTATGACTCCTTGTCAAGGGCGAGAAGATCGATGAGCAGCGGGACTATCTGGGTAAATACATCGTCAATGGTGCCTTCAGCGGTAAAGCCTGCAGCGGCAGTGTGTCCGCCGCCACCCATTTGGCGAGCTACGCCGGAAATATCAAGTTTGGACTTGGAGCGCAGGTTGCCACGAACTTTTCCGCCGTCAACCTCTTTGAGGAAGAGAGCAATTTCTGTTCCCTCAACGCAGCGCACAATGTCTACCAGGCCATCCATCTCGGCAAGAGGAACGCCTGACGCAGAAAGATCTGCCGTAGTGACATAGCTGTAAGCAACACGACCCTCACCAAAGGTGCGAATACGACCCATAACCTTTGCGGCAAGGTGAAGGTAAGCCAAGCGATCACTCTGATAGACATGAAGTGCAATCTGAGATGGAGAAGCACCTGCTTCTACCAGTAAACTTGCAACTTCAAAAGCCTCGCCGTCAGCGTTTTGGTACTGGAAACGACCAGTATCAGTTACCAGCGCACACATAAGGCATTGTGCCTCTGATGGAACAAGCTCTGCGCCCAAATGACAGGCAAACTCGGTGATAATGACACCGGTTGCCGCTGCATCAGGACGCACAAGGCCTGCATTCCAATACACGTTGTTGTATGGGTGATGGTCAAGCACTGCTACCGTCTTGGAGCGCTCCATCAGCGCTTCTGCGTCAGCCAAACGTCCTGCAGTAGAAAGGTCTACGCAGATAAAAAGATCTGGAGTACCCTCGTACTTATTTGCAGGGACAAAGCTGTCAGTACCATCAAGAAACTTGTAAATACGTGGTACTTCCCCATCAGCATCTGCCAAAAGATTAGTGACAGTTTTGCTAGGCCATCTTCTCTGAATAATGGAAGAAAGTGCTAATCCAGAGCCAATCGCGTCTCCATCAGGAGAAGTATGTGCGCAAACGACGATTGACGAGGCTTGCTCGATAAGAGCAATAACCTCGTCAAACTCTGGACGACTGACTTTTGTATTCAGTGACGTCACTTACTTACGCCTCCTCGTCAGAATTCTCTTCATCAGAAGCTAGAGGATATCCAAACTCGTCTTTCTCGACACCAAGAGTTGGTGGAACTACCTCAAGCGCCTGAGCAATGCGCTCAGCTTCATCGGTAGTGGTATCAATCTTAAAATCAAGCTCAGGGGTTACGCGCCAGTTCAACGCATGACCCAAAAGCGAGCGAATCCTACCCTTTGCACGCTTAAGAGCTGCAAGGACCTTCTCGTAGCGATCAGGCTCACAGCTTACATACGCGCGCATAAAGGACTTATCAACCGAGACCTCACAGCTTGTGACAGTCACAAGCTGGAGATCAGGGTCGGAAATTTCAAACAAAAGGATCCAGCTGAGCTTTTCTCGAGCAATCTCATTAGTACGACGAGAAAACTGATTCTGTTTCATGCTGTCCCTTCTTACTCGGTACGAGCCACCTGCTCAATGCGATAGCCCTCAAGCTGGTCGCCAGGCTTGATGTCCTGGAAGTTCTCAAGGCCAATACCGCATTCATAGCCGGATTTAACGCTCTTAACGTCGTCTTTGAAGCGCCTGAGCGATGCAATCTTTCCGTCGTAGACAACAAAACCGTCACGAATGAGGCGGATGTTATCGTCGCGAGAAATCTCGCCCTCAGAAATCATGCAGCCTGCAGCAATACCAACCTTAGGTACCTTGAAGGTATCGCGGACCTCAGCAACGCCAGTCTGGACTTCCTGCTCAGTTGGCTTAAGCATACCAATACGAGCAGCATCAATCTCTTCGATTGCCTTGTAGATGACGCTATAGGTTCTAATCTCAACGCCTACGCGCTCTGCAGCAAGCTTAGCCTTTGCATCTGGACGGACGCCAAAGCCAATGATGATTGCGTTGGATGCATCGGCGAGAACAACGTCGGTCTCGGTGATTCCACCAACAGCAGAATGGATGGTGCTGATACGAACCTCGGACTGGTCCATCTTGTCCAGGGAGTCCTGGAGAGCCTCGATGGAGCCCTGAACATCAGCCTTGATGATGAGGTTGAGTTCCTTAACGTCACGGTCAGCCATGGTGTCAAAGAGGTTCTCAAGGGTAACGTGCTTAACACGGTTCTGCTCTTCAATACGAGCCTTAAGAGCGCGCTGGTCAGCAAGCTCTCGAGCGTCGCGCTCCTCCTGGAAGACACGGAACTCATCGCCTGCACCAGGAACGGTCTGCAGACCAAGAATCTCAACTGCGTCAGAAGGACCTGCAGTAGTAACTGCGTTGCCCTTAGGGTCAAGCATTGCACGGACGCGGCCAAAGGCCATACCAGCAACAAGAGCATCGCCGATGTGGAGTGTACCGCGTGTGACCAGAACAGTAGCAACAGAGCCGCGACCACGGTCAAGCTTAGCCTCAAGAACGTTACCAGAAGCAAAGGTGTCTGGGTTTGCCTTCAGCTCAAGGACATCTGCCTGCAAAAGAATGGTCTCGAGAAGATCGTCGATGCCCAAATTCTGCTTAGCAGAGATGTCAACAAACATGTTCTGTCCGCCCCACTCCTCAGGAATAACACCGTACTCGGTGAGCTCCTGACGAACGCGGGTAGGATCTGCGCCTGGCTTATCAATCTTGTTGACAGCAACAACAATTGGAACACCAGCAGCCTTTGCGTGGTTAATAGACTCAATGGTCTGAGGCATAACGCCGTCGTCTGCAGCAACAATCAGAATGACAATATCGGTAACCTTTGCACCACGAGCACGCATAGCGGTAAAGGTCTCGTGACCTGGGGTATCAATAAAGGTAATCTCACGGCCGTTAATGGTGACCTGAGAAGCACCAATTGCCTGTGTAATGCCGCCGGCCTCGCCAGCTGCAACACCGGTGTGACGGATTGCGTCCAGAAGCGATGTCTTACCGTGGTCAACATGACCCATGACGGTAACTACTGGAGGACGTGGCTTCAAGTCCTTAGGATCATCGTAGAAGGTGAAGGAGTTCTCCTCCTCCTTGGACATGATCTTAATCTGGCGGCCAAGGTCATCAGCAACAATCTCAATAAGCTCATCAGACATGGTCTCGGTAAGCGTCAGAGGATTGCCAAGCAGGAACAGACGCTTAATGATGTCATTTGCAGGAACACCAAGAAGCTCAGCAAGTTCAGAGACAGTAGAGCCCTGAGGAACCTTTACGGTATCAAGCTGGGAAATATCCTGGTCGTTTGCGAGTGCTTCCTCAATACGCTGCTCCATAGCAGCCTCTGCAGCCTGCTTCTGACGACGCTCTTTACGCTTTTTACGGCGGCCAGTGGACTCACGGCTTGCCTCTTCAATAGCAACGCGAGCCTCATCTAAAACGCGGCTTCTGTTGTAAGCCTCAGCCTCACGGGCCATACGGCTATAACGGTCTTCTCCGTCATCTCCGCCGCGACGATTCTTCTTGCGCTTACCATTTGGACGCTCGTCAGACATGGAGGCGTCATCGCGCTCATTCTTGAAGTTATGACGAGAAGGAGCACCACTTGCCTCGCTTGCATTAGCGCGAGCGTGGTTTCTTGGTCCCTTCTCGGCCTTCTTCTGAGCAGCAGACTCTGCAGCCTGCTGTTTCAAAACCTCTTCCTGCTGAGCAATCTGATCAAGCAGGTTATTGAAGGAAGGAGCAGCCTTAGGAGCAGTGTCCTTTACGCGATTACGCTCAGCCTCTTCAGCCTCAAGACGTTTCTTCTCTTCCTCAGCACGGCGGCGCTCCTCTTCTTTCTTACGAGCGGCCTCTTCTTTAGCGCGCTTCTTCTCTTCTTCAGCACGCTCAGCTTCGCGC
>CALGXY010000069.1:0-5906 GCA_937935155.1 uncultured Atopobium sp. | reverse complement strand
CCAATTTTAAGTTTTCATCCCCAACTAAACGGGTTTTTTACCTTTTTCGGCACATAATTTTAAGACCAAAAATTATGTATTCATAAAAATGAATTTAATAGTAGAAATATGCATAATTTTGAAACCAGGTCAGTGTATTTGCATGCTGAGTCTCCGCGAGGGCGATAGTACGACGAATCTTGCACAGATTTCCTGTGTGATTTCAAATCGGTCAGATTACTTGCGCCATTTCCGGGTATGGAATTCATACTTTTTCGCGAAGGAGTGCTATGGATTACTGTCTTTCGTACTTTTCAGCGTTTAATTTATTGATGAGTTCCTCCAGGCCATTTGATTCGTCGTCGGCAGCAAATACTATGGTCAGAGTCCCTGTTGTTCCCGAGTCTACACCTGGTGCAGCCATGGAACGAGAGCTTGCCGTCTACTATGGACATCTGCCAGAAATACAAGGCGTGCGTCTCCATCAGGAGCTTAATAGTAAGGTTGACCTGCTAATTCGTGATCTGAATTCTGCGTCTACAAGAGCAAATGTTGCGCTTCACATCTGTAATACGAACGTTTTACCTTCGTCACTCCTGCCAATAGATACTGACTTAAAAGGATTTGTGACATCTCCAGAATTCACTTATTTGCAGATTGCTTCAAAGCTTGATTTTATTGGAACAATCCTTGCAGGTAGTGCCTTGTGTTCCGATTATTTTTTGAATCAGGATGGCCATGGTGGAGTTTCGCAACGCCAAAATGGCCCTCTGACAAATCGTGCCGCAATCGCAAAGTTTCTTTCCACGCAAGGAAGAAAGCGCGGCATCATCTCAGCTAAACGAGCGCTTCAGCATATCGTAGAGAAAGCTCGGTCGCCTCGAGAAGCTTCGCTTGCGCTGCTATTGTGCCTTCCGTATAACCTTGGTGGCTTTAACTTAGGAACTGTCGAGCTCAATAGGCCAATCGAGCTGGAAAATCGATATGGCGAGAAAATCACTCGAATTCCTGACTTAACCATTCAGCTCAAGGATAAAAGAAAGAAGCAAGCGACGGTGCTGCTAGATTATGATCCAGCGGTAACGCACGCTGGCGGCCAAAGAGTCATGCGAGACTTGGACAGAGAAAACGAGCTGGTAACGGGCGTGCAATGTCCACATTTTTCGGTTTCTGGAGAGATGCTTAAAAGCTTCTCAAGCGTTCAAGGTTTGGTCCGTCAGATTCGAGAGTCTGCAGGAATAGTCGCACGTGACACAACTATTACTGATCTTGAAAATCGTCAGCGAGCACTGTGGATGCGGCTATTCAAAGCCAGGTAAAGTCGCACTTGAACCGGATAATAGCTTGCCCGAATTTAGACGGACGCCCGTTTAAAAACAGGTAGCAAAACCAGGAGACCGCATCTTTTACGGTGTGCTTGCCGTACAATAGAGGGGCACAAACCGCTCATAATCGCACAGCCTGAAGGAGAAAATCGTGGAAGTCAACGGCCTTATCGACCACACAAACTTGAAGCAAAACGCAACTGCTGAGGACATCAAGAAACTTTGCGCCGAGGCAAAGCAGTATAAGTTTGCAACCGTCGCTATCAATTCTTGCTGGGTTTCCCTGGCCCACGCCGAGCTCGAGGGCTCCGGAGTTGGCATTACTTCCTGCATCGGTTTCCCTCTGGGTGCCGCTTCAACTGCAGCTAAGGTTGCCGAGGCCAAGCAGAGCGTTGCCGATGGCACCACCGAGATTGACATGGTCATCAACGGCGGCCATCTGGTCGCGGGCGATGACGACTACGTAATCGCTGATATCAAGGCTGTTGTCGAGGCCGCCGGCTCCGTGCCCGTTAAGGTAATCCTGGAGTGCTGCCTGCTTGATGACGAGCAGATCGTTCGTGCTTGCAAGGATTGCATGGCTGCCGGAGCTGCGTTTGTCAAGACAAGCACTGGCTTTAGCACCGGTGGCGCAACTGTTCACGACGTCGCTCTGATGAAGCAGACTGTTGGCGACATTTGCAAGGTTAAGGCTGCCGGTGGCATCCACAATAAGGCTGACGCTGAGGCAATGGTCGCAGCAGGTGCAGATCGCCTGGGTTGCTCCAGCGGAATCGCTATCGTCACCGAGTAACTCGCTGAACTGGAGTTTGCCGAACCGACACTCCGTTGATAGATAAATGAAAACGACCTCGTGGCATGTGCTGCGAGGTCGTTATTTGTTGCAATGTAAAGCGCGGAAACTGGCGAGAAAAACTGTTGGTACTGGCGAGAAACCCGCCGGAGCGTCGAGTCGTATCGCGCACCCGCCGTGGCAACTAACTGACGACAACCTCGCCAAAGCCCAGACTACGGGCTTGCAGCTCAATCGCCTGCATGCGCTCATCGCTTGGAGAAGGGGAGTTCTCCATCGGACCGCGGACGCCAAAGTGCCTGAACTTCATGAGTCGAATGCGCGTCTGACCGACCTTCTCGCCAAGGGTTGAGGCAATGCCGTCAACAGCGGCTTCGGCGTCGTTCCAGCCTTCGGTCACGATGACGCGGACCTCTTCCAGCTTGTTTTGCTCGGCCAAAAACGCAAGGTTTTTGCGGACTGTGATGCCATTTTCGCCGGTCAGGTGCTCAAACCACTGATCGTCCCAAGCCTTAACGTCAAGCATGACGCCGCTCGAGAGGGCCAGCAGGTCGCGGTATTCGGTGAAGTCGATGGTGCCATTTGAGTCGATGAGGCAGCTCAGGCCGGCTGCGTTGCAGTAGGTGAAGAGCTCGTAGAGGAAGTCGGGACGGAGCATGCATTCGCCGCCCGAAGTGGTGATTCCGCGGATGAACGGCATGTTGGAAATGCAGCGGTCAGCCACCTCTCGGGCGCTGAGCAGTTCAATCTTTGGCGTGGACTTGTGCTGGCACACCTTGATGCAGTTGTCGCAGTTGATGCAGATGGAGTTATCCCACACAACTTTTCCGTCAGTCACGGACAGGGCGTGAGCTGGGCATGGTTTGACGCACGCCTGGCAGGAGATGCACTCTACCTGGGTCTCGGGGTTATGGCAGTAGGCGCAGCGAATGTTGCAGCCCTGTAGGAAGACGGCGGTTCGGCTTCCTGGACCATCTACCAGCGAGAAGGGAATGATCTTGTTGACAGGAGCAACACACCCAGTTGGATGTGTTGCTCCCAAAGTTGTTTCTGTTGCAGTGAAGGTCACGATTGCGCAGCTCTTCTCGCTAGTCGCTCATGCGAACCTTGCGGTCGGCAAGGTGGTTAGCGGTGAAGTTGCCCAGGCCGTCGTGAGCGGTGTCCTGAAGAACAACGTCGCCGGACTGGAACTTCTTCATCTCGGAGCGCTTAGCCAGGAAGCCGGTGATGCGGACCAGGTCACCCTCGGAGCTGTAGAACGAGAGATATTTGTCGTCGATGGAGAATGCGGCCTTGACCACGTCAACGACAGCGTCTGGATTGCGCTCAGCAGTTGGCTCAGCTGGGAAGATGTCGGAGACGCCACTGTTGAAGAAGCGGTGCATGCGAGCGCTGTGGCGAATGTGGTCGTAGAGATTTGCAGGCTCGTCGCCAACCTTGATGCGGACACCTGGGGTAACGCCCTGCTGGTCAGAGAAGCCAGCCTGTGCGTGCAGGGTGAAGCGACCGCCAAAGACCTCGGAGTAGACGGCGTCAAAGCTGTTGACCTGGTCGGCAATCTTGACCATGATCTGATCGGCCAGCTCGTTGGCCTCGTCGTCCTTACCGTAGGTGCGGCTGCTATCAAGATGCAGCAGCTCAGCAACGCACTCGCTCATACCGGCAACGCCAAACATGCCGCAGAAGCGCTCGCGAGAAATGAGGCCTTCCTGAGCCAGGAAGCTGGTCTCAAAGAAGTTGGAATTCTCAACAATAAAGCGGACGCGCTCGTTCATGAAGTTCAGGACCTCGCCGGTTGCGGTTGGCAGCAGGTTGTTCATGAAGTCGTCAACGTTGGTTGCAAGTTTTGCAAGGCCAGGGAGAAGCACGCGGCTCAAAGTGTAAGCGCCGCCGCCCATAGGAAGGACGTTGTAGCAGCTTACGACGGTGTACTCGCCAGGGTAGGTCTCTTTGTGGATGCGGTGGTTAGCAAAAGCAGGGTTGGAGCAGACCATGGTGGTCTTGACTGCCAGGCGCATGAACTCGTCGGATGTGATTTCTGGATCGTACTTGAGAGTGAAGTTTGGAACGGCGTTCATGAGCTCGCGGTCAACCTCAAGCAGCAGTCTACCTGCGCGAGTGTCCTCTGGACCAATGTTTGCGTGGCAGTAACCACTAGCAACAGTGCGGTCAATGTGGTTCAGGAAGCGGCGCAGACGAGGCTTAATCTCTGCGTCAGTCATGCCCTCCAGGAATGGGTCGATAATCTTGTCCAGCTGACCAACATAGACAGGGCGGCTGGTGACAGATGGAACGTTGTCGTAGAGAGCGGCAAGGCCCCAGAGTAGGTCATCAAGGGTCTCTGGCTTGTCAAAGCGCAAAAACTCGGAACCGTTCTGAGCAAATACCTGGTAGTCAGGGCAGATGTAGCGAGGACGGTAAGGAGCGTTGCCCTCACACATGTCGTCAAGCGCGTGAGCTGCAAAAAGACGATCAAACTCAGCGGTCGTCTTGATAGGATGCTCGGAGTTCTCGGCAGCCTGAGCCAGGTGCAGAACCTTCTGCTTGTACGAGAGGTTGTCGGAAGTGATGATGTCCATGAACTCGCTCATTAGTGCTCCTTACGTTTATCCTGCAAAAACAGGTTTGTGATTGCGACGGGTACGTCGGTCGTTCCAAGTTATGGTGCACCGCATTGCGCGGCGCGCTGCCTGGGGCGAGAAGAACGGTCTTGCCCAAGCGTTGTGCCAGGTACAGAGGTTAGTCCAGAAGGTGGGATTCTCCCTCGTGTTTCATTGCGTCGTCGAGGCGCTGGAACTGCCTCTCGGTAATGACAATCTTGCCGTGCTGAACAGAAACCATGCCCCTCTCCTTAAGCTCGTCGATGCCGCGGGCAACAGTTTTTGTGCTGGTACCAATCTTGTCTGCCAGCTCTTGCCTGGTCAGACGCACCGTAAACGGCCACTCAACAACGCCGCGGTGAATCTGATCGCGCGTCAGCTCGCTAAGCATGTACATCAGGCGCTTGGTTCCGCTCCAGGTCAGCAGGCTGCGCTCGTAGCCAGACTGACGTGTCAGATTCTTGATAATCCAGCGCGAGCGGGTGAGAAGTGCCTCAGGGTCCGAACGAATCCACTGCAGGTAGTCCTCGCGTGGAACCGAAATAAACTCGCAGCCGGAAGTTGCGGTGAGCGATCCCAGGTAAAACGGGCTCTCGCTAATAACTTCCATCTCACCAAAAGCAACGGGCGCACGATACTCGTCAATAACATACGTGCTACCTGCGGAATTATGCGACGTAGTGCGCACGGTACCGCGGCACAGAATGTACACGTTATCAACGCGGTCCAGCATGTGGACAAGGGTCTGTCCGGAATTAAGACGAATCTGCCTACAATGAGAAAGATGATTAGCGGGAACGCGAGAAGCCCATTTGATAATCTTCTTGCGAACGTCGGAGTCAAGACTGTCAAGGTAGGTTAGAACGTTCACACGAGACCTCGCTGTTCTTGCTTCGTAAGTCCTCATTACAGGACAGTTTTGGCTTAAGTTTGAGTAATTGTACCTGCTCCCTAAAATAAAAATAAGGACTTTTGTCCACTTTTTGAGACAATTTTCTTGAACGGTATCGGGCTGCGATTAGGTTGCGGCCAACCTACGGCCAACCAGCGGTCAGCCACGGTTAACCCGCGGTCAGCTCGCGGTCAAGCTGCCGCAAGACAGAAAAAGCCTCACGTCAAATGAACTGCTTCCCATTTCTTGGACACGAGAAATAGGAGGCAGTTCAAAACACACCTAAGTCGGATAATCTGTCAAAAAGACGTATACAT
>CALGXY010000068.1:0-11628 GCA_937935155.1 uncultured Atopobium sp. | reverse complement strand
TGTTCCTGATGACGAAATGGCAGTCCAGTTTGTATCTGAGGTATCTCTTCAAGGCTATAAGGTTGTTGGAGATTTTGAGGGACATGCATACACTCCTTCTGGTCTAACTGACCCAGACGGTCATGCAATTGTTAAATGGGTGGCAGATGACGGTACTGTGATGGAACCTGGCGAGTTGTTTGAACTCCAGTACATTAATGGACTGACTTTCCATGCAGTCTGGCAGCCAAAAGACGGCAATGACGATGTTCAGTATCGTCTTGTGATTGATGCAAACGGCGGCCATTTTGAGGGCGGCGTTTCTACTATGCTTGAGCGCCATGACTATCTTCCAGCAGAGATGCACAACGTTCAGGCTGTTAGTAAAGTAGTTCGTGACGGCTATACTCTTGTTGGTTTTTCGAGAAATAAAAACGATATTACCGCTCCAGCCAGCACGCTAACATCACCAATAAGTATTCGTGATGCAGAGCATATTCCAGGTCACACTACTAATGGTGCGCTTCCAAGTAAGACTGATGAAATCTATACTCTCTATGCTATTTGGAAACCAAATACTGCAACCCCTGTAACGCCAGCAACGCCAGCAACACCAACCACTCCTACAGGCCCATCAGCTCCTGCAGATTCCGAGACTCAAGGACAGAATGCACAGGAGCAATCAAATGGCACCGCGCAGGAACAGGCTTCTTCTGGACGTCGTTCAAAGAAATCTGTACTTCCAGAAACTGGTGATGCTGTATCAGCTACTGGTCTTTTAGCAAGCGCAGGATCTATTCTCGCTGCTGCAGGTTTTATCCGCAGGCGTAAGCACGAATAGAATTTCTTCTATAGAGCACTAATGACCCTTTTGAGTCATGTCAGAGGAGTCATTTTTATCTTTAACTATTTAGTAGTAACAAGAGGTATTTTTGAGTTTGATACAGCCTCCATTTCTTGAGCGCCAAGAAATGGAGGCTTGCTTTTTGATAGGACAAATTCGAAGAGTTGCTCAAAGCAAAAAATACCCTTAGTGTCCATTTTGTTGTACACATGAAATCTTATGAGTATCTAGATTTGTTGCAACAGAGAAAGGAGTTGTAATGGGTCTTGATGCATTTGTTCGTTGCAGGTGTTTTGAAGAGGGAAAACTTAAACCCGGTCCAATACCTTTTGAAGACCTTTACATTGATGATGAAGACTACATCAGCTCAAAGTTTTTAGATCAAAAGCGTAAAGAGCTTAGCTCTGAACAGTTTAGGGAACGCTATGGAGACCTAGAGAGTGATTTTCTCAATTGGATAGATAGTGCCTGTGAGCATGAGTATGGAGAAATTTGTTCTGAAAGAGTTGGTAATTTTTGCGGCTTATTAAGTATCGACGCTGTTTTAAGCTCAGATGAGGGTGAATCAAAGTATCCGTTATTAAATAACATGCTTCCTGATGGCAATGGTGGTCTCTATCCTGTTGAAAAAGCACAGCCTACCCTTGATGAGCTTGATAGATTTATAGAAGAGCATTCAAAGATTCAGGGATATCAGCTCATTGATGAGGAAACGCATAAAGTTATTTTTTCTTGCGCGATTGATGATGGTTTTTGTATGTATAGCGATGACAGCATTGATTATGGATTCACAGAAGACACTTTGTATTTCAACCGATTTAAGTCTTCAAACGTAATTTACGCTGACCATTTTTGCCAGATTCCAGCTGATGATTTTGAGCAGACGCATAAGGTGGTCGTTTTTTGTGATGATTCAAATAACAGTGCGTCAAACTTCAAAATGACTTTACCAGGTCCAATTGATAGTGAATTAGACAATTCTGTTTTAAGAAGCTTTTCTGTTCAAAAGGCAACTTTAGACTTCAAAGAAACCGGTCATTTTTGGAGGTTAAATAAAATTAGGAACCTCCTTGTAGCATCTATAGAAACAAAACATCCCATTGTTTGGTGCTAAACATGCTCTTTGACAAGACACATGAGCCGTGCTATCTGGTTGTGGTCTGACATCATGCCGTCTAGAGATTTATAAAAAAGAGGGCCACCACCAGGCAGCCCTCTTCGCGTTTGCGCTGGCTAGAAGAACGTCACGCTTGAACGTTCTTCTCGCCAAGCGCTGGTTGTCTCGCCAGATGTTGTTCTTAGTAGGTAGGGTTCTCTACCTCAACCTTGTCGACCTCCTGGAAAGGAGCAAGGGTTGAGACCATAACGATTGGCTCGTCATAAGGGTTGTTGACGTAGTGGACCTCTCCGGGCTCAATGTGGATGAAGTCGCCAGCCGAGAGGGTGTGGACCTCGCCGTCAACCACAATGTCAATCTTACCCTGGAGGATGTGGAAGTTCTCCTCCATGATGTTGTGGTAGTGGGCCTGGAAATCCTGGCCTGGCTGGAACTGGACCATGGCATAGTTCATGCGAGGGCCCTTCATCAGGTACTTAGGGCCGTGATCTCCGCACCTATACTCAAAATCGTTCTCATTGACAATAAACATCTTGCTTTCCTTTCAGGCGCAACTTTTGATGCGACCAAACGTTCTTTTTGCGTGCCACGCGTATTCGCGGCGCAGCGGAGTCCCGGTGCTTACAGACCAGGAGCTCTCCACATGCTCTTGACCTTGCCCTCTTCTGCAAGCTCAAGCTGACTCTTGTAAACATCCTTCCACTGGACATAGAGCTGATCGTAAACAGCTTTGTTGTCTGGGTTGGGGGAGAATGTCTTATCCCATTTAACAACGCGCTTTGCACCCTCGGCGATACTTGGGTAGATGCCCACGACGTAACCTGCAAGAACAGCAGCGCCCAGAGCAGTTGCCTCTTTGACCTCTGGAATGCGAACGTTCTTGCCGGTAACGTCGGCAACAATCTGTGCCCACAGAGGGCTCTTGGAAGCGCCGCCTGCAAAGATGAGCTCGTCTGGCTCGTTGCCGGTAGCCTCTTTGACCAGGTCAATATGGCCACGGACGAGAAGGGCGGTGTTCTCCAAAATTGCACGATAGAAGGTGTACTTATTGAAACGCTCTGGATCAAGCTCAAAGTTGGTGAACGTTGGGCTTGCGTGGGTCCAGTGGATGTAGTTCATAACGTTACTGAAGCAGCAAAGCATACCGTGGCTACCTGCAGGAATCTCTGCAGCGCGCTCGTTCATGACGTCGTACACGTCAACGCCGCGTTCTTTTGCCTCGGCCTTTTCTGCCTGGCAGAAGCCGTCACGATACCAACGCATAACCAGACCAGGCTTGAATGCCAGAGCCTCGTACTGCCAAATCTGTGGAATAGCGTGGCAGTTTACACGGACGCGATAATCTGGGTCTGGAGTGCTCTTATCGGTGTTGAACTCGTACTGCCAGAAGCTACCACCAAAAACGCCAGCCTGGCCAGGCTCGCAAGCGCCAACGCCAATCATGCCCAGCTGGCAATCGCCGCCGCCGACAACAACAGGCGTGCCCTCAGCAAGGCCCGTCTCTGCTGCAGCGTCTGCAGTTACAGCGCCAAGAACTTCTCCACACTCGATAACCTGGCCAAACAGGTCGTCACGAAGACCGCACTCCTTTGCAATCTCTGGATCCCAGGAGCGCTCCTCCAGACTCATGATGCCGGTGGTGCTGCCGTTTGATGGCTCAACTGCCAGAATACCGGTGAGCTTGTAAGCAAGCCAGTCGTTGAACATGCCAATCTTGGCTGCCTTGTTGTAGATCTCTGGCATCTTGTTCTTAACCCACAGAAGACGAGGTAGAGCACCTAGTGCATAGGTCTGGCCACTCTTCTGGTAAATCTTCTTCTCAAGCTCTGGATCCATATCAATGAGCTGCTTGACCTCATCGACACTTCGGGCGTCAACGTTAGCGCATGCCCAAATCTCGTTGCCGTCCTGGTCATACAGGAGGATGCCCTCGCGCATGCAGGTGGTGGAAATACCAGCGATTTCTTTAGGATCAATGGAGGTCTTTGCCAGAACCTCTTTGATGCAGTCCAGAGCAAGCTGCCAGTCAGCAACCCAATCAAAGTCCATGCTGCCAGGCCAACGAGGGTCCTCGTGGTGCTCCCACTCGCGCTGAGCAACCCCAACCTGCTCACCGTCAACACTAAAGAGAACGGCGCGAATACTTCCTGTTCCCGCGTCTAGTGCAAGAAGATACTTGCTCATCAGATCCTCCTTGTTTACGAAAGAAGCAGCTCAGCAGCGGTGTCTGAATCCGTGATTAGCACGTTCAGATAGCCGCCGTTAAGCACTGCTTTAATTGCCGTAACTTTATCTTTGCCACCAGCAACGCCAACAACGTTCTTGAGCTGGCGAAGCTTGTCTAGATCGGTACTAATGACGCGATCTTCAATTTCTGTTTGAATAAGATTGCCGTCTTTATCCATAAAGTGATTCAGGACGTCGCCAACGGCTCCCTGCATCTTAAGTACGGTCAGCTCGCCCTCGTTCAGGATGCCGTTGCGCAAAACGGTAGCGCCCTCAACTGCGGCGCCGATGCCAACCACACTCATATCCGCGTATTCCGTCATAGTTGACACGTCTTGCAGGCTTTTCTCGTCAAGAAGTGCATCGCGCACTTGGCGAGAAGACACAACCAGTGGAGACGGTGTCAGGAACAGGTGCATGGAGTAGGCGGTTGTGCCAACGGATGGCAGGTAGTAGCTCACGCCGCCCGTAAGGCTTACAACGTTGAGCGACTCTTCGCGGTTTTTGGCGAGAAACCCCAGCATACGGCTGACGGTATCGCCGTAGCCAATGTTGAGGTAGCCGTCCTCGCGCAGGTGATCGGAGACGTAGTGAGCTGCGCCCTGAGCAATGGATTGATTAATGGCAGAACTGTCCAGGGGAGTTGGGACCACAAAAGCGTCCTTGAGGCCAAAGCGGTCAATAAGGAGCTGTTCTGCGGAAACGCGCTGGCTATCGTTCTTTCTGAAGCTGAACTGAACAATGCCCTGAGCGCGGGCCTCTTCAAGCAGACGAATAACTTTTGCACGAGAAACGCCCATGACCTCAGCAATCTGAGCCTGGGTGTTATCTTCCATGTAGTAATACCATGCAGCCTTGGTGGCTAGTGCATAAGTTTGTTCGTCCATGTGTCCTCCTGTTGATACTTTTGTTTAATGATAAAACATTTGTATCTAACATACTAGACTTCATTATAGTAATTATTCTCCCTATTAACAGGAAGATATACTACAAATACCATAATTACGTATAGAGGTATTGCGGACTATTGTTCATGATACAATCAAAAATACCATTCACGGCAGTAATAATACCGTTTGCCGTGACGGTGCTTTGAAGAATGCCTATTTATATATATCTTCAAAGTGTGAGATTTTGTACGGCCGTTTGTTATTTTTGGTAGGAGGTACTATGGGTGAAACTTTTGGCATCGATATCGATGCCACTGACCCAAAGTCGCCTGAAGGAAAAGATGTGTGCGAGCAGTGTGACACACTTCTTTCCGTCCGCGGAATCAAGAAGTCATTTGGTTCCAACGAGGTCTTAAAAGGCATTAACTTAGATTTGGCGCCAGGAGAGGTTATTTCTCTTATTGGTGGCAACGGTTCCGGTAAATCTACCCTCATGAAGATCATCATGGGTATTTACTCTGCCGATGAGGGAGAAATTTCTATCGATCGTCAAAAGGTTGATATCTCCAACCCTAAGGCCGCGCTTGCACACAGTATTTATATGGTTCCTCAGGAGCCAATGCTGTTCCCTAACATGACCGTTAGAGAGAACATCACCATTGGTTTTGAGGCTCCAAAGGCCGAGCTTAACAAGATGCTCGAAGACACCATGAAAGAGATTGGCTGGGAGCTTGACCTGGACCGCAAGGCAATGACACTTTCTATTGCTGAGCAGGGCATGGTTGAGATTCTCCGCGGTCTTATGCGTCACTCCGAGATTCTTATTCTGGACGAGCCAACTTCCGCACTTACTTTTGATGAGGTACAGAGCCTCTTCAAGGTAGTCCAGGAGCTCAAGCAGAAGAACATCGGTATCATCTACATCACCCACCGCCTGGCAGAGGTCTTTGAGATTTCTACCAGCATTGGCATTCTGCGCGACGGCGTTATGGCTATGCGCGGCAAGGTAGAGGACTTCACGCGAGAAGATCTTGTACGTGGACTTCTTCCACCAGACGCAGCAGAGATTAAGAAAGAGATTGCCGAGAGCGCAAACATTGATTACGACGCAGAGCCAATCTTTGAGCTTGCTGAGTTCACGGGCTACGGTTTTGCTGACGTAAACCTCAATATTTATCCAGGCGAGATTGTTGGTCTTGCAGGTATCGTTGGTGCTGGTAGATCAGAGATGGCTACCACCATTTACGGTATGGATAAGGTCCTGGGCGGCAAGGTATTTGTCGACGGTAAAGACATTACTGGCAAGTCCACCAAAGACGTTATTGCTGCAGGCCTGAGCTATGTCCCAGAGGATCGCTTCAACGACGGTCTGTTTAGAATTCGTGACGTTGCTGAGAACACCACAAGCTCTCTGCTTGCTAACTCTTCCCTGGGTAAGCTGCTGCTTAACCGCAAAGAAGAGGATAGGGTTTCTCAGAACTACGTTGATAACTTCCGCACCAAGGTCACAGGCCTTGATCAGGAGGTAGGTGGCCTCTCTGGTGGTAACCAGCAGAAGATTGTTATTGGCCGCGCATTCTCGGTTGCTCCAAAGGTTGTTATTTTGGACGAGCCAACTCGTGGTATTGATGCTGCTGCTCGTGGCGATGTATACGCTGTTCTGCAGGAGCTCCGTAAGCAAGGTGTTTCTATTCTTCTGATTTCTTCTGATATGGAAGAGATTATTGAGCTTGCTGACCGTGCGTTCACCATGTATCAGGGACGTATTAATCACGAGTTCAAAAAAGAAGAAATTACGCAGGACAACCTCATGTCCGCTGCATTTGGATTGTAGGAGGTGACGTATGGATCTTGTAAAGCGCCTTCTCAAGGCTAGGGGACTGAGCAGCCTCGCATTCCTGATTGCTCTCTTTATTATTGTTGGTGCAATGAATCCCGCATTCTTGACACCTGCAACAATTGCTGCCTGCTTTAACACGTCCGTTGTCTACACATTGGTCGCTGTTGGTGTGGCCTTCACCCTGTTTATTGGTGAGATTGATGTTTCTGTTGGTTCCAACCTGGGACTTGTTGCTGTGGTAGTTGGCAGCATGCTCAGAGATGGAACTCCACTTCCTGTTGCTTGCCTGGTAGGTATTCTTATTGGCGTAGCAATTGGCCTGGTAAATGCATGGGGCGTTGCAGTTATGAAGGCTCCATCGCTCATCTTTACCCTGGGTACCAACGGCGTTCTGCGCGGTATCGTTTACGTGTACACCAATGGTCAGTGGGTTGAGAACCTTCCTAAGGAGTTCAAGGACTTCTCGGCAGTAACTGGTATTGGCGACTTCACCGTTTACTACTGCGCAGTTATTGCACTGGTTATTCTGATTCACTTTGCGCTGACCCAGACCCGTCGCGGTCGCTGGTTTGCAGCAGTTGGCGATAACGCTAACGGTGCAACCCTGGTTGGTATTCCAGCTCTTCAGACCAAGGTTCTGGCATACGTCATCTGCGGCGTTATGGCAGCTATCGGCGGCATCATCTTCTGCAGCCGTATTGGTTTTGTCACCCCAATGAGCGGCAACGGCTACGAGATGAAGGCTATTGCAGCTTGCGTTCTTGGTGGCGTTAGCTTGCTTGGTGGCGTTGGCTCCGTCCTTGGTGCAGCTGTCGGTTCCGTCATCATGGCATCCATCAGCTACCTGTTGGTCTTCATGGGCTTCTCGTCAAATTACGACAACGCAATTACCGGTGTCATTCTGATTGTCATTGTTGTTGTGGACGCTCTGCTTCAGCACCGCTCCATTGTTCAGAACAGGCACGCTCGTCTGAACGCACGTGTTTCTCCAAAGGCAACCTCTGAGGTTCTTGCAGAGCAGATTGCAGACTTTGGCGAGGCAGCAATGAGCCCTTTGGGTAAGAAGGGCGGTGTTCGCTAATGATGAAGACACTTAAGGGATTCTTGTCCAAGGGCCAGACAAGCTGGAACATGATCCTCATCGGTCTGCTTGTGCTTGAGTTTGTGATTTTTGGTGCTGCAAACGGCAAGTTCTTACGTCCAGCACTGCTGTTTACCAGCATTAACGATAACCTGCCAGTCTTTATGATCTCGCTCTTTGTAACGCTTGTTATGGTTACCGGCGGCATCGACATCCAGGTTGCGTCTCTGGTTGGTCTGACGTCCATCACCATTGGCGTTGGCTGGCAGGACTTTGGTCTTCCTATCTGGGGCGCCGTGGGCGTTGCCTTTGTCCTGGTTGTTGCTTGTGGTGCGCTTTCGGGCTTCTTGATTGCGTACTGTCGAGTGCAAGCAATGGTTGTTACCCTGGGCGGCAGCTTCCTGTACTCCGGTCTGGCACTGCTCATCTCTACGCTCTCCAAGACCGAGAGCTACCAGGGAATTGGCGGTTTCCCCGAGGACTTCAAGTTTGTATCTAACTTCCAGCTCTTTGGCGTCATCCCATTCCAGCTTCTTATCTACATCCTGATGCTGGTCATTGCGTTCATCCTGCTGCACAAGACCAAGTATGGTCGTCGCGTTACTCTGGTTGGCGTTAACCAGAGCGCAGCTGAGTTCTCTGGTATTAACAGCCGAGCAGTCATCATGTCCACCTACATGCTCTCTGCTGTTTCCGCTGTTATCGCAGGTGTTGTTCTGACCGCTTACCTGGGCACCGCTAAGTCCGACCTTGGTGCCGACCTTACCATGGATATCATCACCGCAGTTGTTTTGGGCGGCACGCTTTCCACTGGTGGTAAGGGCTCCATTGTGGGTACCGCACTTGCTTCGTTTGTTATTGCGTTCCTGCGCTTCGGCTTGCCACTGTGCTTCAAGGTAAGCCCACAGTATCTGGATATTCCTGTTGGTGTCCTGCTGGTTGTTGTCATCGTTGCTCGATCGGCAGCAAGCGGAACAAATATTGGTACGTTTTTGAAATCGCTGCTTTCTAGCAGCAGTAAAGCCAAGGCATAAGCTTTGGGGAAATTGTGCCTTAGGCACAGACAAGGGAGGTTACCTATGCAAGAGATTACTCGTCGTGGTTTTATTGGTGCCGCTGGTATCACCGCAGTTAGCGCTGGCCTCGCTCTGGCAGGCTGCAATAATGGTGGTGGCGAGAAGAAGGAAGAGACCAAGAAGTCCGAGGGTGGCGGAGACGTCAAGGGTAAGACCGTAGCATTTATTCCTAAGGTCACCGGCAACGCATTCTTCGAGTCCGCAAACAAGGGCGCACAGGACAAGTCCAAGGAGTGGGGCTTCACCGTTGACTACATCGGCGACGCAACTGCTTCCGTTTCCGCTCAGGTTTCCGTCATCAACCAGGCAGTTGCTAACGGCGTAGACGCAATCAGCATCTCCACCGTTGACGCAAACGGCGTTTCTGACGCACTGAAGAAGGCAACCGCTGCTGGTATCGTAGTTACCACTTGGGACTCCGACGCTAACCCAGAGGATCGTACCCTCATGGTTTCTCAGGGCACCCCAGAGATTCTTGGTCAGATGCTTGTTGACATGGGCGTTGCTGGCCTCAAGGAGCGCGGCAAGGACCCAGAGAAGGACGAGATCACCTACGTCTGGCACTACTCCCAGGCAACCGTTACCGACCAGAACTCCTGGCAGGTAGCTGCACAGAAGATTATCAAGGAGAAGTATCCTAAGTGGAAGAACGTCCACGAGAACTACTACTCCAACCAGGACGCTGAGCAGGCAATCACCATTGGCGAGGCAATTCTCGATGCTTACCCAGATATCGACCTGATCATCTGCAACGACTCCACCGCTCTTCCTGGCCAGCTCCAGGCTGCAGAGAACAAGGGCTACGACGAAAAGAAGATCACCATCACCGGTTTTGCTTCTCCACAGTCCATCAAGTCCTACTGCGAGCACGGCACCATCTACAACTGGGGTCTCTGGGACTGCGCAGTTCAGGGCGCTATGGGCTGCTACGTTGCAGCATTCCTCGCAGCTGGTAACGTGGTCAAGGTTGGCGACACCATCTCCATCCCAAGCATTGGCGATGTCAAGGTTGAGCCAAACAGCTCCATCGCTGAGGGCGCAAAGACTCTCGAGAAGAACAACGGCGTAGTCCTGCTTCCTGAGCGCCTTGTCTTCACCAAGGAGAACATGAACAACTACTCCTTCTAATCAAGGCGTAAGTTCTAGCTGGCGAGAAGACCGATCTTCTCGCCAGCTTATGAGGTAATTCAGCCGCAGAGGAGGGCGGTCTACCCAGGGCGGGCGCCCAAAGAGGCGCGTTCTCTTACGAGGCAGCTTCGCCCAAGAAGACGCCTTCTCTGCGCGCTTTAAGGTTTTATAGAAAGGATTTTCATGGCAGATTTGGACGGATTGAAAGTAGCTAAGGATTATCACGTAGACACTCCTTTTGCTAACAATCAGGGATTTTATGTAAAGGGTGCAAACAACCTCGACTGGGGTATGCAGAAGCACCTCTCCAACATCTTTGATCCAAAGAGCGGCAACACTGTAATGTTCGCATTTGACCACGGTTACTTCATGGGTTCAACCGCTGGTCTTGAGCGTCTTGACCTGCTGCTTCCACAGCTTGCTCCTTATGTTGACTGCTTCATGGGCACTCGCGGCGCAATTAGAACCTGCGTTTCTCCTGAGATTTCAAAGGGCATCGCTCTTCGCGTTTCTTCCGGCTCTTCTATGCTGCAGTCTGACCTCTCTCACGAGGTTGTTGCTGTTGACATTGAGGATGCTATCCGCATGAACGCAGACTGCATGGCTGTTCAGACCTTCATTGGTGCTGATGGTCAGCTCTCCAGCATTGATAACCTCAGCCAGGTCATTAACGCTGGCTTCCGCTACAGCATTCCTACCCTTGGCGTTTGCGCTGTTGGTAAGGATATGGAGCGCACCGGCCGCTTCTTCAAGCTTGCAACCCGTATCATCGCCGAGATGGGCTGCCAGATTGTTAAGACTTACGACTGCGAGGACTTCGAGGAAGTTGCCGCAGCATGCCCAGTTCCAATTGTTGTTGCTGGTGGTAAGAAGCTTGCTGAGCGCGACGCTCTGCACCTTGCATACGACGTTATCCGCAAGGGCGCACGCGGCGTTGACATGGGACGTAACATCTTCCAGAGCACCCATCCTCTGCAGATGGCTGAGGCTGTCCGCATGATCGTTCACGAGGGCGCAACCGACGCTCAGGCATGGGAGTTCTTCGAGGACGCAACTCACTAAGAGCACGCACGGTGCGGCGCGGCGGGCGCGAAGTTGTCGCAGGTTCGACGGGTGCGAGCCCGCACGACCTCCGAGTGCGAAAGCGCTGGTCACACGTGGCTTTCTCATGTGGCAAGAAACATACTGACCTTGAGCTGGTAATCCGAAAGGGTTACCAGCTTTTTTCTGCAGCGTGTTGGCCTCGGGTTAAGCTTCCCGTGCAAAATAGTGCGGTTTTGGCAGGCCTCACTGAAGAATCGTCGGACTTTTGATCAAGATGGCCAGGCAGCTAGGTGGTCTCCCTATTTGATATGCATCTCTATGCATAAACTTCATCTAATATGCTTGAAAATGAATAGACTTATATAAGAAATTTAACTATCGATAAATTCTGTATCTACGGAAC
>CALGXY010000067.1:0-3053 GCA_937935155.1 uncultured Atopobium sp. | reverse complement strand
TGCCCGCAACGACATCGGTCGTGCCGTCCGCTACGCCGTTTCCGCCTTCTGCAAAAACCCCTTCCAGCTGTTTGGCCAGCCAGCGAACACGAGACTTCTCGGTACACACAATGGCGGTCAGCCCGTCAAACTCTTGTGCCTGCTCAATAAGGGACTTCATAGTTTGCAGGTACTCGGCGCGCTCAGTATCTTTGTTGTCAGCGACCACCTCAAAGAACTCAGGTTTTTTGCCGCCGCGCTGAACAGAGCTTGTCTGGCCACGCTCTTCTTCACTTAAAAGCGAGGTAAACAGTGCAGTAATCTCGGGAGAGGAGCGGTAGCTGGTCAGAAGTTTACAGGTAGAAACAGCGCCCTCGCCGTGTGTTGCACTAAAGATCTTCTCAATCTGCTCAAACGTTGCGGTGTCTTCCCAAATTGCCTGGTTAGAGTCGCCCAAAAGCAGAAAGTGCGCGCGCGAGAAGTACTTTCCAAGCACCATAAGCTGCGTTTCGGTATAGTCCTGGACCTCGTCGATCATGACAAACTTGACGTTTTTCTCGCCAGCACCTGTGATAAGAAGTCGCAGGTAAACGCATTCGGCACCGCTCAGCGCGGAGGCGTTGAGCATGCGCATGCCAATGCGGTCGATGCGCAGCCAGGAAGCGGACTCGATGACCTCGTGTGCGGAGGCAAAGCGCCAGTTGAGGAACTCGCGGGTGCGCGCCAGAACTTCTTCCTCGTCGGAAGGGCTGATGGTGCGGCCAAAGACCTCAAGCTGCTGCTCAACGTCAAGGGAGAGCATCTCTTCCTGGATTTCGTCGTTGTGAGCCATCTGACCAAGCCTGCGCTCCAGGCGGGTGTGGAGTTCGTCTTTGGCAAGTGCAATGAGGCGCGGGCCAACAGGGAATTGCGAGAACTTTGCCACAGAACTAGCCACCTGAGCTGGCTTAATAAGCGTGGTTCCTTCAACAGAAATGGCCTTGAAGTCGTCTTCGTAGAGCTCGAGTGAAGCAAGTTGCTCCTCAAGCTTCTTCAGAGAATCGGGGTTGTTGTGGGCGCCCGATGCGTGGTCGGCCAGACCCAAAGCCTTGAGGAAAGAATCCCAGGTAAACACTTGCGGATTGTGCTCGCCCATGCTGGGCAAAACGGTGTTGATGTAGCGACCAAACATCTCGTTAGGAGTGAACAGGTACACCTGATCTGCGGTAAGTGTGGTGCGCTGCTGGTAGAGAAGGTACGCAATACGCTGCAGCAAAACGGATGTTTTGCCCGAGCCTGCAATGCCGTTGACCAATAGAACGGGCACATCCTCGTGCCTGACAACAACGTTTTGTTCGCGCTGGATAGTTGCGGTGATGGCCTGCAGCTTCTCGGTGTGCTGACGCTTTAGTGCGGCAAGCAGCAGAGAGTCTTCGATGGCAACCGTTGTGTCAAAGTAGAGGTTCAGCTTGTCGCGCGTGATGTCAAACTGTCGGCGAAGCTCCAGCTCAACCGTTCTTTTCTTGCCGTCTACCTGGTACGACGTAGTTCCCATCTCTTGGTTGTAATACGTCTCGGCAACGGGGCTGCGCCAGTCAACAATGAGCGGCGTGCGATCTTTGTCAGTGATGCCAGCCGCGCCAATGTATACATCGCGAGAAGGACGTCCAGGTCGCATCTTGAGTGTAACCTTGGCAAAGTAAGGCTGCCTCAAGAGAATTTCGACTCGACCGAGTTTCTCGACAGTGAAATCGTGGTACTGGTTGTACGTATCAATAACGCTGTTGAGCGTCTCAATGGCCGCAAGGGTCTCGATGGTTTCGTCCGCGCCGCCAAAGTCTGGACGGATTTCTTCACTCATCTGACGAAGGTCTCTAGCTGCATCTTTTTGCGTGGTGTTGAGCGTTGTGTCCAAATCCTCACGAATCTCAACAAGTTTTTGGTATACGTGGGAGAGGTGCTCTTGCTCTTGCTGGTGGATTGGATCCATGATGCTCCTAGATAGTTGCGTCTTCGATGCGGCGGCGCAACTCGTCAATGCCCAGGCCGGTCTCGGATGAGGTAATAATGGCCTGTTCAGGGGTGATGTGGAATGCCTTGCGCAGGGCGGCCGCGGCTTGATTTTGCTTGCCGCGCGCAATCTTGTCTGCCTTGGTAAACGCAACTACAAAGGGCAGCTCAGCCTCTTGGAGAAAGTTGATCATCTGTAGGTCAAGCTTTTGAGCCTCGTGTCTGATATCAACAAGACTAATGACCAGGTTAAAGCTGCGTTCTTGCTCAAAGTAGCCGCCAATGAGGTCTGCCCAGCGCTGTTTTTCTTGGCGAGAAACTCGTGCAAATCCGTATCCAGGCAAGTCTACAAATTTGACGCCATCAACGTCAAAGAAGTTGATATTTGCAGTTTTACCTGGGACGCTTGAAACTCGTGCGAGCTGTTTTCGTCCAATAAGTTTATTTAAGAGGGAAGACTTACCCACGTTTGAGCGGCCCACAAAAGCCACCTCTGGGGTCTCTGGAGAAGGAAGTTGTGAAATTGCCCCGTATGATGCCTCATATCGTGCGGTTTCATACTTAAGACCCATGATGCCTCCCATTGCGCTTCAAAAACGTAAGGTATTATTTTAGCGCAAACTGGGAGGCAGCTAACAATCCATTCATCCGTAGTGGAAGGGGTGGCACAATCTGTAGTGAAAGTAGCTAAATCTGTAGTGGGAGTGATGAAACCTGTAGCTGGAGCGCTAAGAGTTGCTACAAAGACACTCGAATTCGTTTTTCTACAGGTAGACGAGAAACAAGCAAATCAAATGTTGTATCAGTAATCGGATTTCTATAGATTTCCTCTCCTGTAAGATTTACTACATAAGGCACATGAAAAACATACGAGGTGTGCGGTTTGATGGCAATTCGCGAAGTGGTTATATTTGGCTGGACAAGCGGCCAAAGGGAATTTTCATTTCCTAAATCGCAAATGTAATAGGTGTTGTTGGCTTGTGGAATTAAAACAGTGCCGAGAAAATCTATTCCTCCTATAGGCTCAGTCTCTTCTCTATCATTTTTAATTTCTATAGTTACATCAATCACACTTGTTTGATTGC